>CAMNGB010000023.1 GCA_946537835.1 uncultured Erysipelotrichaceae bacterium
CTTCGGAAATACCGGAGGAGGATTCAACGAAGGTTGTGATCGTGGATGTACCAAGGCAGGCACCGATTGTTGTACCGACGGCGTCAGCCAGCAGAGCACCCTTGATTCCCGGCAGCTTGCCTTCTTCATCCAGCATGTCAGCCTTGGCTGCGCAGCCGATCAGTGTTCCCAGTGTGTCGAATACGTCGACAAACAGGAAGGCAAAGACAACTACGATGAAGTCAAGGAAATGCGAGAAGACGAAACCGAAGTCAAACTGGAAGATCGTGTTGACGGACATATCCGGGAAGGCAATGAAGGCTGTCGGAAGAACGGAATAGAATCCCAGTTCTGCATTCGGAATATACAGGCCGGCAAGTTCACAGATCATGCCCAGACCCCATGTAATCAGAATGCCGTACAGCATATAGCCCTTGACGCCCTTGATCAGCATGACAGCTGTGGCAATGACGCCGACCAGTGTCAGGATAACCGGAACACCTTCGGTGAGGAATGTGCCGTTGTTGAGCGCAGTCTTGAAGGAATACAGGCCGACCAGTGTAGAACTGTCAACGATGATATGGGCATTCTGCAGTCCGATGAAGGTAATGAACAGACCGATACCGACCGATACGGCAGTCTTCAGCTGCTTCGGAATGGCATTGAAGATCGCTTCACGGATATTTGTCAGAGACATGACAATGAAGATCAGACCTTCAACAAGGACGGCTGTCAGTGCAACCTGCCAGCTGTAGCCGAACTGGCCGCAGACGGTATAGGCAAAGTAGGCATTCAGACCCAGGCCTGCCGACAGGGCAAACGGCTTGTTGGCAAACGCAGCCATGCAGAAGCAGGCAATTGCGGATGCTACGGCAGTCGCAAACAGAATGGAGCCGCCGGCAAGCTCAAGACCCGGTGCGGCGGTCAGGATCGCCGGATTCAGGGCAAGGATATAGACCATTGTCATGAATGTCGTAACGCCGGCAATCAGCTCTGTACGAAGATTTGTTCCGTTTTCTTCGAACTTGAAAAGCTTTTCTAACATATTTCCCCTCTTTCCATTTCACATCCCCCTAAAACAAAAATGCCTTCGCATGCCGAAACAGTCACGAAGGTGCTTCAAAAAAACGACAATCGCAGTCCCGCTGTTACGGCAGCGGGGTAGAAACACTTTCGCCTGATCCGAAAGTTTATACGAATGTGAAATAATATTTTTTATTATAGCCTTTCTCATCCGCAAAGGAAAGCATAAATGAGAATGTAAAAAAGTTCCCTTGTTTCAGGG
The DNA here is from genome assembly GCA_946537835.1 of uncultured Erysipelotrichaceae bacterium. Classification (GTDB taxonomy): domain Bacteria; phylum Bacillota_I; class Bacilli_A; order Erysipelotrichales; family Erysipelotrichaceae; genus Bulleidia. Next base: position 1,265 of record CAMNGB010000023.1, read on the forward strand.
AACTCTGTTCAGAAAACTCTGCGTGACTGCCGGTGGCCGTCGATTGTATAGCTGATACGGGTCGATCCGCCGGTCGTGACCGATACATCCTCTGCTTCCGTCAGATGCCGGAAGCGCCGGTATTGTTCGATCATTTCATCGGTATAGCTGCCGGGATCATCGCTGGTCATGAAGACTCCTCCCAGCAGGGCATCCAGTCTTGCCAGATCCTCCTTCTGCTGATCATTCAGGCGGATGTTCTCCTTCCGCAGGAAGAAGACATCGGGGTCGGAAAGATAGGCACGGCCGTTGAGCATTCTTCTCGAAAGAATGTTGGTAACGGCATTCTTGGTGGAGACGCGTTCGCGGTGGAACGCCCGCATATAAAGCTTGTCATCCCAGTCGAGGGAAACATCACAGCTGATACGGCAGTAGTCAAACAGCCCGAATGCCGGCATGACCGGTACACCGCAGCCGAGAATCAGCTTATCACCGCACCATTCCCTCAGCATCCTGCAGGCCCGGATCATGCGTCCGGCCCGGCTTTCATTCTCACTGCCGAACGGTGCTGCACCGTAGAGGAAGTCCAGCTTGACAAGATCGAATCCCCATTCGTCAAAGACCCTGTCAAATACCTTCTTCAGATAGTCCTGCACTTCCGGATTATCGATATCCAGTGAGTAGAAGCCGCTCCAGTTGGACCCGCACTTCCAGTTTTCGCCGTTGACCTTCAGGAACCAGTCCTGATGATTGCGGTACAGGGAAGATTTCTCTTCCGCCACAAACGGTGCCAGCCACAGTCCGGCCCGGAATCCGTTTTCGTGAATGACATCTGCCATGGCCTTCATGCCTTCCGGGAACTTGGCATCATCAGCTTCCAGCCAGTCACCGACATACGGTTCCCAGCCGTCATCAATCTGGAACAGATCGTTCTTTTCAAGAATTCTGAGGCAGCCCTGCAGATCCTGGCGGATGGCAGCGGAGCTGATGTCTTCATAGCGGTTATACCAGCTGGAATAGCCGCAGATCTTTTCATTCGTACGGGGATGAACATCCATGGCCTTGAACCAGCCGTCAAAGACCTGATCCTCCGTACCTTCGCCGTAATACAGATCAAGAAGATGGAATTCACCTTCCGTCTTCAGGCCGCGGCAGTCACGGCTGATGCTGAGACTGCCGTCATTGCCGTCAAAGCGGAATATCGTATAGCCCGGTGTCTCATCCAGCGATGCGATCAGCCGGAAGAAGCCGGCCTTTCGGAAATAGCAGTACGAGAAGCCGTGCAGCATCCCCGGACGGTTGGAATATTTCATGAAGTGATAGTCGCCGTAGCGGTCGAAGCTGTACTGGTCGATCAGTCTCTGCGGCACGCCGCGCAGTCCGCGCATGCGGCTGTTTCTGTCATATTCCGGCGAGACCGTCCAGGTCTGATAGCCGTTCATGTAGATCTTTTCGTTATTGCCGAGTCTGACAGTGCCTTCGGCAGCTGCCTCTTCAATGCGGCAGGCCGGCAGACTGACAGTGATATGGTTCTCGCCCGGCACCAGTTCATGGACACCTTCGAAATTCCCCTGATCAGTTTTCAGTTTCCAGTTCAGTTTCATTTACCGTTTCGCCTCGTTTTGCCTTCAGTTCATCGGCAATTTCATTTGCCTTTTCGTCAGTCAGGATGAAGTGCTTTGCGAATACATAGAAAGCACAGACCAGACCGAGGATCGGAATGACCGTCATCAGCAGACGCAGACCGGTCAGTGTTCCGGCACTCTGGGTGACGATTTCTCCGGCCGCATCGCTGTTGCCTTTCAGACCGATCAGATCAATTCCGATACCGGTCAGGAAGACAGCCAGTCCGGAAGCAGCCTTGACAACCAGTGTCTGCATCGAGAAGATGACGGACTCTTCACGATGACCTGTCTTCAGTTCGCCGTAGTCTACCGAACTGGTCAGGAAGACCGTTGTCAGAACGGTCAGGATACCGTTGGAAAGGAATACCAGAACGCCCGGGATCAGCAGGATCGGCAGGGTATTGGCCAGGCCTGTCAGGCAGCCGATCAGCAGCAGGGCATAGCCGAGAATGGCACTGCCGAGACAGATCTTGAAGATCTGGGAATTACCCAGGAATTTGCGCAGCAGAGGATATACCAGCATCATGCCGAGAATCTGGGAAGCACCGCCGACGGAAGTGAACAGCGTATAGGTATTCTGCCAGCTGGACGGATCCATCAGTGACTGCGAGAAGTCATACTTGAAGAAATAGATGATTAGGTTGGATGTGATATACAGGGCACTGTTGATCAGAACGATCGTCAGAACCGTAACCATTGCCTGGTCATTGGCAAACAGCGATCTGAACATTTCTCCGACTGTTGTCGTTTCCATCTGTTCGTCTCTGCCCGATTCGTCAATACTGCGGCAGAGAATGACTTCGGTCACGACAAAGATGACAGCGACGATCAGGGCAAACCAGCGGAAACCGACTCTTTCATTGCCGCCGCCGATCATCTTGACGAGGATCATGGTGCCGATGGTAATGATGGCATTGCCGACACCGGCACAGGTACGGCCGACAACCGACAGATTTTCACGGTCCTTGGGATTGTCCGTGACAGCCGGAATCATTGACCAGTACGGAATATCCATCATCGTATAGGTAACACCCCAGAGGATATAGACCACCGAGAAATAGACCATCAGGCCTGTTCCCTTGAGATCAGGTGCAGAGAACAGTGCGAACAGGACAAAGGCATTCAGAACCGTGCCCGAGAACAGCCAGGGACGGAACTTGCCCCACTTTGTCTTTGTCTTGGCAACGAGCACGCCCATGAACGGGTCATTGGCCGCATCGAAGATTCTTGCGATCATCAGGATCGCACCGACAAAGGTTGCGGATAATCCGAGGATATCCTGGTAATAGTACATGACGAATGATGCGGACAGCGCATAGACCATATCCTTTCCTATGGCACCGAGACCATAGGCAGCTGTCTGCTTTCTGGTAAATTTCATGATCTTTCCCCTTTCTTAATCACAAGATCAATTGTTTTTTCTTCAAGACCGTCGGCACGAATCACCAGACGGGCATTTCCGGCTTCACCGGTTGTGCGGATATAGGTGCCGCACATGCCGCCTTCGGCTGTCACAACATCCGGTCCGACCAGTTCGATTGGTCCTTCCGTCTTCAGCCTGACCGGCAGCTGGGCATAGGCAGCCAGATTGTTCAGCTCATCCAGGATCCGGATCCGGAAGGCTGCCATATCGTAGGTATCGGTATCTGTCAGCTCTGTCGAAGATGTTCTGACATCCAGATGCAGAGCGGTGCGCGGTGACTTGGTCACGGCCGCAACCGGCTCACCGTCCCTGACAGCTTCGAATTTCCATTCGGTGCTGTCTCCGCCCCAGGAACCGACATATTTGCCGTACAGTTCCACGCCTTCCGAGTATTTCATCTTGTAGTGAACCATGCACCAGGCAAGCATTGCCTTGTACTTCACCGGCATGTTGGCCATGCCGTATTTTGCGGCAGCCTGCAGGGCATCATGGACATACTGTTCTTTGGTTCCGGAGAAGCCTTCCTTCGTCCTCAGCAGGCAGCCGATCATGTCATCGATTTCGATCGGCGGATGCTTCAGACCTTTCCACTTCTCCCGGTCGGGACGGAATGTCTTTACGAATTCATCATTCTTGTACAGATTGACTTCGTCGGCATTGGTGAACACATACAGGGAATTGACGGTGCCGCCGGCATAGTCACCGATATCCATCGGCGAACCGACTTCCAGCACCGGTGCTTCATCACTCTGCGAAGCATAGACGGATGCGGCAATTTTCGGATTGCGGAAGCTGTCCATGACGCCGTGATAGCAGATCCTGTCACCGGATCCGAAATCCTTGTGGGTCGGATAGTCAAACATGCACCACTGGAAACATCCGGCATGACCGCCGTCGGCCATTGCCGTATTCAGCGTACGGGCATGGCGCAGGGCATGTTCCTGACGCTTTTCCCAGGTGTCATAATTCTTTGTTGGAAACATATGGCCGTTGGCTTCGGAAATCAGCAGCGGCTTTTTCATGTCCGGCGTTACATCCTTCTTGGCCTTGGCACCGGGAGTCAGTCCGTTGTGCGAGAAGTCATTGTAGGAATAGATATCTTCCAGCAGTGAACTCTTCTCCAGATATCTGACACCGCTGGTCGGACGGGTCGGATCCAGACGGTGGGCAGTTTCATTCGTCGCCCGGTAGAGTTCATCGTCATCCAGCGATTCGTTGATGCGTACACCCCAGATAATGATCGAAGGATGCTGGCGGTATTCAAGAACCATCTCTCTGGTATTTTCGATTGCCTGCTGTTTCCATTCCCGGTCACCGAGATGCTGCCAGCCGGGAATTTCGGTAAATACCAGAAGTCCCCTGCGGTCACATTCGTCGATGAAGTCATGACTCTGCGGATAATGGGATGTTCTGACGGCATTGACGCCCAGCTCCTCATCAAGGATCCTGGCATCTTCCCGCTGCAGGGATTCAGCTGCCGCATAGCCCATATACGGGAAGCACTGATGCCTGTTCAGGCCTCTGAGAAAGACCGGCTGTCCGTTCAGCAGAATCTCATTCTCATTTACGGAAACGGTGCGGAAGCCGAATGTCTTTGTGACAGTATCTTCACCCATGGTGATTTCGCATGTATACAGATTCGGACTTTCACATGACCACGGCTTTGCCTCAGGCACGGAAAGACGGATATTCCGCTCGGCCCTGCCGTCATATTCCTTTACGGCACTGCCTCCGGCATCCTTCACGGTGACATGCACATTCTCACCGGCAACATCACCGCTGTACTGCAGGGCAATGTTCATCGTTTCAGGATCAGGGGTCGTAATATAGGCATCGCTGATCATCTTCTGCGGTCTGTCTTCCACCCAGACATCGCGGTAGATGCCGCCGAAGGTCAGATAGTCAATGACAAATCCGAACGGCGGGATCGATGCATTTTCGGTCGTATCCAGACGCACGGTGATGATGTTGTCTTCGTCATATCTGATTTCTTTGGTAATCTCTGTTCTGAAAGCCGTATAGCCGTTTTTGTGCGTGCACATTTCTTTGCCGTTGAAGTAGACGGTCGCAATATGGGCAGCCGCATCAAACTGCAGGAAATGGCGGCGTCCCTTTTCCTCTGCCGGAATCCTCAGAGTGCGGCGGTAGCCGGCAATCATCTGATAGGATTCGGGATCGGCATAATGCAGCGGGATCTCCTTTACGGTATGGGGAATGCGGACGGTTTCTTCCGCTTCACCGCCGGCCAGGAATGCCTCGCTCCAGTGCGACGTAAACTCCCAGCCGTCATCAATTCGTCTTTTCATAGTTATGCTCCTTTATTCCGTTCATGATGATGTCCATCATCTGTTCGAGGGCTTCGTTGTAGGATATATGTTCTTCCGTCAGCATGTCCGATGACAGGAAGGATTCCAGGGATGCCGTAAACATGGTCCGCAGGATCGGAATCGATACCGGCCGGATCTTGTGCTCCTTCACGCCTTCCTCCAGCAGCCGGATGACCGGCTCCCAGTCGTTTTCCAGATAGCCGACAAGTTCTTCGCTGACACCCGGATACTTCTGATGCAGGTCGGAAAGCTTGCGGAAATCCAGAACCTGATACTGATGCGGCATGGCAACCATGACCATTCTGATCTTGTCAGTCAGTTCCAGATCGGATGAAAGGATCTCCTGCTTCTTTTCCTGAATCTGACGGAACCCGTATTCCAGCATTGCCGAAAGCAGTTCTTCCTTTGATACATAGAACTGATAGATTGTCTTTTTGGCAATGTGGAGACTGGCCGCAATATCATTCATTGTAAATTTCAGGCCGTTCAGCTGAAACTGCCGGATCGCTTCCTGTACAATTTCTTCTCTTTCCATATCCCCTCCGGAAACCCGTTTTCTATTTCCAGTTTCCATGATATCAGAGTGTAAGCGCTTCCGCAATACGGTTTCCCCAAAAACAGACAAAAAAAGAGATGGTTTACACCATCTCTCTGCATGACTGTACTCAGTCTTCTACATACGGCAGCAACGCCATCTGACGGGCGCGCTTGATTGCGACTGCCAGCTGACGCTGATACTTCGCCTTGGTTCCTGTTACGCGGCGCGGAGTGATCTTTCCGTTGGCGCCGATGAACTTCTTCAGGAGCTCAACATCCTTGTAATCAATATACTTGATGTTATTCTTTGTGAAGTAGCAGACCTTTCTGCGGCCGGTTCTCTGCTTTCTGAATGCCATCTTTTTATCTCCTTTTTTCTTAGAACGGCAGGTCGTCACTGGAGATATCCAGCGGTGATCCGCCAAAGTCATCGCTCACGCCTGCGTTGTCGTTATATGCAGGCTGTGAGTATGACGGCTGTGCGTATGACGGCTGGCCATACGGAGCCTGATAGCTGTCCTGATAACCATTGTTGCCCTGCTGTGCTCTGGATTCAGACTGTGCCCTGCTTTCCAGAAGACGGACATTGTCTGCCACGACTTCGGTCACATACACTCTCTGTCCGTCACGGTCATAGGAACGTGACTGCAGTCTTCCGTCGACACCGATCAGTGCACCCTTGCGGGCATACTGTCCGAGGAAGTCGGCCGGCTGTCTCCATGCAACACAGCTGATGAAATCTGCTGTCTGCTGAGCATTGTCCTGACTGCGCCCGCGGCGGTCACATGCGACTGTAAACTGTGCTACAGACAGTCCGCTCTGTGTTTTTCTTACTTCGACATCGCGGGTCAGACGGCCAACCAGAACGACACGGTTGATCATTTACTTTGCCTCCTGAGCAGAAGCTTCATCACGGGTAATCATGAAACGGACAACATTCGGATTGATGCGCATCAGACGATCATATTCCTTAACGCAGTCGTTGTCAGCTTCAAAGGCAACTACAACATAATAGCCCTTGTGCATATCATCAATTTCATATGCGAAATCACGCATACCCCATTCGTCTGTCTTGTTTACAGAGCCGCCGTTGTCAGTGATGATCTTGGCGAGAGTTTCGATGAGCTCGGCTCTCTTCTCTGTGTCAACAGACTCATTGATGATGTACATTACTTCGTACTTCTTCATTTGTACACCTCCTTCTGGTCTAACGGCCATTTCTGGCAAGGAGCGGGTTTAACCACTCGCTCGAGTATTATACTAGTTTTCAACCCGCATGTAAATGAGAAATATCGCTGTCTGCGGCGCTTTTCATCAGGAAACGACAGTGCCGCACTCCGGGCAGAACTTTCCGAATACTTCGGCGCCGCACTGCGGACAATACCTCCTGCCGGCAGGGGTCTGCACTTCCGTGATTTCCCGGTCCTTCGGCCATACCGTATTCCAGGAAAGCTCCGCTGTTCTGCTTTCATTCGCAGCCAGTTCCATATCCCAGACCACTTCACCGGTTTCTTCATTGAGTTTTCCGCCCGAGAGATTCCCCTTTTCGACAATGATGGTCTTTTCATCCGACACCGGAATCTGATCGATGACCGTGATCCGGCAGGGTTTCTGTTTTGACGAGACGATCACTGTTTCATAGACATATTCCGTCCGGTACTGGTTCTTGAGCAGAACGGATGATGTGTATTTCTTCTTCTGAGTTCTCCGGACACTGACGGATTCATCACGTCCCAGAGACAGTTCATATGTATCCTTTGTCTGATCCGGTTCGATCAGGACTTCGCCGGTATATGTATCCTTCAGGTATACGGCAGCACGGCTGTGAATGACATCAGCCAGATCGGAAGTTTTTACGCTTGCCGCAAGGCATGCCCGGTTGTCTTTCTTCGGCACGGCAACAATATGATATTCGCATTCGATCTGTTTCTCACTGAGATCGGCCATGGTTTCCTGTCCGTCCGAAACCAGATTCCATGTACCGGGCAGATCATATTCCGTCATTGTCTCCTGGACATTCACCTCCGCTTCAGTTCCCTTTGCGGCAGCATAGTCCATCTGAACAGTTTCTTCCATGGCTGCACCATCCGTCATGGCTGAAGCCATCATGCCCATCGGCATGGCCATTCTGGCATTCTTCAGCTTGACCGGTTCCCTCCGGAACTGCAGATGGGCCGGCAGCAGCACCGGGATATCCGCAGATACGGCAGGATTTCCGGTATACAGTTTCAGGGAAATATCTTCCCAGTCCAGCCCGGTGGTCTGACGCACACCTGCCCTGAGGCGCAGGGTCAGCGGTCCGCTTTCACCGTCGGTGCGGATCTCATAGACAGGATGCCAGAAAGCGCAGGGATCATAGTACTGCACCTGAACCAGATAGTCCCCTTCCGCTTCACATTCCATCACGGCCGTGACATAAGGACGGCCGATCTTCTTCTGCAGCTCTTCCCGCTGCTTCAGCAGTTCTTCCTTTTCCTTCTCCAGTTCGATTTTACGTCCGGCAATTGCCGTCAGTTTTTCCGGCAGCCTGGATTCATATTCTTCCATTCCGGCAAGATCCAGACCGTCCCTGCTTTTGAAGGACAGATTGTTTTTCCATAACTGTGCCTGTACATCACAGGCATCGATGGCAGCATTGCACAGAACGATCTTCTCATCCGTTTCGCGGGTGATTTCCTTCTGTTCCTTCTCATCCGGATATGCTGTCTGCACATCCGAGGCAGTCAGTCCTTTTGAGGTGCTGATGCGGATGCTTTCAGGTGCGGCACTGCTGCCGATGCCTTCGATCCGGCAGCGGTGCGTGCCGGCCGTAAGATGCACGGCACCGGTATTCGTAATTTCACAGCCTCTGCGGTAAACGGCAGCACTGCGGATTTTTGTTTCTATGAATGTCATGTTTCCTCCTGAGCTTACTTTCCTTCCGGAAGAGGTGCCCTTTTGAACACTTCGGTGAATTCAGAAATATACGCAGCACTGGCACGGATCATTTCCTCACCCCATTCGGCCGTTGCCGAAAGCGGGTGGTCATCACCGAACCAGCCGTTGTCGCTGATGTCCATGCTCATGCGGTTGACGGGAATGTCCACGCCTTTGAAGCGCACTGTCTTCATTCCGGAAGCCGGCAGTTCTTCACTGATGCCGCACATCGGCGCATCGGCGATCGCATCCCTGTCGACAAGAGAAGGATCAATCGCCATGATCGCAGCTGTTTCTTCGGCGCCGCCGTGGCCGCCGTGCCAGGGCTTTATGCCTTCCCAGTCACCGGTGATGTTCCATACCATCTGCCACCAGTTCATCTCAGCCAGCAGACAGCCTTCCTTACAGAGATCGAGAGACACTCTGTCCAGCGGCGGGATATTGCCGCCGTGGCCGTTGACAACAATAAAGCGTCTGGCACCGTGTGCCTTCAGAGACTGCGTCACGGCTGTCAGCACCTGGTAGAGCACATCGTGTCCGAGATTGACGGTACCGGGAAAGGATGCCAGATAGTCCGTGCATCCGTAGGGGATCATCGGGGCAATGACGGTGTCATTGGTTTCTTCAAAGTATTCGAGGATTTTGTTCGGAATCAGCGTATCGGTGCCCAGCGGCATGTGGCGGCCGTGGCATTCCAGGGAACCGAGCGGAATGATTACCGTATCATGTTCCTTAAAATATGCCTCTGCCTGCGGCCATGTCATATGTTCCAGTCTCATATCGGATACCTCCATTATTCTTCTCTTCCATTTTACATGGCAGAAGAAAAAGGAGACATGCCTTTTGCATATCTCCTGTCTATTGTGCTTTCTGCATCAGCTGCCGGGCAACATAGGAAGCGATTGCCAGTCCTGCCGCCGGCGGCACGAAGGGAGTCGAGCCGGGAATACCCCTGCGTCCGGACCGTTCCAGCTCCCGCCGAAAGATTTCTTCATCCTGTCTCGGCTTCATCGGCGCTTCACTTGATGTGCAGACTGTCAGTCTGCGGATACCGCGCTTCCGCAGTTCATGACGCATGATCTTTGCAAGCGGATCACCGCTTGTCTGATAGACATCGGCAATCAGTATCTTTGTCGGATCGATGCGGTTGCCGGTTCCCATGGAAGAAATGATGGGCGTGCCGGTCCGGTTCGCCTCTTCGATCAGAGCCAGCTTGGCTGTTACCGTATCAATGGCATCGACGATGTAGTCATACTGTGCAAAGTCAAAGCGTCCCTTTTCTTCCGGCAGATAGAAACATTGATATGTATTGACGGTGATCTGCGGATCGATATCGGCGATCCTTGCTTTTGCGGCTTCAACCTTCGGAAGTCCCACGGTGGATTCCAGGGCGATGATCTGACGGTTGAGGTTGGTGATGTCGACCGTATCATGATCGATCAGGTCCAGAGTCCCGATGCCGCATCTTGCCAGTGCTTCCGTGACATAGCCGCCGACGCCGCCGATGCCGAATACGGCAACCCGGCTGTTCCGCAGGGCGGTCATCGCATCTCTGCCGCAGATCATTTCCATACGGTCATAGCGTCCGGTCATTTTTTCACCTGTTTCTCTTTCTTCAGAATGAATGCACGCGCAATATTGATTCCGATCTTATAGGGCAGCGGCCGCAGTTCCTGATCGGCTTTCTTCAGTTCGCTGATAATCGGAATGTGCTGGGGGCAGTGCTTTTCGCATCTGCCGCAGCCGACACACTGTGAGGGGAATGCCGGCTGTTTGCGCAGTCCGACAACCTGGGCATATTCAAATCTGCCGGTGCTCTTCGATTCCATATACATCTCATTGTAGCAGCGGAAGGCGCCGGGAATATCCACACCGTGCGGGCACGGCATGCAGTAGCCGCAGCCGGTGCACGGAACCTTGATTTTCTCATTGATCAGCGTTTTTACATTCTCGATCAGGGCAAAGTCATCAGCGTCCATCGTACCGGCTTCTGCCTGTGAGGCAATGCGGCAGTTCTCCTGCACCATTTCCAGGCTGTTCATGCCGGACAGCACACAGGTCACTTCCTTCTGGTCCCACAGCCAGCGGAACGCCAGTTCGGCCGGGCTGTAATGCTTATGATAGCCGGCAATCGCTGCCTTCGCCTTTTCAGGCATCAGGCTGACCAGCTTGCCGCCGCGCAGCGGTTCCATGATCATGACCGGAATACCTTTTTCATGGGCAGCCTTCAGACCGGCTCTTCCGGCCTGCGAGTATTCATCCATATAGTTGTACTGGATCTGGCAGAAATCCCAGTCATAGGCATTCAGGATTTTCAGAAACATGTCGGTATTGCCGTGGAAGGAAAAACCAATATTGCGGATCGCTCCGCTCTTTTTCTTTTCTGCGATCCAGTCTTCGATGCCCAGTGAAACCAGATTCTGCCAGGCTGAAAGATCCGTCAGCATATGCATCAGATAATAGTCGATATGATCTGTCCGCAGACGCTTCAGTTCTTCCTGAAACAGTTTCTCAATGGCACCTTCACGGCTGATCAGATACTGGGGAAGCTTGGTGGCAATATTGACCTTGTCACGGCGGCCGTTGCGGGAAAGGATCTCGCCGAGAGCGGCCTCACTGCCGGAATAGACATAGGCTGTATCAAAATAGTTAATTCCCCGGGAAATGGCATAGTCGATCTGTTCTTCGGTCTTTTCCATATCAATGGCATTGCCCTTTTTGGCAAAGCGCATGCAGCCGAAGCCGAGGATGGAAATATCATTGCCGTATCTGTCTTTTCTGTACTTCATTTTCTTTTCCGCCTTCCGCTGTTATTCACTCAGTGCGATCAGTTTGACAAAAAACGGCAGCATCACATCTTCTTTGTTCATGATGAAGTTTTCCGGGTGCCACTGCACAGCCAGCAGATTCGGATAGATATCAGATTCAATGCCTTCGATCAGTCCGTCTTCGGCCCAGGCAGCGGCTTTCAGGCCATAGCCGAGTTCGTGAATGACCTGATGATGAAAGCTGTTGACTTCCAGTTCCTCCCCCAGCAGCATTTCCAGCATGCTGTCGGGGGCAGTTCTTACCTTATGCGTCGGTACATTGCGGTATTCTTCCTGTACGTGCTTCAAAGGCTTCTCACAGGCCAGTGAAAGATCCTGATACAGGGTTCCGCCGAAGGCCACATTGATGACCTGCAGGCCGCGGCAGATGCCGAACAGCGGCTTGCCCTGCTCAATGGTCTTGTGTATGACACTGATCTGGAACAGATCATATTCCATGTCGCTTTCGCCGCACAGTTCATGCCTTTCTTCATGGAACAGCACCGGATCGACATCGATGCCGCCCGGCACCAGAATGCCGTCACAGCGGCTGACATAGTCTTCAATCAGACTGTCATCCGTGCAGTGGGGAATGATCATGGCAAGACCGCCCGCCTCCTCCACCGAGCGCACATAGTTGTCGCCCAGTCCGTGCTGAAGCAGCTGCCATTTTCCATATGTATATTTGCTGGCAAGAATGCCGATGACAGGTCGTTTCATAGCCGTTGTCCTCCGTATGTCTGTATCCTGCTACATTTTACCTTGAATTTTCCCTGATGAACATTGCGACACACAAAAACCGTCCCCTTCTGTGAAGAGAACGGTCATCGGAAATGAAACTCAGATCTTCATGGCTGTTTCATAGGCCTGCCAGATGACCGTGCGCAGATTTCCGACCTTATCACAGTCGCCGACGAGCCAGGCGTTTTTCTTTTTGCCCAGGGCCAGCGGTGCCGGCACATATCCGGTCGAGGAAATGACGGAATCACAGGCAATCTCGATTTCCTTTCCTTCCCTGTCCTCACAGATGATGGATCCGTCACGCACTTCCTTCAGCTTTGTTTCAAGATAGACCGGAACCTTCTTCCAGGCGAAGTATTCGCGCAGATAGGAACTGTTGGCAAGACAGACACCCTTCTGGGCAATCAGGTCATTCATCATTTCGACAATGATCGGCTTTTTGCCCTGCAGCTGCAGTTCATAGGCAATTTCGCAGCCGGTCAGGCCGCCGCCGATGACGGCCACCGTGTCACCGACAGCCTGTCCTCTCAGGTATTCACAGGCTTCGATCATCTTCTCATGGCCTTCAATGCTGCGCATGATGCGCGGTGCTGCACCGGTTGCGACAACCACCGGATCATCACCGAATTCATGAATGGTATGCACTTCATAGTTCAGATGCACTTCGATATTCAGATCCTTCATCTGCTTTTCATACCACTTCAGCAGATCACGCAGTTTTCCCTTGTACGATTCGGCAGAAGCGGGAATGAAGGTTCCGCCGAGCCGGTCGCTCTTCTCATAGATGATGGGTCTGTGGCCGCGCAGAGCCAGCACTCTGGCAGTTTCCATGCCGCCGATGCCGCCGCCGACAACGGCAACCGTCTTCGGCTGATCAGTCTTCTTTATATAATGTTTCTTCCACTGCATGGTTTCGGCATTGACGGCACATCTGCTCAGATTCAGGGAATCGGAGAGATCCTGATCGTTCGGCACACCCTTGTAGTGAGCCATGTTGAAGCAGCCGTTGTGGCAGAGGATGCAGGGACGGATATCATCTTCCCGTTCCATCATCAGCTTGCTGACCCATTCCTGATCAGCCAGGAACTGCCGGGCAAACCCGGCACCGTCAATCCTGCCTTCGGAAATGGCTTCGGCAGCGACGGCGGGATTCATGCGGCCGGCGCAGACAACCGGAATATCCACAAACCTGCGGATATGTTCAACATCCTCCAGATTGCAGTTTTCCGGCATATAGATCGGCGGATGAGCCCAGTACCAGGCATCATATGTTCCGTTGTCGCAGTTCAGCATGTCATAGCCGGCATCCTGCAGATACTTTGCCGCCCATTCCGATTCTTCCATGTCACGGCCGGCTTCTTCATATTCTTCACCCGGCAGGGCCCCGCGCCGGAAGCCCTTGGTTCTGGATACAACCGAATAGCGCAGGGAAACCGGGAAATCCTCGCCGCAGGCAGCCTTGATGGCCTGTACGATTTCCACCGGGAAACGATAGCGGTTCTCACGTGAGCCGCCGTATTCATCGGTGCGGTGATTGACATATTTCAGGGTGAACTGATCCAGCAGATATCCTTCATGCACGGCATGGATCTCAACACCGTCCACGCCGGCATCCTGCAGCAGCTTTGCACACTCGGCAAAGGCATCCACATATTCGTGAATTTCCTCAACTGTCAGGGCCCGGGAAGGAACCTTGTCGGACCAGCGGTTCGGTGCCGGCGAGGCACTGGCTGTAATGCGGTCCAGATCCATGACGGGCTTTGCGGCCAGGCGCAAAGCCTTGTTCGTATACAGCTTTTCCATCATTTCCGAAACCGTAAAGCTGCGTCCGAATCCGGCTGTCAGCTGTACAAACAGCTTCGCACCGGTCTTGTGAAACTCCGGCATCCACTTCTTCAGATCGGCAAACATCTTTTTGTTCTTATGCAGCCACTGTCCGTACATCGGATTCCAGACCGGCTGGCATCCCGGCAGCACGAGACCGGCATTGTTTCTGGCAACTTCCATGATGAACTTTGCCCCGGCTTCATCGAAATGGTTCACTTCCATCCATCCGAACAGATCGGTTCCGCCCATTGAAGTCAGAACAATTCTGTTCTTGATCTCCAGATTCCGTATTTTCCACGGTGTAAACAGCGGTTCATATATTTCTTTCATTTATGCTTCCTCCACAATGACCGTTCCGTCCTCCCTGACGGTGATCATCTGTCCTTCCTTGACTTCCTGCAGAAATTCTTCACCCAGATCATCCACGAGAACGATCGGATGTTCCGACCAGTTGGCCGTCAGCACTGCCCCGGCAACTGCCAGCGTATCGGCCTTCTTGCTGAAAAGCATGCAGGCCGGACCGACACCCATGACCGATGCGCAGTACAGCACCATGCCGCCGGTCGTGGAACCGATTGTCTCCGGCAGACACAATGCCTTTCCGGGCATCAGCCTTCCGTAGATCTCGGGATTATTCATATCCTGCAGCACACCCTTCCGGTTCAGGAACGAACCGGCTGTTTTCAGATTTGCCAGGGTATTGAATCCGGTATGTGTCACCAGTGCTTCCGCCTGCACATTTCCCGGAACAACAACGCGTCCCTTATATTCCTTAGCCATCATTTCTGCCTCCTGTCAGTATTTCCACAAGTTCCTTTTCACTGTAAAACCTTGCCTTGCTGTAATAGCGGAGCTTGTTGGATGCAGTTATGATACGGAGCTTGTCCGTCAGCGGATTGGACGTATAGGAAAGCGGACAAAGCGAGGAAACCGTCACTCCCATTTCCGTGAGTCTGTCATAATACAGCGGAAATCTCGTTTTGAAAGAAGCAATAACATCCGGTGCCGCACAGAATATCGTCGGCACTGTCACTTTCTCACGCCCGTGTTCTTCCAGTCCGTTCATCAGCCGCTCGGTCCAGTCCTGCAGCTGTTCACAGCTGAAATGCGGGCAGCCGGCAAAGGCAAGCTGCGGCTCTCCTTCTTCTTTCCACGGATTGGGATAGGATGCCTTGACCCGTTCGATTTCGGCATCATCGATGACGAATACCTGCGCATCTTCCGAAATCAGATCCGCACCGGATTTCTTCGCCTCCGGAGTCAGATTTTCGACATGATACAGACCGACCGAACCGTTCGATGCAGCGGCAGCTCCCATATCCTTCAGATAGTCTCTGACATGCTGTGTCAGTTCCGTTCCCAGCCACTGATCCAGTCCTCTGATATACGGAACATCTTCAATGCATCTGAATCCTATGGCAGATCCGAGCAGCTGCGGTTCGGGAAGCCTTCCGCATTTCACTTCAATGATCCACTTTGCCTTTCTGCCTTCATCGGTAAGCAGTCCGAATTCCGGCACATATCCGAGAATATTGGACATGATTTCCAGAATGCCTGAATTCCTGTTGCATCTGGCACCGAGTACGGAATTGGCATAGGAAACGGCTGAAGATTCCGCCCATCCCAGGATGTCTCCGTATTCGGGAATATTGCCGACTTCGTTCATATATGCCGTACATGTATAGGCGTTGCTGTCTTTGATTCCCATCCGCTGCCATTCCTTTTCCATCCGTTTCTGGTTGGAAAAGATGACCTTGAACATTGCCCTGTCTGCCAGGCTCATCGGCACATGCGGCTCGACTCCGCGGGGGTCGGTTGTAAAACTCTGTTTCGGCAAGGCACCGCCGGCAATCAGTTCATCCATCAGATCGAAAACCGGTTTCCAGGTCATTGACCCGGTACCGATGACCGCATGTCCCATTCTGCCGGTGATCTTTACCATGCGCTCTGCTCCGAAAGCCTCTCCGTACATGATCAGAGTATTCAGAACCTTGCGCATTGCTTCGCCCTGTTCTCCTCTTTGAACAGCGAGCAGTTCTTCATTCAGAATCATAAAATGACCACACTCCTTCAATGATGTAATTATTTGTATGAAATAGATGCTGACACTTTCATTATACGAATCAATCCCGATGCCGTGAACAGATTCCCGACAAAAAAGAGTCCTGTCATCTGACAGAACTCTGAGGGGATCAATTGCTGCCTTCCGGCTTCTCAGGCGGGGTTCCTCCGCCCGGCATTTCCGGAGGCTGTCCGTCCGGTTTTTCCGGAGGTTCACCTCCGCCCGGCATTTCCGGAGGCTGTCCGTCCGGCATGCCGCCGGGGCCGCCTGAAGATTCAATGATCACTTCAATTGCCTCACCCTGTGAAACAGTGCCTTCCTTATATTCTTCACCGTTGATATACAGAGCATGGCCGTTCAGATCGATGGCATCGGCATCGCATGTCAGCGATGTAATATAGGAATCTGCAGTCAGCGTCCATGTGGATCCTTCATCCAGTTCCACATAGACTTCCCCTGCCTGACCGTCCGGATTGACGGAACCGTTCAGCTGTGATCCGTCCTTCAGGTACAGATTCAGGGTGGAAACCTCATCGACAAGAAGACTGCCGTCAATGGTCTGTTCTGAAGCATTCATTGTGACATGGCCGCCGTTGGAGCCTTCATTTCCCCAGCCGGCTGCTGCCGCCCTGAGGAAATTGCCTTCGGCATCCTGATTGATGATTTCGGCATCATTCAGATCGATCGTCGCCACGGTGTTATTGACAAAGAAGACATCACCGTTGGCATTGGTCAGGGTGCCGCCGTTCATCGCAAAGGATGCTTCACCCTGGGCGGCATCTCCGGACATTGACTGATAGATCATGACGGCCTGATACCAGTCGGACTTGTCACTGTTCTTGGAATTGTTGTCGGCATGAAGTTCCACATTGTTCAGGGTTACAGAATTCTGTCCTTCAACAACGATTCCCTGTGATGAAGTGGATGTCATCAGGGCATTGCTGACCGTGATATCGGCTGTCGAATAGACGACCGGTGAACCCTTGCCGTCAGTCGTATAGCTGCCGCCGTCCACATTGACAGTGCCGCCGCCGCGGTCGGAACGGATCGCTGCCGAAGAATTGCCGGTTGTATGAATGGTCAGATTCGAAGCATTCATCGTTCCGCCGCCGGTCGTCATGAGTCCGCCCGAACAGTTGCCGCTTGTCGCAATCACCGAATCGGAAATGTTTACCGTTGTTCCTTCACCGTAGCTGAATACGGCATTGGCATGAGTGCCGTCGGTATTGACTACGATTTCCTTCAGATCGAGCGTAGCTCCGTTGGTCGCAAAGATGGCTGAATTCTCACCGTAGAAATCCGCTTCGTCACCGGATGATTCACCGCTTTTGACGACCTTGATATTGCCGTAGGAAGCTGTCTCACCGTCAGCCGCAATGACATGTTCGCCGTCGCCGCTGTTCTCCATTGTCTCATTGACCGTGATATCTGCTTCACTCAGGTATTTCTTCTCTTCTGTTTCTTTTTTTTCTTCTGTCTGTTCTGCGGTTTCTGTTACTTCTGTTTCCGCTGCAGGCTGTGCGCAGCCGGCCAAGGAAACCGCAAGCACACCGCCAAGGAATACTGCCACCTGTTTTTTCATGGTTTTTCCTCCTGTTGTCTGCCATTATTCTGACAGTCCTATCTGAACTTCATGTGAACAAAGAAGAAAATTTCAACGAATAAGAGAAAAAGTGCTGTGCAATAATGGAAGCAGGAGGATTCTTTCATGAAACAGATTTTTGCAGAAAACGCCCCGAAGGCAATCGGTCCCTATTCCCATGGCTATATTTCCGGAAATCTCTTTTTCTCATCCGGGCAGATCGGCGCCAATCCCGACGGCAGCCCGATGGCAGAAACCATTGAAGCCCAGGCAGAGCAGAGCTGCCGCAATGTCGGTGCCGTTCTGAAGGCAGCCGGAACCGATTATGAACATGTCATCAAGACAACATGCTTCCTGGCAGACATGAATGACTTTGCGGCTTTCAATCAGGTATATGAAAAATACTTTGTCTCAAAGCCGGCACGCAGCTGCGTCGCAGTAAAGACACTGCCGGCCGGAGCACTGTGCGAAATCGAAGCGATAGCCGAAGTTGAATAATGTAAAAAAACATATCTCAGTTCATCACTGCGATATGTTTTTTGGTGACTATTTCAGTTTCATTCCTTCTTTGAATGCATCGGCAACAATTTCACCGACGACTCTGTATTTGTTCATGGCAGAGTCAAACATGATC
>CAMNGB010000024.1 GCA_946537835.1 uncultured Erysipelotrichaceae bacterium
AATCTGCGTTCCGCAGCTTGTGCAGATGCATGTGTCAACCGCGAGCCGTGTTCCGGCTGCAGTGCCGCAATGCGGCCGTTCTCTTCACCGCTGAAGATGATTTCACTTTCCTTCAGCACTTCCAGACCGGGAAAAACCTTCCTTATCTCATCGATATGTGCCAGGACATCATAGCCGGCTTCATCAGTGCGGAAATGCATCAGGATGGTCAGCTTCGGATGCAGGCGGCGGATGATCGCTGCTGCCTGCCGTGTATCAATGGTATAGTAACCGCCGGCCGGAACCATGACGATGTCAGCCCCTTTCAGCTTTTCATATTCTTCCTCGCTGGGAAGTCTTCCGATATCGCCGAAATGGACAGCCTTGATGCCGTGAACATTAAGTACGGTAATATCGCTGTATCCGCGCTTTGCCCCGCCGCAGTCATCATGCGGCACGGTGATGAATTCCGCTTCAAACGGATCTGACATGCTGTCGGTTTCCGTGATCAGATCCCTTGCATTGTGATCGCTGTGGGAATGGGAACAGTATACACGGGAGGCAGAAATGCCCTCCGGCAGTCTGAGACCCGGTACGCTGTCATCGGCATACGGATCCAGCAGCACACTGTCAGCTCCGCATGTGATCTTAAAGCAGGCATGTCCGTAAAAAGTAATCGCTGCAGGTTTCATCATTCCTCCTCTTCTGAAAGATATGGTTCCGATCGTCTGAATATCAGCTGTTCTTCATTGCCGCACACAGCGCAAGCGAGACAATGTTGGCCAGAAGAAGCACGGCGGCCGCCGCAAAAATCATTCCGAATCCGTATTCAATGATGCCGGAAAGATTCTGATTGTAGACAAACAGAACAAACAGAATGATCAATGCCGAAAAGATTGAAAAGACGGATGCCTTCATTTCATTTTTCCTATAGAGCACCGGATCACTCTGAGCCAGGTTCCGGTCCTTAAAAACGCTGCGGATGGACAGATATGCTGCATAGAATACGAATGCAGACATGAGGATCATGATCGTTCCGATGAAGTTGCCGTTGAAAATCAGGGCCAGAAAAGATAGCAGCAGTGCCGGCAGAAAAAGGAAGACACCGAAAAGCGCACACAGAACTGCTGATAAGACACGGATCACAAAACAGATATTGTTCATAGCCGGACTCCCTATTATATTTATTTTACCTTAAAGACCGTCAGATTGATCATCATACATGCACATGTATGCAAAAAAAATGTCCTGACCTCAGGCCGGGACATTCCGTAATATCTGTTATTTGACTTCCACGATTTTCATCATGTTGGCTGAACCTTCTCCGGTCGGATAGCCGGCGGAGATGATGATCAGGGAACCTTTCCTGATTCCGAAGTCCTTGGCAAACAGCGATGCCAGGTCATCATCGTTCGTCATCTTGTTCTGCACATCCGAGAAGATCGGCAGAACACCCCAGTAGCTTTCCAGTTTGCGCTGGGTATCCTTGGTAAAGGTAATGGCCAGAATCGGTACTTTCGGACGGTATTTGGAAATCCGTCTTGCGGTTGTTCCGCCCTGGGTGAAGACGACAATGGCACCGATATTGTCCAGGGTCAGCGTCGCATCGGCAATGGCCAGTGAAACGGCATCCTGAACCGTGTTGTTGCTGGTGGTGCGCAGCCAGTCCAGACGCTCACGGTACGGCAGAATGCTTTCTGCCTCCTCGGCGATCTGTGCCATGGTTTCGCAGGCTTCCACCGGATAGTCACCGGCAGCACTTTCGGCACTCAGCATGACGCCGTCGCTGCCGTCAAGAACGGCATTGCACACATCGGCTGCTTCCGCTCTGGTGCAGCGCGGATTGTGGGTCATGGAGTCGAGCATATGGGTGGCCGTGATGACCGGCTTGCCGGCCATATTGGCCTGACGGATGATGTGCTTCTGATAGACAGGAACCATCATGGTCGGAATCTCGACACCGAGGTCGCCTCTGGCAACCATGACGCCGTCTGCCGCTTCCAGAATGGCATCGACATTGTCATAGCCTTCCTGGTTCTCGATCTTGGCAATGATGTTGATGCGCGGCTTGCCCTGCTCAATGCAGATCTTGCGGATCTGATTGACATCGGAAGGTCTTCTGACGAATGACGCAAAGATAAAGTCCACATCATTCTGACATCCGAAACGGATATCGTCCGCATCCTTCTGTGAAAGGAACGGCATCGATAACTTGACGCCCGGCACATTGCATCCCTTATGGGAACTGATCGGTCCGGCAACATCGACGCGGCATTTCATTTCCTCACCGTTGTTTTCCAGGACGGTCAGCTTCATCTTGCCGTCGTTGATCAGAATGTAATGACCTTCATGCAGATCATCAAACAGTTCCGGACAGGCAATGTGAAAACGTTCATGCGTGCCGAGGATTTCTTCTTTTGTAAGATATACAGTTTCACCGATCTCATATTCTTCGGTATCGTTGGCAAAATTGCCGAGGCGGATCTCCGGACCCTTGGTATCCAGGGCAACCGCCAGATTGATTCCGGTCTGATCGGAAACTTCCCTGATCAGACGGATCCGTTCACCGTGTTCTTCATAGCTGCCGTGACTGAAGTTCAGGCGGCAGATATTCATGCCTGCCTGTGCCAGTTTTGCCAGTGTCTCACGGTTTTCGGAAGCCGGTCCGATCGTACATATGACTTTTGTTTTTTTGAATAAGTGATTACAATCCATTCTTACCTCTGTTCCTATACGAGGCGGTCGAACAGACGGTACAGATGCTTGCGGCTCTTCTTCGGTCTGCCCAGTGCCTCATCGATAGGCATGGAAGTAATCTCGTTGTCAATGATGCCGACACAGTGTCCGCCGATTCCTTCCATCAAAAGGTCTACTGCCTTTTCGCCCATCCTGCTGGCGAGCATACGGTCAGTTGCGGTCGGTGTGCCGCCTCTCTGAATATGACCCAGGACAGTCGCTCTGCCGCTGAAGTTGGTATTCAGGGATACCTTCTTGGCGAGGGCGTTGACGTCGCAGATCTTTTCAGAAATGATGACAAGGGCATGGTTCTTGCGTACGGCATCGGACAGGTAACGCAGGCGTTCCAGCGTTTCCAGTTCGTTATATCCTGTTTCCGGCGAAATGACCATTTCCGCACCGCAGGCAATTGCGGTATAGAGAGCCAGGTCACCGCAGCGGTTGCCCATAACTTCTACAAGTGAGCAGCGATGATGCGAACTCGATGTATCTCTCAGTTTATCGACATTCTCGACGCAGGTTCTCAGAGCCGTATCAAAACCGATCGTAAAGTCTGTGCCCGGAATATCATTGTCGATCGTTCCCGGCAGACCGATACAGTTGATGCCCTTCTGCGTCAGCGCCAGAGCACCGCGGTACGAACCGTCACCGCCGATGACAACAAGCGCTTCAATGCCTTCACGCTTCATGTTCTTGATGCATTCGTTCTGGATCGCCTCTTCCCTGAATTCCGGCAGACGGGCCGAACCAAGCTTGGTTCCGCCGCGGTCCTGGATATCCGATACGGAATGACGGTCCATTGCCTCAAATGTACCTTCCAGAAGTCCCTTGTATCCGTTGTGGACACCGACGACTTCAACACCGTTGTTCAGGGCGATTCTGGTAACGGCACGGATTGCGGAATTCATGCCCGGCGCATCGCCGCCTGAAGTTAAAACACCAATCTTTCTGACCATAATTTTGCCTCCAGACAATGTCCTATTTTAACACTGCCATTTTATAAATCAACGCGGAATACGCCGGTCTCTGCCTGTAAGCGCTGTCACTCTGGCCATATTCCGGATTCTTTCAATAATTCGTTCTGCTTTCAGAATATCTTCCCGGTTCCGGGACGAAAATGTGAAGTGCTGCTGCAGGCTGGCAAGGTCGCAGTTCGACGTAAACCAGGTCGTCAGCCCTTCTTCATAACGGTGATTGAGAAGCGTCATCAGAATGGCATCACGGTTCCATTCCGTGCAGCTTTCAGCCCCGATATCATCGATCACAAGAAATGAAACATACATGAGACGCTTCAGTTCCGTCTGATATTCATCGCTTTTGACAAGCGATGCCATGCGCTGGGTAAAGGAAGGATAATGAATAAACGCGACCTTTTCACCTTTCGCGGCATGGTCATTGCAGGCACAGGCCGCAAGATATGTCTTGCCGGACCCCAGTGTGCCGTATATGTACAGACCTTCCGAATGATATGATGCCTGTATTGCTTCATTCAGTACAGACAGATATTCCCTGCTTTCATTATCCGCCAAAATCCTTTTAAATGAAACAGTTTTTAGCGATTTCGGCAGATCGGAAACGAGATAGTTTTCCAGGTGCTTCTCTTTTTTCAGGGATTCCCGCATATAGGCACACGGAGTGATGACATTCTGCAGGATGCCGTCATAGCAGAGAGCACTGTAATATCCCTTTTTTTCCTGTCCGCATGACGAAAGTGACTGACAGCCGATGCACGGCTGATACTGCCGGCGCCAGTCTGCGATCTTCCAGGGTGAAGTCTCGATGCAGCGGGCGGGAATGTTCATTGCCGCAAACATCTTCTGCACGGTTTCATCCTGTTTCAGATCCTTTTTCAGTTCTTCCGTATCACGGATCTGTTTTTCCGTCTGATGTATCGTAAAATCTGTTTTCTGCATATCAGTCCTTCATCTTTGCCTGCAGTTCACGGATTCTTTCAATATCCTCCCTGCTGGCTTTGGTCTCTTCCGGCAGTTCATCATTGATCTGCCGGATAATGTAATCCGGGGCATCGATTCTGACACCGCCCCTGTTTTTGCTGTAATTCGGCTTTTTCTTTGCTTCCAGAAGCGCCTGTTCGCGGGTCGATATTCCGTCTCTTGCCCATTCGCCGGCAACCATATCCACAAAGCGGCTGTTCAGCCGGTTGTCGGATACATTGAGAATATACTCGATCATGATATTGATCACTTCATTGCTGAAATGCATATCCAGCGCAAGATGATCAAGGATCCTTCTGTCGCTCAGCGATACCATGGCACCGTTCTGCTTTGCCTGCAGAAAGGATGCCGGAGGCAGCGCATAGATATCCTTGCCGCCGGTAATATCCGGCGTGCTCTTCTCTGCCAGAACCCGCAGCCTTTCACCGTCAAATTCCATCGTATCGAGATTGATGCATTTCTTGACGAGAATGCGCATCCGGTCTGCCGAGAGTCCGTGCACCGTTGCCAGCTTGCCGATCAGACGCAGATTTTCCTGAGTCCGCATTTCCATCGGAAAGACCAGAGCCGATGTCGATGCGATAAAGCGCTCATAGTCAAAATTGATCGTTGCATCATCCGGTGAAAAGCGGTAGCGCGGCTGAATCTTCGTATACTGAGATTCTTCATGCACCTCTTCTTCACTGTAGCGCACCATGCGGGTAATATCCCTGAATCCCTGGGTGCTGACGGTATTGTCGGTCAGGCGGGCGATCGTCGCTTCCATGTTTTTCTGTCCCAGAACCTTCTGAAGCCGGGACATATAGATGTTTGACTGCATGAATGAGCGGGCATTCATCGGTACATTGAGACGGTAGATATACTGGTCACGGTTTTCCCCGCGCCGGCAGTAAACCCTCAGAAGCAGATATTCTTCCAGCTTTGCACACGCTCTGTCGAAAACCGAAGGATCAATGCCGCACATGACAAACAGACGGCTGTGGCTCTCCAGCGTATGCTGACGCATTCCTTCCGCCGCCATCGTCAGAAAGAGATTCACCGCTGCCGGTCCGATCAGAGGCTGATACAGCTGCGTCAGGGACAGAACGATTTCTTCGCTGATGCCGCCGCTGTATTCGATACGGTATGTATCACGGCTTCTGACTTCCATTGCGCATCTCCTTTCGCATTTCCCTCATCCAGGCGTTGATGCATGCATCCAGTTCCTTCAGACCGGAACTGTTGTCAATGATCCGGTCCGCCTTCTGTTTCTGTATCTCAGGATCGATCTGGGAATCATAGCGGTCCAGTGCTTCCTGCCGGGTGTATCCCCTGTCATCCATCATCCGCTGCACGGCTGTTTCCTTGTCGCACGTCACCAGAACGATCTCATCGAAATCATCTTCCCAGCCGGCTTCAAACAGAAGCGGCACCTCGGCAAAGGCAAAGGCATCATTCTGATGGGAGGCAAAGAATCTGTGCATGCCTTCCCTGACATAGGGATGCACTGCGGCATTGACTGCCAGCCGCACCGATTCATCGCCGAAGACGGCAGCTGCCATCTTTTTCGCATCGATATCACCGTTCTGATCAAGAACATCACTGCCCAGTATTTCTGTCAGCTTCTCGTGGCACGGGTTTCCCTTATGAAGAGCCATCTTGCCGTAGTTGTCACTGTTAAAGACCGCCATGCCCCTTCTTCTGAGAAGGATCGAGACGGTTGTCTTTCCTGATGCGATCGTACCTGTAATACCGATTTTCTTCATTTTTCAAATCCTTATTTCTGACAGTGCGGACAGTAATAGGAAGACCTTCCTCCGATCCGTTTCATACGGATCTCACTGCCGCACCGCTGACATGTTTTCATGGTATGCACCGTGCATTCCGTCTGAAACAGACCGGTAATGCCCAGCGATGATGTATAGGAGCGGATCGTGGTCCCGCCGGCTGCTATCGCCGCCTTCAGGATCCTCCCGGTTTCACTGACGATATGTTCCTCGTCTTCGCGGGTAATGCGCTGGCAGGAACGCCCCGGCCTCAGTCTGCATGCGGCCAGGATCTCATCGGCATAGATATTGCCGATGCCTGCAACAAAATGCTGATCAAGAAGAAGCGTCTTCAGAGGCACATGCTTCTTCTTTCTGAAGGCATGCACATATGCGGCATTGAAGGCATCATCGAACGGTTCCGGACCGAGATCGTGAAAATGCGTCAGGTCCGTGTCATACGGCAGGATCTGCATGCGTCCGAACCTGCGGGTATCGTGATAGCGCAGCTGCATGCCGTTATCGAGATCAAAGAGAACATGCATATGCCGGTTCATCTCTTCTTCCGGCTTCTGCAGCCAGAACTTCCCTTCCATTCTGAGATGCACGCTCAGCAGAATATCATCCATATAGAACAGCAGATATTTCCCGCGCCTTGCAAAGCGCCGGAAATGCTGTCCTGTAAGATTCCTGCAGAACTCTTCCGCATCCCCTTCGATGATTTTGTCCAGCCTGACAGTGACATCGCTGATGCCGCAGTCATGTATCTGATGTTCCAGGGTCCTGACGACCGTTTCAACTTCCGGCAGTTCAGGCATGCTACTTGGCCTCGTACCAGGTTCTGCCGATCGAGCATTCCGCCGTCAGCGGTACCTTCAGCTGCATGGCATTCACCATGCCCCGGTCGATCAGTTCCTTCATCATTTCGATCTCATCTTCCGGCACATTGAAGATCAGTTCATCATGCACCTGCAGGATCATCCGGCTTTTCACACCTGCCTTTTGCATGGCTCTGTCGATATCGATCATGGCCAGTTTGATCAGGTCGGCAGCCGAGCCCTGGATCGGCGCATTCATTGCCGCTCTCTTGCCGAATTCACGCACCATGTAATTCTTGTCCCGGATCTCGGGAATTTCCCTGCGCCGGTGACACAGAGTTTCTACATATCCCTTTTCCTCGCAGGATTTGACGATTCCCTTCATGTAATCGCGGATGCCGGGATATTTTCTGTAGTAGGTATCGATGAATTCCGCTGCTTCCTTCCGGCTGGTGCCGAGCTGCTGGGCAAGGCCGAAATCACTGATGCCGTAGACAATGCCGAAATTGACGGTCTTGGCCCTTCGGCGGTCAGCTGCCGTCACTTCGTCTTCGCTCTTTTCAAAGACATCCATTGCCGTCTTGGTATGAATATCAATGCCGTCCCGGAAAGCCTGGATCAGAGCTGTCTCATCTGCCATATGCGCCAGCATGCGCAGTTCGATCTGATGATAATCCGATGAAATCAGAACACAGCCTTCCTCCGGCACAAATGCCTTGCGGATTTCCTTTCCCAGTTCATCACGGACGCTGATATTCTGCAGGTTTGGTTCACTGGATGACAGTCTTCCCGTCTGGGTGGCACACTGGTTGTACACGGTGTGAATGCGGCCGTCGTCCTGAATATACTTTTTCAGACCTTCGGCATAGGTGCTGTAGATCTTGGAAAGCTTGCGGTATGTCAGAATATGATCGATGACGGGATGAATGCCGGCAAGCTTTTCGAGCACTTCGGCACCGGTGCTGCGCTTTTTGCCCGACGGCAGTCCGAGATCGTCATAAAGCACTTCCGCCAGCTGCTTCGGGGAATTGATATTGAATTCCCTTCCTGCCAGCGAATAGATTTCTTTCTGTTCGCTTTCGATATTCGCCCAGGTATCCCTGGCAATATCATCCAGAACATCCGCATCGCAGCGGATGCCTTCCTCTTCCATACGGTACAGGATCTCCGTCAGCGGCATCTCCATCGTACGGTACAGATCTTCCATGCCATATTCCTTCAGCAGCGGTGCATTCTTTTCCTTCAGGGAGGCAATAAATCCTGCCCACTCACAGCCGTATGCCGTCTGATCATTCTCATCCGGGATCAGCACCGGCTTGTTCGGCTTCCCGTATACTTCGTCATATTTCTTTGTCAGGACAAAGCCGCCGGCTTCCATGATCTTTTCAACGCTGGTCAGCGTTGAATCGGCAAGCGAAGCCATGATCATCGCATCATCATGCCAGGATACCGGAATGCCGCATCTTCCGCAGATGTGCATGGCACGCTTGATATCAAAGCCGGTAATTTCATTCTTTCCGTCCTTCAGCGCCTTCAGGAAATCCGTATCCTTCTTCAGATCTTCAGCTTCGATATAAAAGCCGCCGGCTTCGGAATACAGGGCAAAGCCATGCAGTCCGGCATGACGGTAATCCTGTCTGTCATCATCGACAAACAGCGCAAACGGACCGGCATATGCATCTCTGGGCATGACGGAAACACGCTTGTAAGCCTGTGTTTCTGCCGCAGCAGCCGGTGCATTATCATCAGAAAGATGTCCCTTTTCCGCAAAGCGCTGGGCCAGCTGATTCATATCCAGTGACTTCAGGAATGCGACAAGACGGTCATAGTCCGGTGCAAACTTCAGATCATCGGCAGTCATATCCAGTTCGACATCACGGCGGATCGTTGCCAGTGTCTTGGAAAGAAGTGCCGATTCATGTCCGGCCATGATCTTCTTCTGCAGGGCACCCTTCAGTTCATCTTCATGGGCAAGAACATTCTCCACACTCCCGTATTCCTGCAGGAGCTTCAGGGCTGTCTTCTCGCCGATGCCGGCAATGCCCGGAATGTTGTCGCTCTTGTCGCCCATCAGGCCTTTCATGTCGATGATCTGCAGAGGCGAAATACCCATCGATTCCTTCAGGGCATCCACTGTCATGACATCCATTTCCGACAGTCCCTTCTTCATCAGCAGGACATCGGTCGTATCATCGATCAGCTGCAGCATATCGTGGTCGCTGGTCAGAATATAGGTATGATAATCCGGTGACTTTTTCGAAATGGTTCCGATCAGGTCATCGGCTTCGATATCGGTCATCTCCACCCATCTGATTCCGAAGGCATCAAGCAGGCTGCGGGCCATGGAAAACTGCGGCACCAGATCATCCGGTGCCGGTTTTCGTCCGCCTTTGTATTCGGGATACAGTTCATGACGGAAGGTATGCTTGCCGGCATCGAATGCCACCAGCATGGCATCCGGTCCGACGATTTCGATTGCTTTCTGCAGCATCGACGCAAATCCGAATACGGCATTGGTCGGAAGACCTGCCGATGTCGTCATCGGCTTGCCGTAGGCAGTCGCGTAATAAGCCCTGAACAGCATCGAATTGCCGTCCGTCAGTAATAGTTTTCTGCTCATTGCATATACCTGATCAGCTGCCGGGTGTGCTGATTTCCTTTCTCATTGTCTCCAGGACACTCAGATTCTCATACATCAGAGAAATATAGTCCTTGCCCATGCTTTCCTCGGTTTCGGTCAGAGAGGAAATATTATGCAGTTCCACTCTGGTCAGACCCAGTTCTGTCTCCAGCTGAACAAACAGTTCCTTCATGTCGTCGGTCATGTTCGGTTCATAGACAATGTACTGAACATTGTCGGCAATGATGCGCTGCTTGATCAGACGGAGCTGTTCGGCATTCGGCAGTACGCCGTATTTGGAAAGAACCACCGGATATACCTGGAAGCCGTATGTCTTCTGCCAGTTGCCGAAACTGGCTGTCATGGACACAAACTTGATCTCTTCCCGGTTATTGATCAGCGAAGTCGCCAGTGACTGATACTGGGCATCCATGTCGATCAGATCCTTCTCCAGGTGGGACAGATTGGTCTGGAACTGTTCCTTCTGATCCGGATAGTTCCGGCTCAGCCAGTCACAGATATTCTTCGCCATCGACAGCATTGCGATCGGATCATTCCACAGACACAGGTCCAGTGTATCGGTGTCGATCGACGCAAAGGCATCGCCGCGGTAGTATTCACTCTTTGTATAGGTAACACCGTCATCCGAATATACCGGAGTATAGCGGGCAAAATCATAGATCGCATTGAGACTGGAAAGATCCATGTCCGTTGCCCCGCTGGAGCGGATATCCTGCGAGATGGTGGAGAGATACGGCTCTAGATCGCCGATATGAAGGAACAGTTCGGCACCGTTCAGCATATTGCGGTAATCTTCCTTCAGCTGTGCTCTCTGCACAACCGTAAAATCCTGCTGGATCGACTGGGCATTGAAATTTGTCCCGGCCAGACGCTCAATCAGAAAGCCGATGGGATAGATCGTATATACAACACCGGCCCTGACCGTTCCGCAGGCCGTCAGAACACAGCATATCAAAAATGAACAGAGCAGTGCACTCAGCTTCCTTTTCATTTTGTATCCTCCTTCGCATCGCCTTCTTCCTCTTCGCTGCCGGACCAGATACGATATACGGTCCTGAGGGCAAGGAATACGGGGATGGCAAGAACGATGCCCCATACGCCCAGGAGATTGCCGCCGGCAAAGATCGAGAACAGTGTCCAGAGCGGCGAAATATGTGTACGACGGGCATGAACCAGAGGTGCGATCATGTATTCATCCACCTGTGACAGTATGGCAATAGCCGCAAGTAGGATCAGGATCTGCGTCGTTGAAAGTGTCAGTGCCGTCAGAATGCCGATGGTATTGACCGCAATCGGACCGATATACGGTATAAAGATGGAAATTGCCGTCAGCAGGCCGAGGATCAGCCAGTCGGGATGTCCGACCAGGAAGTAAAGGAGTGAATATTCAACAAACCGTATCATCATCAGTGTCAGCATGCTCTTGAGATATTCACCGATCTCTTCATCGATCGCAAATACGGTCTTATAGCATCTCGGACTGATCCGCAGTGATGTCTTCACGACAAAGGCCCGGACCATATCCCATTCCAGGCTCATGAAAATCGAAACGACGATCGAGATGATCGTTGTCGTGATCGCTCCCACTGCGGCATTGACAACATCCGGAATCGAACCCGTAAGACCGGGAATCAGACTGCGGAAATCACTCAGTGTCTCAACACCGGAATTGATGATGGCAAGGACCCATGACGGGATACTGCTGGATGACTGCATGGATATCTGTTCCCGCACCCAGTTGATGCTGTTGATCATTGACTCGATCAGTGCCGATGCCTTGGAAAGAACCATCGGCACAAGCGATGACAGCAGCCATATCAGAAGCAGAATGATGATCAGATAAACAACGGGAACACTGATGCGGCGTGAGATCCCGTGTTCCTCCAGCCGGCTGAAGAAGCGGCGCAGTACATAGGCGATGACAAAGCCGGCAATGAACGGCTTCAGAATGGAAAAAATCTTGTTGAAAAGACCTGTCCATATTCCGGCTGTAGCCTGAAAAAGCAGGACGATCACCAGCAGAAGCGCCAGCTTGACCAGACCCTGCATCGACAGATCTTCTTTCAGTTTCGTACGTATCTTCTCTGCAATATTCATAGTTTCTCCGAATATTTTACCATGGAGAGACCCATCATTCCATCTGTTCTTCCAGCAAACCGCTTTCCTTCATGGACAGACACCGGTTTCTGGTGATGATCAGATGGTCCAGGACATTCACTCCCATCATCTTTCCCGCTTTCTGCAGACGCCCTGTCAGGGCCAGATCGGCCTTTGACGGTGTCGGATCTTCGCCGGGATGGTTATGTACCAGCAGAAGATCGGTGCAGTTTCTGAGCAGTGCTTCCCGGAAGATCTCGCGCGGATAGACATTGCCGGCATTGATGGTGCCGACAAACAGCACCCGGTAAAACAGGATGCGGTGATGCTGATCCAGATAGATGACCAGAAACTGCTCCTGCAGGGAACTTCCGAGTTCCTTCTGCAGCCAGCGGACAACTGCCTCCGGCCGGCTGATCACATCGCTCTGCAGTGCATCCTCAAGGGCACATCTCCTGGAGATTTCAAAGCAGGCCTGGATTTCCAGCGCCTTGGTTTCGGATATGCCGTGAATCTCTGTCAGTTCGGGAATGCTCATGCGGGCAATGCCGCCGATGCCGCCGCTTTTGTTCAGCAGATCATCTGCCACCTCCAGAACACTTCTGCCCTTCTGTCCGGTGCGGATCAGGATCGCCAGCAGTTCCCGCGAGCTCAGTGTCCGTATTCCGTACTGCAGTGCTTTTTCCCGCGGCTTTTCATGCCACGGCATTTCTCTCATCAGAGCCATTGTATGACCTCCTTACGGAAGTCATATAGATTTTCCGGGTAAAGAATCCGAAAAAAGACATCCCTGCGGATGTCCTTGGATTACAGATTCAGCCAGGGCAGCGGCAGCGGCGAAACGAAGAATCCGCCGAACAGACCGAGCAGAGCACCCAGCAGGCCGATGACGACAAGCAGAAGAACACACTGCAGAAGCGATCTGTTCTTCTTTGTCAGCATCCGCCAGACAATGCCGATACATGCCAGCGGCAGGATTCCCGGAAGCACATTCCGCAGTCCTTCAGCCAGCGATACACTCTGATATTCCACCCGTGCATACATTCCCGCTTCAAGACCTCTGACAAAGAGGAATGTCATGGCACCGAGCATGAAGATGCCGGCCAGACGGGACGCATGTTTTAAAGCCTCACTGTGGCGGCTGAGCGTTTCGGCAGCCCTGACACCGCGGCTGTAGCCGAGATACAGCATGCCGTAGCGCAGAGCGCATGACAGCGCAGCCAGTACGATGAAGTACAGTGCAACGCCGAACAGGTTGCCTGCCTGCGTCAGAGCACAGCAGCCGGCAGCCGTCAGAGGAATCACGGCATAGGAGAACAGTGCCCTTCCGAAGGAATCGGCAGCGGCAGAAGCAGCTGTACGGACCGAACGGATCGTTTCCAGGTCACTCTTCTGCTGTTCCAGGGCAAGCGTGACACCCATCGCAAATGTGGATACCGGGCTTGCGGCACTGACATATTCCAGTTCATGTCCCATCGAGAGAGCCAGATCTTCTTCGTTTTTGTGGATCTGCTTCAGTCCCGGCATCAGTGCCCAGCACCAGCCGGCAGATGATCCGGTTTCGCCGTTATGGGAAGCATCGGCAAAGAATGAACGCAGGAAGACCTGATTCAGTGTCTTTCTGTCAAGCGGGAACGCTTCGTTTGTGTTGGTATATTTTCCAGTTCCTACCACCATTGCTTACTGTCCCCCTTCTTTGTCTTTTCCGCTGCAGCGGATACCTTTTCCGTGCTCTTGAGATTCTGATGATAATCATATGCACCGATGCCGAAGGCAATCATTGCACAGACAACGGCAGCTGCCTCATAGGACAGCAGCGATCCGGCAAGAACCGCACAGGCAAAGCCGGCGAAAAAGGCACCGGGCATGTCCTTTGCGGAAAGATTCCGCAGCAGTACGGCAAAGCCGACCAGCGGCAGAAGAGAAGCGGCAGCCGCAAATCCTTCCAGGATCCAGCCCCACTGATCGCCGGAATTTTCCATTGCCGTCACAAAACTGTCGGCACTGGCGCTTCCGGCAAAGGCAATGACGGCACAGACCAGGCCGCTGAGGATCAGCGGTATGAAATTGGCAGCCGCAAGCTTCTTTTCATTTCTGGTTTCGGCAGCTTTTCTGGCCTGCTGCAGAAATACCAGATTGACAACCGATAAAAGATGGGCAATGCCGGCTCCGATGCCGAGGAAAACAATAGCGGCACCGGATGCTTCCTGGGCATTCATGCCCGCCTTCACTGCCAGCAGTACGGCAAAGCAGCTGTAAAGCACACTGGCGGGACGGCTTAAAAAGTATCTTTCGTTATCAAACGTCAGCAGTGTCAGCTCAATCGCCGCACCGGCTGCAGCGCCGGTCTGCACATCCCCGAGAATCGCCCCGAATATCGTGCAGGCGATCAGCGGACGGTGCAGTGTGCGTGTCAGGACCTGCTGGTCCATGCTCAGCAGAAACACTGCCAGAGCGATCAATATTCCTTCCATGAACCCTCCGTAAATATCATTTCAGTCATTTCATTCTTCTGTGTAGCGAATGATGTGATGGCGTCCTTCTTCCACTGCCAGATCTGCCAGGTCACGCACGGAAGAGACATATCCTCTTGCCAGATTGACCTGTGTCAGCATTCCGAGATTGACGCCGGCAACGATTTCGATGCGGCTGGAATCGATCACTTTCTTTCTGACATCGGCACAGACCTTATAGGGTGCCGCTTCCAGAAGATCTGCCAGAATCAGGATTCCGGAACAGCCTTTCAATGCACTCAGAGCTGCCCGTACTTTTGCTTCATAGTCATCGGTGGAATCTTCCTGCAGATAGTCCACCGCCTCAAAGGATTCCGGTCTGCCGGCGAGAAGACGAACTGCTTCTTTCATGCCGCTGGCAAATGTTCCGTGTCCGGTTACGATTACTCCGATCATACTGTCACCTCACTCATTGCTTACTATTATATCAATAATTTGCTTCTGCGCACGTATGATCCGGTTGTGTTACAGTAGTATTGTATTCTGGAGGTATTCTTATGCGCATCCGCAGCAGCCGCGTCTGGGTCGTCAGTTCCTTTCTGGCCTGCGACCTGATCATTGAAGACGGCATCATTCAGAGTGTTGAAACATCTGATCCGGCCGTAAAGCCGGACATCGATTACGGCGATCTGAGAATCGTTCCCGGTTTCATCGATATCCATACCCACGGAGCCTACGGCTTCGATACCAACTATGCCGATCCCGAAGGACTGAAAAAATGGGCAAAAGGTGTTGTTTCCGAAGGTGTCACGGGATTCCTTGCGACAACCGTCACCGACGCCAGGGAAACGCTGCTGAAAGCAGTCCGCAACGTCGATGCCGTCGCATCCCAGGACTATGAAGGCGCACGCATTCTCGGAATCCATCTGGAAGGCCCGTATCTGGATATGAATTACAAAGGCGCCCAGCCGCCGGAAGCGATCGTTCCCCCTTCCGTTGATGAATTCAGGGAATACCAGGAAGCCTCCGGAAACCGGATCCGCATCATTACCCTGGCGCCCGAACATGACAGTCACTTTGAACTGACTCATTACTGCCGTGATCACGGCGTCATCGTCTCCATGGGACACAGTGATGCCTCCTATGAGCAGGCCCTGCTGGCAGCTGCCAACGGCGCCTCCTCGATTACCCATACCTACAATGCCATGCGGCCCCTGAAGCATCGGGAAAACGGCATGGTCGGACTGGCACTCAGGCTTCATGACCTGTACAGCGAGATCATCTGCGACTGCAACCACAGTACCCCCGATGCCCTGCATATCTTCTTCAACGCCAAGGATGCCGACAAGGCTGTCATGATTTCCGACTCGCTGATGTGCAAGGGCTTTGCGGCCGGGGAAAGATTCATGTTCGGCGGTCATGAGATCGAGATCTATCCGGACGGTTCCGCCCATCTTGTACAGGAAAAGAACCTTGCCGGTTCGACAATGCGCATGAACGAAGGTCTGCGCAATCTGGTCGAGCGGGCACTGGTTCCCTTTGACAAGGCAGTCAATTCCTGCACCGTCAATCCCGCCAGGCTGCTGGGAATGGATGATCATATCGGCCGCATCTGTGCCGGCTGTGATGCCGACCTTGTCGTACTGAATGATGATTATTCCGTCAGACAGACCTACTGCAAGGGCAGTGCTGCCCTGCCGGCAGAGTAAAAAAAGTTCATATTTCATTAAAAGAGGAATCGGCACTTAAGCCGGTTCCTCTTTTCTGTCTCGCTGCCGCATCCAATGCCGGTATGCGGCTGTACGGACCTCTTTCATTGTTATTTCAGCTACAGTCCGAAGATGCGGGTAATGTCATTCCATGTGACAAATACCATCAGACCGATCAGAACCACCCAGCAGGCCCCGAACAGGACCAGCTTGAACTTTTCATTCATCTTCTTTCCGCTCAGGCATTCCGCCAGGGTAATGACGATCTGTCCGCCGTCAAGAACCGGAAGCGGCAGGAGATTGAAGATGCCGACATTGAGGCTCAGCTGAGCCATCAGGAACAGCAGGCTCAGCAGTCCCATTGCGGCATATGTCTCAGTTGCCTGATATATGCCGACCGGACCGGAAAGCTGATTGAGGCCGATGCCGCGGAACAGGTTGAGGATCGTTCTCAGCATCAGCGAGGCAATATCTCCCATTTCCCTGGCACCGTAGTACCAGCAGTTCAGCAGATTGACCGGCTTTACGATCACATCACCGCTGGAAATGCCGATCAGATATGTCTGGCTTTCTTCACTGTATTCCGGGGTGACCTTCAGATCCAGCACTTCACTGCCTCTCTGAACCGTGTAGGTTACGGTATCGGTGTCATCCATATAGAATGTCTGCATGTCCATGAAGGTCTTCGGCCGGATACTGTCGCCGTCTGCTTTGGAAATCTCAAGAATGATATCCCCTGCTTCAAAGCCTGCCTTTTCGGCCGGTGAGTTTTCCCGGACACTGCCGACAACAGCCGGCGGTGATTCCGCATAGGCTCCCTGGGCCAGATAGACCACTGAGAACAGCACCCATGCCAGCAGGAAATTCATTGTGACACCGGCAAGAAGGATGATGATGCGCTGCCACCAGGGACGGTTGATCAGCCTTCTCTCTTCCGGCACTTCGACATCCGGATACAGTTCGTCGCCGTCGGTTTCCCCTGCCATTGACACATATCCGCCCATCGGGATCGCACGGATGCTGTACTGCGTCTCCTTCGTCTGTTTTTTCCAGAGCAGCGGACCCATTCCGAACGAAAACTCATAGCAGTATACATGAAATTTCTTGGCTGCCAGAAGATGTCCTGCCTCATGAATGACAATGATCACGGACAGCAGCAGCAGAAAATAAATAATCGTCATTTGTTGAAACTCCGTATTCTTTCAAGGGCATATTCCCTGCCCCATGTATCGGCATCGATCAGATCCTGCACGGTATTCAGCTCGCTGAAGCGGGCACTGTGAACGGCATCGATCACGATCTCTTCAATCATCAGGAAAGGAATCTCACGATTGCGGAAGGACTGGTTGGCAACTTCGTTTGCGGCATTCATGACAGCACCGAGATTGCCGCCCTTCTTTCCTGCCTCATATGCCAGGGCCAGCAGCGGGAATCTTTCATAATCAGGCGCACTGAAATGGAGTGTTCCGAGTCTGGCAAGATCGAGCGGTTCATCCAGCTGGTAATCATATCTTTCCGGCCAGGTCAGGGCATACTGGATCGGCAGCCGCATATCGGGAGCTCCGAGCTGGGCGATGATGCTGTGGTCAGCGTATTCGACCATCGAATGCACGACCGATTCCGGATGCATGATGACATCGATCTGTTCATACGGCAGATCAAACAGCCAGTGTGCTTCAGTCACTTCAAAGCCCTTGTTCATCATATCGGCACTGTCGATCGTGATCTTGGCACCCATCGACCAGTTGGGATGGGCCAGTGCCTGTTCGACCGTGACATCACGCAGTTCTTCCCGCTTCAGATTCCGGAAGGAACCGCCCGAAGCAGTAATGATCAGGCGCTTCACCTGCTCCTTTTTGTTTCCCTGCAGGCACTGGAAAATGGCACTGTGCTCACTGTCGATCGGATACAGTTTCCGTCCGTACTGCTTCAGTGCCCGGTCGATCAGGGCACCGCCGCAGACCAGTGTTTCCTTATTGGCCAGCGCGACATCATGACCGCATTCGATCGCCTTCAGCGTCGGCAGGAAGCCGACAAAGCCGACAAGGGCATTGACAAGCAGGTCATAGTCGCTGCGCATGGCAAGCGTGCAGAGTCCTTCATCGCCGTAAACAAATTCGATTCCGGGATATTCCTTCTGCAGTGCCAGTGCATCACTTTCTTCACTGACGCATACGATCCCGGCCGGAATATCCGCCAGGATCTTTTTCAGTGTTTTGATATTATGTCCCGCACTCAGGGCGGTGATTTCAAACAGATCGGGATGCTGAAGGACAATATCGACCGTCTGTGTGCCGATACTGCCGGTCGCTCCCAGCAAAGTCAGACGTTTCATGGATCAGATCCCCCACAGTATCATCAAGCCGCTGAATACGACCAGACAGAAAATAATGCTGTCGACACGGTCAAGGACGCCGCCGTGGCCGGGAAAGAGATTTCCGAAATCCTTGACGCCGTAATGCCGCTTGATCGATGAAAAGGCAAGATCGCCGACCTGAGCCGTCAGCGGCAGAAGCAGCGAAGCGGCAATGATCAGTGAAGACGGCAGGTCGCTCAGCTTCCAGAAACCGAATGCCATGGAAAGTGCAGCACCGATGACATAGCCGCCGATTGCCCCTTCCCATGTCTTGTTGGGGGAAATATGCGGAATCAGCTTATGCTTTCCGATGGCACTGCCGACAAAATAGGCGCCGGTATCACAGCCGAAGGCACACAGTCCGATATAGAAGATATACCAGAAGCCGCTGATCTGCGGCAGTTCATAGATATGAAATATGCAGCGGATGGCACCGGCAATCAGAATGGTGATTCCGTAGGTATACATGACAAAGTCGGAATTGATCTTTCCGTCCACCAGTTCAATGAAGAACAGCAGCGTCAGCCACAGCATCATCGCAGCCGGCAGGTCATTCATGGAACAGTAGCACATGATCATGCATGCCGCAAAGGCAATGCCGCATAAAAGCCAGCTGTTGTCGCTGCGGTTGAGACTGACCGTCTCATAGCAGGCAACGGCAGCCAGGGCAGCCATCAGCACCTGCACGGCAATGCCGCCGAACCAGAATACCGGCACGACGACTGCCAGCATGCCGAAGGCAACCAGCGTTTTGATTCTCATTTTTTCAGACATTTTTGACGCCTCCGAATCTGCGGTCACGGTTTTCGAATTCATCGAGGCAGCGCTTCAGCACTTCCGGTGTAAACTCAGGCCAGGATTCCGGGACAAAGGACAGTTCGGCATAGGCGATCTGCCACAGAAGATAATTGGAAATGCGGAGTTCGCCGCTGGTGCGGATCAGAAGATCCACCGGCGGGAAATCCTTCGTCATCAGATACTGTTCAAAGTCCTGTGTA
>CAMNGB010000025.1 GCA_946537835.1 uncultured Erysipelotrichaceae bacterium
GTCTGGTCAGGGAGGGACTGCCGCATGAACAGATTACGGCGGCACTGAACCAGATGGAATTCCGCTATCGTGAAAAGAGGGAGCCGGCCGGTCTGATGTATGCCCAGAGATCGCTTGATGCCTGGCTGTATGACGGTGATCCGGCAACCTACATGAGTCTGTCCGGTCTGTTTGAAACACTGCGGAAGAAAGCAGATGAAGGATATTTTGAAGAACTGCTGAAGGAATTCCTGCTCGATGACGAGCATCTGTATACCATCATGGCCGTGCCGTCATCAACACTGGCGGAAAAGCGCCTGGCACGGGAAAGGGAAAAACTGCAGAATGCGAAAGCAGGATGGCAGGATGTACAGAAATATATCGATCTGAATCTGGCACTGGATGCCTGGCAGGCAGAGGGAGATTCGCCGGAAGCACTGGCGACACTGCCGAAGCTGACCCTGGCCGATCTCAATGATGTGCCGGAAGATGATCCCTTTACCGAGAAGAAGATCCGCGGCGTGCCGGTCATTGTCCATCCGGCCGAGAAGTCCGGCATTGTCTATATGAATCTGTATTTCAATCTGGCCGGAATCCGGAGAGAATACCTGCCGTCGCTGGGACTGTATGCCGGTCTTCTGATGAATCTGCCGACAAAAAACAAGACGGTTGAACAGCTGCAGGAAGCTGTCCGCAGGGATCTCGGCGGTCTGAATTTCTTCCTGGATGCCTTCTCGATGAAGCAGAACAACAAGGCAGTTCTGCCGGTGCTCGGTGTCAGCTGTTCGGTACTGGAGAAGAATCTGGAAAAGGCAGTGGATCTGATTCTGGAAATTGCTCAGGAAACGGTCTTTGACAGGGAAAGAATCCTGCCGCTGCTGAAGCAGGACAATGAAGATTTCCGGCAGGGACTGATCATGAACGGACATGCCCTGGCAATGCGAAGGGCTTCTGCCCATCACAGTGCCGAAGGTGTCTTCCGGGAGTTTGTCGGAGGAATCTCTTCCGGAATCTTTGACCGTGATCTGGAAGCGCATTATGACGAAAAGATCGATGCGTTCCTGAATGACTGCGAACTGTACAGCGATATTCTGTTTGCCTCGGACCGTCTGACCGTCGGCATTACCGGCGATCATGACGATGTGCTGGAAAGCCTGATTGAAAGACTGCACCGCTATGATGCCAACCGGGCGCTGGTGCATTATCCGCTGCTGGAAGACCACCGGGAAGCAGTTGTCATTCCGGCCGGCATATCCTACAGTGCCGTGATCGGCAATCTGCTGGATCAGGGCGGTACATTCGAACCCTATATGCATGTCATTTCCCAGGCATTGACCTATGACTGGCTGTGGAGTGAAGTCAGAGTCAAGGGCGGAGCCTACGGTACCGGCTTCAGCATCAATCCGAACGGCAACTGCGGTGCCTATTCGTACCGCGATCCCGATCCTGTTCATACCCTTTCTGTGTATGATCAGATACCGGAATATATCAGAACCTTCGGGGAAACACAGGATATTACCCAGCTGATCATCGGCACCATTGCGGCAACCGATCCGCTGCTTTCGCCGGCTGCCAGAGTACGGCTGAGTGATGTCAGATATTTCCGCCATGTCAGCTATGAAGACCGTCTGAATGTACGGCGGGCAATTCAGAACATGGACGCGGAAACATTCCGCAGCTGTGCGGACCTGTTTGCCAAAGTCATGGCCGACCGATCTGTCTGCATCATCGGGGCCCGCGATACGATCGAATCACTGCCGGAAGGCTTTACGGAGATCAGGCTGGATGACGCTGACACACAGGCTGAGTGAAGGAAATGATACGCTGGTCGTTCTGATCGGCGGGGAAGAGGAAAAGGATATCGATATTCCGGAATCTGTCCTGTTTGTGCAGGCAGAGGACTGGAACCGCGATCTTTCCCCCTGGCCGGCGGAAAGAGTCTTCCGCAGAGGCGAGGATTTTGCCGGAAAGGCAGATGATACGACTGCCGCACTGGAAGAACTTGTCCGTCCGTACCGGGAAAGATATCAGACAATGATTCTTGCCGGCTATTCCCTGGCGGGACTGTTTGCCCTGTATGCATGCACAAAAACGGATCTGTTCGATGCGTGCATGTCGGCCTCCGGTTCGCTGTGGTATCCGGGATGGATGGAATATCTCGAAGAACATCCCGTAAAGTGCCGCAAGGTATATCTTTCGCTGGGCGATACGGAAAAGAATACCCGCAGTCCTGTTATGGCGAAAGTGGAGGACAATACCCGAAAGAGTGCGGAAATCATCGGCGGATATGCAGAAGTGATCACGGAAATGAATCCCGGAAATCACTTCAATGATCCTTCGGGAAGAATCGTAAAGGGAATTCGCAGGCTGTGTGCTTGAATTCCCTTTTTATATCTGTCATAATGAGAATAGTTCTCAATAAGGAGTGTTATGCAGAGAAGACATACGCGCCAGAAACAGATCATTCAGAATATCATTGAAGGGATCGGCAAGCATATGACAGCCGAAGAAGTGATGGCGGTTCTTCAGGAAACGGAACCGGGAATCGGCATGGCTACCGTATACCGCAACCTGAATGTTCTGTGTGAAGAAGGCATCATTCAGAAGATCAGCGAAAAGGGATTCAGTTTTTATGACGGCAATCCCGTGCCGCATGATCATCTGTACTGCCTGAGATGCGGAAATGTTTTCGATATCGATGCGCCGTATGACAGCAGATATGACAGAAAAGCTGCAGAAGCTGCCGGCGCAAGGATCATCCGGCACAGCACGGCCTTTGAAGGAATCTGTAAAAACTGTCTTTTGAAAGAGGAGGAACAACAATGGAACTGAAAGGCTCAAAGACTGAGAAAAATCTGCAGGAAGCATTTGCCGGCGAAAGCCAGGCCCGCAACAAGTACACATATTTTGCCGAAAAGGCACGTGAGGAAGGTTACGAACAGATTGCCAACATCTTCCTTGAAACAGCCCGCAATGAACAGGAACATGCCAAGCTGTGGTTCATGGCTCTGCATGAGGGCGGTGTTCCGACGACGGCCGAGAATCTGCAGGCCGGCATCGACGGCGAAAACGGTGAATGGACCGACATGTACAAGAGAATGGCAGCCGAAGCACGTGAAGAAGGCTTCACCCGCATCGCTGCCCAGATGGACATGGTAGCCAAGGTCGAAAAGGAACATGAGGAAAGATACCAGAAGCTGCTGGACAACCTCAATGCCGGCAAGGTCTTCTCCAAGGATGAGAATGTTGTATGGCAGTGCGAGATCTGCGGCTTTACGCTGACCGGAAAGAATGCCCCGAAGGTCTGCCCGCTGTGCGGATACAAGGAGTCCTTCTTCGAGGTCAAGAAAGAAAACTATTAAGATTCACACAGACTGTTCCCAAAGCGGAGCAGTTTTTTTTGAGCATGAGATGATACAATAAAAGAAGTAAAATTCATCTGTTCTGGGAGGAAATCATTGTGTCAGATCATCAGGAAAGCTATATCAGCCGTACCAGCGGACTGAAGGCGAAAGACTACATCGGCTATGCGATGGTAGATACGGCCGGCTGTCTGGTTTTTGCGCTGGTAACAACACTTCTGCAGAAGTTTTACACCGACATTTTTCATCTGAGTCCGCTGTTCATCATGATCATGTTTATTGTCGCCAGAGTCTGGGACGGCATCAACGATCCGATCATGGGAAGAATCTGCGATACGGTTGAACCGGGAAAGCACGGACGCTATCGGAAATGGATCCTCTATGCGGCAGTGCCGCTGTCCGTTTCAGCCGTCCTGATGTTCCTGAAGCTGCCGGGTATCGGCGAAGAGGGACATTACACGGCAACCTGTATCTATGCGACGGTTACCTATATCTTCTTCGGCATGGCCTATACGGTCCTGCAGATACCTTACGGATCGCTGGCATCGGTCGTTACGACGGATGCCAATGAGCGCAGCAAGCTTTCGGTCTTCCGTTCCATCGGTGCTGCCCTCGGTTCGATTCCGGTGCTGCTCATTGCCAGCTTTGCCTATGCCAAACGGCTTGACTCCGCCGGCAATCCGGTGATCGGCGAAAACGGCAGGGTCATCACCGACATGGTCTATGAACCGGTCATCAGAGGTGTCATCATCATGGCAGTCGTATCCTGCGTGATGCTGCTGATCAGCTTCCGGCTGAACAAGGAAAGAGTCAAGACCAAGCCGCAGCCGAAGGAAAAAGGCGCTGCTTTCAAGGCCATCGGAATGCTGTTTCAGAACAGGGCATTTGTGGCAATCACGATGGTATCGATGCTGCTGCTGGCAGGGCAGATGTTTACCCAGAGTTTCTATACCTATCTGTTCGATGATTATTTCCAGGCCAACTGGATGAATCTGGCAACCCAGGCATGCACATACTCACCGATGATCATCTTCATGTTCTTCCTGCCGAAACTGACGGCAGCACAGGGCAAGAAGGAAGTCACTGCCGTCGGCATGACGATTGCCGCACTGGCCAATCTGGTGCTGTTCTTCCTGCGCAGTATGGAGCCTTCAAAACTGCTGTGGATTTTCCTGGCAATGAACTTCATCAGCGGCTGCGGCCTGACGACACTGGTCATGCAGCTGTGGGCAATGGTAACCGACGCCATCGATGATATCGAGGTGAAAACCGGCAGCCGTGATGACGGCACTGCCTATTCCGTATTCAATCTGTTCCGCAAGGTCGGACAGGTACTGGCGGCGATCTGTGTCAACGGCGCTCTGCTCGGCATGCATTACAAATATGAAAAAGGAGCCGTACAGACACTGTCGAACCTGAAGATCATGTACGATCTCGGCACGCTGATTCCGGCTCTGATGTTCGGTATTATGGCGGTGCTGCTGTTTGTCTGCTATCCGCTTTCAAAGGAAAAAACAGAAGAGCTTCAGATCCGCAAGGAAGAGAAGCTCAGAGAGTCATACGAGAAAAACGAAATCGATATCTAAATCTTCTCGAACCATACCGGAAGATCTTCGGGGGCACAGGGCACAGTCAGCTCTGTGCCTCCTTTATGTGTTTCACCTTCACCCCGCAGTTTCCATGATGCAAAGGCCGGCAGTCTCACCGTGACATCATTTCTGCCTTCATCAAATACCGGACAGGCCAGGATGTCATCACCGCACAGGAAGCAGTCGGCTTCGCAGTCATAGTCCGGTTCATACAGGAACACCGGCCTGATCAATGGCAGGTTGTCTCTGATGCACAATTCATTCTGCGCATACAGATACGGCACCAGTTTTTCCCTTAAGGCAAACAGTTTTCTGACCTGCGGCAGAAGGTCGGGATACAGCCACGGCATATTGGAAGGCTCACCCGGCTTCCAGGAATGGAGAACGAAGCGCGGTGTGAATACGGCATACTGCAGCCAGCGCAGGAACAGTTCCCGTCCCGGTTTCGGTCCGGCAAAGCCGCCGATGTCCTGACCGAAGAAACAGAAGCCGGAAAGGGACATGGTCATGGCCTGGTAATGGTTATAGCGCAGATCCCGGAAATCGGTATAGTTGTCACCGGTCCAGGTTGTGGCATACCTCTGCATGCCGGCCTGGGCACAGCGGGAAACCATAAACGGAATTTCATGGTCCGCAAACGCTTCGGCACACGCCTCCCTGCCGGCTTTTGCCATCAGCAGGGCAAACAGGGGACGGATGCGGGCGGCTCTGATTTCTTTTCCGAAGCCGCAGGCCCAGACATCGTCATCCCAGACATCATATTCATTGTTGTCATTCCAGAGATTCCGGTATCCGTATTTCAGCAGGCTTTCCCTGATGCATTCCTGCCAGAAGGCATAGGCGCCGGGATTGGTAAAGTCAAGATAGCTGGCCATGCCGCCCCAGAAGGGGAAGACAGCCGGACTGCCGTCCTTGTAGTGCAGGAACCAGCCGTTTCCGGCGATCTTCCGATACAGC
The DNA here is from genome assembly GCA_946537835.1 of uncultured Erysipelotrichaceae bacterium. Classification (GTDB taxonomy): domain Bacteria; phylum Bacillota_I; class Bacilli_A; order Erysipelotrichales; family Erysipelotrichaceae; genus Bulleidia. The sequence continues at coordinate 5,888 of CAMNGB010000025.1, forward strand.
GGATGATCGCTTAAAAAAGCCGGCTTGATATTCGGAATGATTTCCAGACCGTGCTTGCGGAAATGATCATTCAGATCCTTCGGAGAAGGAATCTTGCCGGTATTCCAGTGGAAGACGCATCTCCTGTCACCGATCTGGGTATAGCCGCTGGACAGCCAGAAGCCGCCGGCATGAATGCCGTTTTCTTCACACTGTTCGATAAAGCCTCTGAGTCTGGCATCGGCATCCGGGGCATCGGTATATTCCATGGTGCTGCCGCAGTAGCGGAAAGCCCATTCCGGCACCGGGGCAATGCCGCCGCACAGGGCATTGAATTTCTGAATGATTTCTTTCGGTGTTCCGGGAATCAGATAGAAGATCATGTTTTCTTCTTCATAGCGGATGGAATTGAACGGTTCAAAGTAATTGTCATGTTCCTGGCCGAAGTTGATGCGGCCGCTGCTGCAGGTGTCATAGAACAGGCCGTAGGATCCGTTCCTGTTTTCACAGATATAGAACGGCAGATGCTTGTACAAGGGATCGGAATACTCGGCCTTGAAGCCCATGGCATCGCCGGTAAAGAGATCGAAGCTGCGGCCGTTCTTGTTGACATGTCCGCTCTTGTCGCCCAGACCGAAAATCTTCTGGTCTTCTTCGCGGCGGGTAAAGTGCACGGATCCGCGGCCGAGCTCGCCGGCAAAGTTATATGCCAGGCCGCTGCGGTCCTGATAGACGATGCCCTTTTCATTTTCGGCAGTGATGCGGAAGTTCATCAGTTCAATATGAAAAGTCAGACCGCAGTGTTCAAAGGTGACAATCCCGTCCTCTTCCGTGATTTCCGTCTTTACCGGATCAAAGCCTTCTGTCGAAAGCTTGTCCCTTCCTTCTTTCGGGCAGGTTCCGTCCGGAGCGATGCTCCAGGTCGGAATCAGTTCTGCTTCGTTTCTGATCAGAGCAATTCTGAGAATGCCCGGCAGAAAATCCAGGCGCATGCGTACATTGTCCGCTTCAAATTCCGCATAGGTGCCGCCGTTTTCCTTCAGTCTGAACAGATGCCGGAATTTCATGCCTTGGGGTTTCCTTTCTGTATCATGTTCCGTGCCAGTTTTGCCAGGGACGGTTTTTCTTCTGCCGTCCTGTCGGCACCGAAGCGGAGAATATTGACATTGCCGTCATGGCAGCACTGCCAGTAGGGTCTTCCCGGTCCGTTGGGATTTCCGCTCCGGCAGTATGCCGCAAGATAATCCATCATCTGTTTTGATACTTCAAAGTCCCGTTCGCCGTACGGACGCCAGGACTGCTCCAGCCGTCCGAACAGGTAGCGCAGGTCGGAAGAATGGAAGGCTTTGTTTTCATCACCCGGGGCATCGATATCGAAATAGTAGATATAGGCATTGTTGTCACGGCCGAAGCGGTTGCCGATATATGCCATCAAGGGTGCGTACAGGTCGGTATTGGTATAGCCGATCATATAGCCCACAGGCAGCGGTCTGTGTATCAGTTCGTCAATGTGGCCTTTGATCAGAACCCCGTCAATGACCGGCATCGTGTTATAAAGGGTGTCTTTCCGTCTGCCTTTGAGATCCTGGGCGGCAGAAAGAAGAGCAGCCGCATCAAGGGAACGCAGTTCCTCAAGACTAGTGCAGCCGATGCTGTCCATCAGCTGCAGCCAGTATTCCCGGGTTACTTCGGCTTCCCGCGGTGAGGCAAATTTCGGAAACAGGCCGGCTCCGGACATCATCAGAACTCTCCGGAAGAGTCCGGCATTATCGTGGTTCAGGCACAGATACTGGATGGACATGGCACCGGCACTCTGTCCGCATACCGTGATGTTTTCAGAGTCGCCGCCGAAGTCGGCAATATGCCGCTTTACCCATTTCAATGCCGTCAGCTGATCGTCGAGACCGAAGTTGCCGTCCCGTCCGTATTCCTTCTGAATATCCGCATGGGTCAGATAGCCGAAGATGCCGACCCGGTAATTGATGAATACGGTAATGATTCCGCGCTTTGCCAGTTCATAGCCGCGGAAAGGCTCCTCGGCGTTGCTGCCGGAGTTGAAACCGCCGCCGTGGATGAATACTGCCACCGGGCAGTGGTCGGGATTTTCGGGTGTAAAGATATTCAGGTTCAGGCAGTCTTCGTCATAGTGAAAGGGAATGCCCTGCCGGAATTCCCGGTGATAGAAAAGGCGTTCGGGGTTATCGAGCTGGGGAAAATACTGCCGGTACTGCGGACAGGCATTGCCGTATTCCGTCGCATCAAGCACACCTTCAAAATGTTCAATCGATTCTGCATAGCGGAAGCGTTCTGCTTTCGCATATGGAATGCCGAGAAATTCCAGACAGCCGTCTGTTTTTCTGCCGGCAACGGTTCCGAGTGAAGTTTCAATGATGATTGTATCCATGATGTTTTTTCCTTTATCCTTTTTCATTATAATCTCTGCCGGTCTGTTTTTCCGTTGGTATTTCTCAGTGATGTGCCGTAGAGTATTAACAGGGAGTACAGCAGATGAAGACAATTGTTATCAGAAGAAAAAGACAGCTGGCATCCATGCTGGTGCCGTTCTGGGTGATCCCGTCTCAGAACGGAAAGGATGCCTTCAAGAAAGAACACGGATTTACGGAAGACCTGGTGCCGCAGAGTGAAGCCGGTTTCCCGGTCGGCAGAATCGATATGGAAGAACTGGACCGGATCGGCATGCGCATTCCTTCCGGTGCAGAGGCAGAGTTTCAGCTGGATGACAGTATCATTTCCGTCTTTGCCAGTACAATGGACGGAGCTTTGTCCAATGAGATCATGATTTCTGATCTTGCAGATCATGAAGAGATCCTGATGGTCACCAAAGGCGGCCTGAAAGGAATCAGCTATCCGCAGCTTCAGATCAAAAGAAAAGAGGAACAGCGATGAAGGAAAACCTGTTCGGCGTCAGCAAAAAATGGACCTACGGCCTGATGGCACTGTGTGTACTGGGAATTGTCATCGGGTCTTTCTATGATTATCAGATCAGTGAAGCACTGGCAAACCGCACCGATATCGGCAGCTGGTTCGCCTGGTACGGACAGACTGCCTCATATATGTTTCCGGCCATCGGCGGCGTATGCATATATAAGGGTCTGAAGGGAGACAGATATGAATCTGCCGGCAGGGCCGGAATGATTGTCGGATTCATTGCATCACTGCTCTTCTGCAACGATCAGGGCGCCACGGAGATCCGGGCGGCTTTTGGCTATGTGCCGGGAGAATCGTCACCGCTCCTTTCCCTTGCCGGACTGCTGTTCTGGATCGCAATCATTCTTGTATGCATGTTTGTGGCATGGAAAGTTCTGGATGAAAGAAACAGAAAGAAGCTGATCATGGCCGGACTGATGATGATCACTGTGACGGCTCTGTCTTTCTGGCTGAAGGACTGGCTGAAGCTGGTCGGATCCAGACCGAGATATAAATATCTGATCACGCTCGATGATCCGCATGCCGCATTCCGGAACTGGTGGGAAATGATTCCCTATCTGGCCGGCAAGGAAGACGGACTGATGAGCTGGCCGAGCGGGCATATGCTGAAGGCATCGGTGCTGTTGATGCTGCCGGTGCTGAGTGATGTATCCAAAAAGAGCAGCCCCAAAAGAAACCTTGTGTGCTGGTTCATTGCCATTGCCTATATAATGCTTTTTGCCTACAACCGCATCCATATGACCAATCATTTCCTCTCAGATGTAAGCTGGGGAACATTGATCCAGATCAGTGTCATGACCCTGCTGTACAGGGCAATGATCATTCCGGCGGAGGATGAAGTATGAGAGCAGGAAGTTCGGTCATCTTTCTTCCCTGCACAGACATTCGGAAAACCGTATCCTTCTATCACGGTCTGCTTGGCCTTCCCATTGACCAGAAACAGGGAAACAGCCTGTATATCTTCGATACGGGATACGGATACTGGGGATTCTGTCAGTACAGTGACGGAAGAAAGCCGCTGAGCGGTCCGCAGGGAGTCTGCCTTTCCCTGAATCTGAAAGATGATGAAGCAGTCAGGAACAGGTATGAGGAACTGAAGGACAGATGCAGTGTTTACCGCGGTCCTAAGAAACATCCGCAGTTTCCGGTCTATTCGTTCTTCATCAGCGATCCTGACGGGTATCTGGTGGAATTCCAGAATGTATATGAGGAGTAAGGCAGTCATACAGTTATAAGGGAAAAAGGAAGCACAGAGGGCCGAGTAAGAAATTCGTACAGAAAACTGCTTTGTGGTACACTATACACTGTTTGGCAGGTAATTATTATGTTTGCAGATCTGATAGAAAAAATAGACGGCATCGTCTGGGGATGGCCGCTGATCATTCTTCTGTTCGGGACGCATATTTTCATGACACTGCGTACCGGCTTTATTCAGAAGGACATCTTTAAGGCCATCAGACTTTCCGTCACAAGAGACGAAAGTGCGGAAGGGGATGTTTCCCAGTTCGGTGCTCTGACGACAGCACTGTCTTCTACGATCGGCACCGGCAATATCATCGGTGTCGGCACGGCGATTGCCATGGGCGGTCCCGGAGCGGTGCTGTGGATGTGGCTGACCGGTCTCTTCGGCATTGCCACAAAATATGCCGAAAACCTGATTGCGGTCAAATACCGTGTCCGTTCCGAAAACGGAACGATGATCGGCGGTGCCATGTATGCCCTGGACCGGGGACTGAACATGCGCTGGCTTGGCATTATCTTTGCCCTTCTGGCATCGGTATGTGCCTTCGGCATCGGCAATATGGTGCAGGCCAATGCGGTCGTTACCAATATTACCCAGAACTTCAATGTATCGCCGCTGCTTGTGGCAGTGGTTCTGACAGCGGTTGTCGGACTGGTCATTCTCGGCGGCATCAAATCAATTACGAAAGTATCGGAAGCGCTGGTTCCGTTTATGGCCGCATTCTATTTTGTCGGCTGTCTGGTGATTCTGATCATCAATGCCGATGTACTGCCGCAGACACTCTCCCTGATTGTGTCTTCCGCCTTCTCCGCGAAGGCTGCAGGCGGCGGATTTATCGGCAGCACGGTCATGATGGCCTGCCGCTACGGCTTTGCCAGAGGTCTGTTCTCGAATGAGGCCGGCATGGGTTCGGCTCCGCTGGTCGGTGCTGCTGCCCGGACGGCAAACCCCAAGCGCCAGGCGCTGGTTTCCATGACCGGTGTCTTCTGGGATACGGTAGTCATCTGTCTGATGAGCGGCCTTGTCATGATTTCCAGCATTATCAAATATCCGGGCATTGACGGACTTTCTGAAAACGGTGCCACGGTTGCGACGAATGCCTTCTCGGTTATTCCCTATATCGGCGTTCCGGTTCTGGTATTCGGACTGATCACCTTTGCCTTCTCGACGATTCTCGGCTGGTATTACTACGGCGAAAGAGCCTGTGTCTATCTGTTCGGTGAAAAGGCGATCAGGCCGTATAAGATTCTCTGGGTCATCTTTGTCATGATCGGTTCTCTTGTGGAACTGAACTTGGTGTGGAATATCGCCGATATTCTCAACGGCTTCATGGCTGTTCCGAATATCATTGCGGTTCTGCTGCTGAGCAATGTCATCGCTTCCGAGACGAAAAAATACAGCGGCAGTCATCTCAGCGATATCGATACGGCGGAAATACCGACCGTACACAATGCCGACAAGGGCATCCTCGGCTGATCAGGAACACTGCGGTGTTCCTTTTCTTTGCCGGCAGTGCGAAGATACGCATTTTCATATATAATGGATAACATGAAAAGAGATCGGAAATGAGTACATATACGATTATCACCAGACCGGATCCGGTATCCGAAGAACTCGGCCGTACGACCGACAGGGAACTTCAGGAACATGGATTTGTTCGTGATGACCTGAAACCGGACACGGTTTTTGTCATCGGCGGCGACGGCACCTATATTCATGCCGTACATGAAGTACTGCGGCGGGTCGGAAAATGGTTTTCCAATGTCCGCTTCTACGGCATTCATACCGGCACCCTCGGCTTCTATACCGATTATAGGGACAGCGACTACCGGGAATTCATGGACACCTTTTTCAGCGGCGAGCTGAAAGAGAAGAGATACCGTCTTCTGCAGATGACGGCAGAAGGAATGAAGCATCATGCCATCAATGAAGTGCGCATCGAGAATCCTTACCGCACCCAGATCATTGATGTCTATATCAACGGCGAAAAATTCGAAACACTGCGCGGCAGCGGCGTTCTTGTCTGCACGCAGCTGGGCTCTTCCGCCTTTAACCGCTCGCTGGGCGGAGCCGTGATCCAGGAGGGACTGGACTTTATTGAACTGACGGAGATGAGTGTGATCCATCACAGTCTGTTCCGCTCCCTGCAGTCACCGATCATCCTGAAGCCGGAAACGGTCATTGAGTTCCGTTCGGCAAATTTCAGCGGTGCCGTGCTGGCCTGTGATCAGGACATCTATTCGCTGGAAGGGCTGAACCAGGTCACGGTATCCTCTGCCAAGGATATTCATGTCCGGGTATTGAGCGGACGGGAGGTCTCCTACTTTGACCGCCTGAAGACTTTGTTTTAGGAGTATTGAATCATGCGAAACTGGCAGTCTTTTTATGAAATACTGAAATTCCCGCTGTGCGTGATTTTCTTTGCGGTCTGTCTGGTCGGCACCGGAAACCTGATTACCAATTCGGTTTACGGCTTTGCCGGTCTTTTCAGCAATGATGCGGTGATATCGTTCGGTGAACTGCTGATCAGGATCGGTCAGTTTATGACCGTCAATTATCCGCTGCTGTTTCTGATCCGTCTTGCCGCAAGGCGCGGCGGTTCTGCCGCATCGATCATTTCCGGACTGTGCGGCTATGTGACATATCTTGCGGCAACCATGTATTTTGCCGATCCGTCACTGCCGTCAACGGCCTACAGCAGTATTCTCGGTCTGAGTGTCAACCGCACCAATGTCGTATCTCTGGTCGGTTCTACCCACTATCCCCTGCAGACAGGTCTGATCGGGGCACTGATCGTAACGGCAATCACGCTGTGGTCATTCAACGGTTCCCGCAAGAAGACGGAATACGGCATCTTCTCCTTCATTTCCAGGGAAATGTCATGTGTTCTGAGAACGATCTTCTTCAGCATCGTTGCCGGAATTGTCATGTCGTATCTCTGGCCGTATGCGGTCGTGTTCATTCAGCGCATTGTCCGCTTTATCTCGGTTGATACAAACAATCCGATCAATCTGGCATTATACGGAATTACCGAAAGAGTGCTTGGAACTTTAGGTCTTGGAACGATGATCCGTCAGCCGTTCTGGTATGAGATGAACGGCGGTTCCTGGGTCAATGCGGCCGGTATCTCCATTTCCGGTGATGTCAATATCTGGACTGCCCAGCTGGCCGCCAACGGTGTCACGGGTATGGCCGGAAGGTTCATTACACCGTATTATGTGCTGAATCTGTTTGCCATGCCGGCACTGATCTGGGCTGCCTATTCCCTGGATACGAATGTTCTGGAAAAACGGCGCATGGTCATTCTGTGCATCATCGGCACGGCTGCCTCGGTGCTCTGGGGAACGCTGCTGCCGCTGGAACTGATCCTGATGATCCTGTGTCCGCTGCTGTTCTCTTTCCATGTGGCCTATACCGGAATTCTGTATATGGCTCTGCAGTCTCTGCATATCTATCTCGGCTATCAGTCGGTGGATACGCTGACACTGACGGCAAGACCGGGATCGCTTCCGGAATTCATCAGCTATCTGCAGTATCCGGCGCTTTCCAGAAGCCTGATCGGTGTGGTGGTTGCCGGCATCTTTACCGCCGCTGTCTATTTCCTGGTTACCAGGGTGTATTTCAAATATATGGCCATGGATCTCTTCAAGACCGGCAGCAAGGATGAAATCATCAATGCCGTCATCAAGGCCGCCGGAGGCATTGAGAATATCAAGATGACCAACTCTTCGATTGCCAAGCTGACATTGAGTGTCTATGATCCGGGCAAGGTTGATGTACAGCGTCTGAGGAGGCTGGGATCGCACCGCATCTTTGAAAACAGAGCCGGCTTCAATATCTGCTACGGAGCCCCGAGCACGATGATCCGTCTCGGCATTGACAGTGCCATGAGGGAAGCCGTAAGAGAAGTCAATCAGCTGTAACGGAAGGAACATCAGTTCCTTCTTTTTCATTCTCGGTTCATTCACGGTACAATAGGATCATGATCAGTCTGAAGGGAATTGATGACAGGCATGTATATGAAATTGCCGAAGCGTTTGCGGATGCATTTCTGGCCGAAGAAGGGGTTGTGTCCCGGAGCCTCGGACATGAAGATGCCGTGCAGTATTTCTATATTACGCTGAAGGCTTTCGCAAAACACGGCGGTCTGTATACGACATCGGAAGAGGAAGAAGGCTATATTGTCTGGTACCGCAGAGGCAGGGGTCTGCCCTGGTACCGGGATCTCTGGCTGACGGCGGAATACATGTTTCATATGACCTTTGAGGGTCTGCAGAAAATGATCACGGTCAGAAACGGCTGGCAGGATTATACGCTGTATCATGAACATACACCGGATTATGTGGATGTCTGTCTGGTCTGTGTAAGGCTGGAATACCAGCATCACGGCATTCTCAGACAGCTTCTGGCGATGCCGTTTGCGGAAGCGGATGAACACGGACTGATTACGATTCTCGATACTGATTCAGAGAAGAAAATGAAGAAGTATGAACATGAAGGAATGACCGCTGAAAAAGATGCTGTTCTGAAGAGCGGCGTGCATATGTATACCATGATCCGGCAGCCTGCCGGGAAGGAAAACGGATAAGGAGCGAAAATGAAAAAACTGATTATCAGAGCCGATGATATCGGCTACAGCGAAGCAGTGAATTACGGTATTTACAAGTCCGTGAAGGACGGTCTGGTCCGCAGTGCGGGTCTGATGCCCAACATGCCTTATGCAAGGCATGGGCTGGATCTTCTGAAGGACTTTGACATTGCCCTTGGCCAGCATACCAATGTGTGCCTGGGAAAACCGTGTGCCGATCCGAAGCTGATTCCTTCCATGATAAATGAAAACGGTGAATTCCGCTCTTCCGGGGAATACCGTGAGGCATTCAGAAAAGGTGAAGAGTTTGTCTCTGTTGAAGAAGCAGTCATTGAGATCGAAGCCCAGTATGAGAAGTTCAAAGAACTGACCGGCAGGGAACCGGATTATTTTGAAGCCCATGCCGTCATGAGCTTGAATCTGAACCGGGCTCTGGAAATTGTGGCTGAAAAATATCATCTGCCGCTGCAGCTGCTGCGCTTTGACGGACGGCCGACAGAATTTGACGGTAAGCAGATCAGAATCCTTCCGATGGGTTCGATGTCTCCCGACTATGATGCCTATCAGTGCCTGAAGGACGGGGTGCTGAATGTCGCAAAGGAAGACATGCCGAGTGTTGCGGTATTCCATCCCGGCTATCTGGATGACTATCTGCTGAACCATTCTTCCCTGACAGTCAATCGGACAAAGGAAGTTGCCATGCTGTGTGATCCGGCCATGAAGACATGGCTTGAGGAACATGACGTGGAACTGGTTGATTACCGGGATATCTGAAAAAACGAAGAAGCCTTTCAATGTGTGAAAGACTTCTTTTTTGTCAGTAGCTGATTGTTACAGGTGCAGGGATTCCAGAAATTTTTCTGCGTTCAGATAACGGATATTGCCGATGGTTTTTTCCGGTCCCCGGTAGATGACACAGCGTTCGGTAATTTCTCCGTACTGCTGTTCGGCAAGACAGCATTTGTCTGTGTCAATCAGGTGCCGGAACTGTTTTTTGTCTGTCTTAGTGCTGTGCTTGATTTCAAAGATACGGCAGGTGTATTTTTCTGTGTCACATATCAGCATGTCAAATTCACCGGCTGCGAACTGCAGCTTGCATACGTGCTGATTTTTCTTTGCGGTGCGAAGCGTTTCAAGCAGTATGATATCTTCCAGCATTCTGCCCCGGACCTCCTGCAGGATTCTTTCAGTGACCATGGATCTTTCCTGCGGGTGCAGAGAACTGAACATCTCATCTTTCATCAGTGAGAACACCAGGGCCTGGGCCTGACTGTAACGCATGCCCGGCTGGGTAAAGAGAATATGTTCCACGGGTTTTTCGGCACCGATGGTTTCAATCGGGCAGTCAACGATCAGATCGAGAAGATACAGGTATTCCTTGATTTCCCTGACATGATCGGCAGTCAGCGTGACGGTCATTTCCTGTCTTGTGCGGATATCAAGGATCTGCCGCAGGCGCTCTGTTACCATGTGCTCATCGATCCGGTCCAGAGCATCGGAAACATGTTCCTTTCTGAGATTGCGGCGGGAAATGCCGAGATCATTTGAAATGAAATCTCTGGTAAGAACAGACAGAAGGAAACTGTGGTTCATATCTTTAATGATGCGGTTGATGGCGCCTGTCAGTTCCCCGGCATCATAGAGATCGAGCAGATGCCGGAAATGTGTTCCGTTCCGGTAGCATGACAGGCTGTGCTGTATGTTGTGGGCAATGGCTGAATCGATATAGCGCCGGGTGGATTCATCGTCACGGAAGGAGATGCTTTCATCCTGCAGAGCAGGATCATCAAAAGCTGTTTCTCCGATCCGGAAGGTGCCGCCGTACCGGATGTATTCATCTACATCGTGAATGCCAAGCAGACGCGAATATTCCCGGAAAGGAATGAAGGTGGTATGAATCGTGTATGCCCTGTCGTAAAGCTCGTCTTCGGATGACAGCAGAAAGCCGAGTGAGTCTGTGCCGGAAAGGACAATTTTCATGCCCAGCATGGCATAGATATCAGAAAAGAGGGAAGCAGAGTCGATGAAATCCTTCAGCAGTGTGACTTCATCGATAAAGACATAGCGGATGCCCTGACTGTGCAGCATTTTCAGATCATGTTCCAGCGCCGGCAGAGTATCAGAACTCATGATCTTGATGTATGCGGTCTGATCCTTCGGCAGGGTGTCGATGGCCTGTAAAACCATGGTTGTCTTGCCGGTACGCCGCAGCCCGTACAGCAGGCAGATCCGGCCGGGTGTTCCGGTTTCAAGATATCTGTGCAGAATATTCATGCAGTCCCGTTCCCTAAAGTCTTTGATCTGCCGGCAGAGATCATTCAGGCTGTTCCCGGTAATGACGCGTGTTTCATATGCCGGAAGGACATGATACGGACCGGAAGGACTCTGCATCGTCATTCCGGAGTCTTCGCGGGTGAGTGCGTGCAGTTCCTGTTCCAGTTTTTTTCGGTATTCAACCGCACGGAGCGTTTCTTCCCGCACCGAGGTCTTGATATACCGGCTGCAGCGCTTTCCGTTTTCTGTCCACTGCAGATACGGCTGTTCCTTCCCTTTGATCTTTTTGAAGGAAACATTTCCTTTCGGCAGAGAAGCAATGATCTGCAGAATCTCACGGATTCTTTCGTCGTTGTTTTTCATGGTACTTTTTTTCTCCGTATATATTATAACTCAGATAACTCAAATTAAGAAGTTAACTGAGTTATCTTTCCTGTATATATAATGGTGTATGAAAAAACTGACAGCTGCTGTCAGTATCAGAAATTATGGTCAGAAGGAGACAGGAAATATATGTTCTATTGGGGTAATTCCGTATCAAGCATGCAGACGGAGGGAGGCTGGAACGAAGGCGGCAAATCGCTGTCTGTCTACGATATTGTGGAACCGGCTGAAAACCGGAGCGACTGGCATTTTGCCAACGACAATTATCATCACTATGAAGAAGATCTGGATCTGATGAAGGATCTGGGCATGAATATGTACCGTATCCAGATGTCCTGGTCAAGATGTGTGAAGGACGGATGCGGGGAATTCAATGAAGAAGGGTTTGCCTATTATGACAGGCTGCTGGATGCGATGATCGAAAGAGGCCTGGAGCCGATGGTCTGCCTGTATCATTTCGACATGCCGCTGTATCTGGCTGAGAAGTATAACGGCTTCCTTTCCAGAGAGGTTGTTGAATATTTTGTCCGCTATGGCGAAGAAGTGATCAGAAGATTCCATCACAAGGTGAAATACTGGCTGACCTTCAACGAACAGAACCTGTACTGGAATCCGGATATTGCCTTCAGGATCGCGGGGTATCTGAACGGAGACAAAACCGAAGATGAACTGTATCAGATCGGTCATCATGTCATGCTTGCCCATGTGCGGATCGTAAATTATGTTCATGAACATACCGATGCGAAGATCGGAGGAATGCTGGCATATGCGGAAACCTATCCGGCAACCTGTGATCCGAAGGATATCCAGGCTGCCAGAAAGGCAGACGAATTCATGAACAGAACACTGCTGGATGTGTTTGCCAGAGGTGAGTACTCCCGGGAAATGATGCAGTGGGTAAAGGTGAAAGGCATTGATATGGACTGCACGGAAGAAGATCTGGAACTGTTCCGGGAACATCATGAAGACTATCTGGCATTCTCCTATTACAGTTCGTCCACTGTCAGTGCGGCAGAGATTCCGGAAGGAACAACGCCGAACTACTATATGCATTACGGAAAGAAGGATAATCCGTATCTTGCCACAACCGAATGGAACTGGCAGATCGATCCGGATGGATTCCGTGATGTTCTGAACAAGATATATCAGACCTATCACATGCCGGTATTCCCGATTGAAAACGGCATCGGCGTGCAGGAAGAATGGGACGGTGTCAATGAGATTCAGGATGACTACCGCATTGACTATCACCGCCGCCATATTCAGGCCATGAAGGATGCCATGAATATCGACGGCGTGGAAGTGCTTGGCTATCTCGGCTGGGGACTGATCGATATTCTTTCTTCCCAGGGAGACATGCGCAAGCGCTACGGTGTCGTCTTTGTCAACCGCACCAATCATGATCTTCGGGATATGAAGAGAGTACCGAAGAAGAGCTATCACTGGCTGAAGACAGTCATTGCCTCAAACGGGGAAGAACTTTGAAACTGAAGCAGAAAAGGTGAACTACCCGCCGCTTAGGCATTGCCTTGAAGCGGGGGCTTCCTGCGAAGTGAGTATACCCAATGGTTCCTCATATTGAGCAGGCTATCCCGGCAGTCCCTGCCGTTCTTGTATATATACGTTACTTATCAGGCATGCAGTATCTGTATGCCTTTTTCTCTGATGTTGATGGCAGCGTTGATATCCCTGTCA
>CAMNGB010000026.1 GCA_946537835.1 uncultured Erysipelotrichaceae bacterium
GAACCATGTGACAGCGATGAAATGGAATTTGCGGAAGAAGTATTCGGCGGTGCCGTACCGAAGCAGTACTTCCCGCCGGTAGAGCAGGGTCTGAGAGACTGCATGAATCACGGACCTCTGGCCGGATACAAGGTTGTCGGCGTCAAGGCAACACTGTATGACGGATCCTACCATCCGGTAGACTCCAAGGAAAACGCCTTCAAGGAAGCCGCAAGACTTGCCTACAACAATGCCATGCCGAATGCCAAGCCGGTTCTTCTCGAACCGATCGGAAAGGTTACGGTTGTCGCACCGGAATCCTATACCGGTACGCTGATGGGTGACTTCCCGAAGAGAAGAGGCATCATCATGGGCATCAATGCCAATGAAGACGGCGACCAGGTCATCGAAGCCGAAGTGCCGATGTCCGAAATGAAGACATATGCAACGGAACTCCGTTCCATGACGCAGGGCCGCGGCAGATATGTCATGAAATTCGACAGATATGAACCGGCTCCGAAAGACGTTGCCGACAAAGTCATTGCCGAAACCAACGCCAGAAGAAACGCATAATCTGAACGGAAGCCTGCTGCACATCTGTGCGGCGGGCTTTTTTCGAAGGAGAGAATGATGGATGAACTCACACTGATCGACAGTTTTCTGGATGAACGAGAATTCCGCAACCGCATCGCTTCCCTGCTGGAAGAAAGAGGGTATGAAGCAGTACAGATCGAAGATGCCAGGGTTGCCGACGGACGCAGTGACAACGACAACGATCTGCTTGTGCGGCATGAAGGGAAGACGTATACGGTTCAGACCTTTCTGAACCGGACCGTTACCGAAAGAGAGATCCGGGAAACGGTTCTGGATATTGATGCCGAAAATGCCGACGGCGGCATACTGGCAGTGAATACGGAAGTCAGCGAAGATCTGAAAAAGGCAGCAGCGTCCGAACAGGTGGAAATCTGGGACCGGGCTGTTCTTGAAGAAATACTGTAATGAAGGAAGCCTCATGACTGAGGCTTCTTTTCTGAATATGAAAAAAGCCTGAAACGGATTCAGGCTGTCATTCGTGCCCCTGGCCGGACTCGAACCGGCACGGTGTCGCCACCGGGGGATTTTGAGTCCCCTACGTCTACCAATTCCATCACAAGGGCATCACTTCGTGCCTGTTTATTGTAACGCACGAAAAGCATCTTTTCAATGCGAAGGAAGTTCATGGTAGAATAGACTGAATAACAGCCGGAGGTGAGTACAATGTACAAGGTAAAGACGCTGAATAACATTTCCGATTCCTGCCGCGAAATTCTCCGCAGCGAGGATTACATCATCGGTGACAATGTGACCGATCCCGATGCGATCTTTGTGCGCGCAAGCGATATGCATAATTATCCTTTCAATCCCGAACTGCTGTGCATCGGCAGAGCCGGCATCGGGGTCAATACGATTCCATATAAGGAATGCATCGAGAAGGGAATTGCCGTATTCAATACACCGGGCGGAAACGCCAACGGTGTCAAGGAACTGTTCCTGTTCGGTCTTTCCATGGCCGGACGTGATATCTTCGATGCCATGAAGTGGGTCTATACCTATGATGACTCCGAAGGCCCGGTGGAAGAGCGGATGGAAAAGATCAAGAAGCAGTTTGCCGGTCCGGAATTTGCCGGCAAGACACTCGGTGTCATCGGCACCGGTAATGTCGGATCGATCGTTGCCAATGCCGGTCTGGCATGCGACATGAAAGTTTACGGATATGATCCGTATCTTTCGGTTGAATCTGCCTGGAAGATCTCCCAGCGGGTATTCCGTGTCAGCGATCTCAATGACCTGTTGAAATACAGTGACTTCATCACTCTGCATGTGCCGCTGAAGGAAGATACCCGGCATCTGATCAATGCCGAAACGATCGCGAAGATGAAAAACGGCGTGCGCATCATCAACTATGCCCGCGATGCGGTAGTGGATGAAGACGCAATCATTGATGCGCTGAACAGCGGCAAGGTCGCAAGATATGTATCCGATTTCCCGACCCGCCGCCTGATCAATACAAAGAATGCCGTCCTGACGCCGCATCTCGGCGGTACGACAATCGAAGCCGAATCCAACTGTGCCCGCATGGCCGCAAGTGAAATAGACGACTATCTGCGCAACGGCAATGTCAAAAACTCTGTCAATCTGCCGGATCTGGTTCTGGAAAGAAGCGGGGAGGCCAGGATCTGCCTGATTCACCGCAACCTGCCCGGCATTCTGGCTGCCATCATGCCGGTCTTTGCCAGGGACCGCATCAATGTTGAAAACATGACGAACAAATCACGCGGTGATATTGCCTATTCGGTCTTTGATGTGAACTCCGATGTTGATGAAACATCAATCCGGGAACTTGAAAACATTGAAGGCATGATCCGGGTCAGGGTACTGGAGAACTGATCATGAAGATTACCCTGAAAAAAGGATACGACGAAGAACAGGCCGATGTCAGGGATGAACTGGTCAGAGACATTCTGATGCCGAAGGAGCTTCCCCGTGACCCTGATGAGCAGGCGATCCTGCAGCAGGCACTTGCCTGTCCGGTGGCTTCCGGGCGGCTTTCGGAAATTGTCCGGAAAGGTGAAACGGCAGTCATCATGACCAGCGACATCACCAGACCGTGTCCGAGTGCGAGGATCCTGCCGCAGGTTCTGGAAGAACTGTACAGTGCCGGTATCCAGCCGGAAGACATCACGATCCTGTTCGGCCGCGGTTCACACCGCCGCCAGACCGAAGAAGAAATGATTCATCTCGTTGGTGAAGAAATCTTCCGGACAGTCCGCTGTGACGATACAGATTTCAGCCGCACCGTACATGTGGGCACAACCCGCAGAGGCACGCCGGTGGATATCGATGAAAGAGTGGTGAAGGCCGACCGCAGGATTCTGATCGGCAATGTCGAATATCATTATTTTGCCGGCTTTTCCGGCGGCGCCAAGGCCCTGATGCCAGGCGCTTCGAATCCGGCTGCGATACAGGCCAATCACCGGCTGATGACCGATCCAGCATCCCATGCCGGCAGGCTGGAAGGCAATCCGGTGCGCGAGGATATTGAGGAAGCGGCAGCGATGGTCGGTGCCGACTTCATTGTCAATGTGGTGCTGAATACCGACAAGCAGATCGTCCATGCGGCTGCCGGCGATATGGTTCATGCCCATCGCCAGGCATGTGCATTCCTGGATGACCATTACGGATGCCCGCTGAAGGAAAAAACGGATATTGTTCTGGTTTCCCAGGGCGGAGCCCCGAAGGATCTGAACCTGTACCAGACCCAGAAGGCACTCGACAATGCCAAGCATGCCGTAAAGGACGGCGGTACGGTGATCCTGTGCGGTTCCTGCCGGGAGGGATTCGGCAATCCGGTCTTTGAAGAATGGATGAAGAAATATCAGGATCCGCAGGAAATGATCGATGCCATCCGGAATGAATTCGTGCTCGGCGGACACAAGGCTGCCGCCATTGCAATGATCCGCAGATATGCTGATATTTATCTGGTAAGCGATATGGATCCTCAGACTGTTGCCGGTACGATCCTCAGGCCCTTTGCCGGCCTGCCGGAAGCGTATGCAGAGGCACAGAAGAAATATGACGGAAAGGGAACGGTAACGGTAATGCCGTACGGCGGCAGTACATTGCCGAAAGGTCAGGACAATGAACAGTAATCTGAAAACACAATTTGAAGAATGGGAAAAGAAACTGAATGCCTATCAGTTTGCGCTGACCGTGATCGGTCTTGATGCCAATGACAGGCCGCCCGTCAGCGGTGCGGCGGTCCGCAATGAACATACGGCCTTTCTGCACGGGGAACTGTTCAGCCTGGAAAATGACCCGCAGATGTATGCCGTCATGGAAGAACTGATGAAGGATGAAGATCTCGATCAGGTAACAAGGCGCAAGGTGCAGCTCCGTCTGAAGAATGCATCGCGCATTCACGATGTGCCGAAAGATGAATATATTGCCTTTCAGAAGGTGCTGAGTGAGTCTGAACAGGCCTGGCTGAAATACAAGAAAACGGCTGACTGGCAGAGCTATGCACCGTATCTGGAAAGACTCGTCGAAGCGCAGAAGAAACTGCTGTCATACCGTCATGATGAGAGGGATCCCTACGATATCCTGCTCGATGACAATGAAGAAGGATGGAACCGCGAACGCTATGATGCCTTTTTTGCGGCTCTGAAGGAACGGCTGGTGCCGCTGCTGAAGCGCATCATGGAACAGCCTGTTCCCGATGACAGTTTTCTGCACCGCTTCTATCCGGCTGACCGCCAGCGTGAATTCATGCGGCAGATCCTTGACTATGTCGGCTTTACGCCGGACTGGGGCAAGCTTGGTGAATCCGAGCATCCGCTGACGACCTGGATCAGCGAAAACGATGTGCGCTTTACGACCAAATACCGCGAACATGATCCTGTTGCCGGCATTCTGTCCACGGTTCATGAAACCGGCCATGCCTGGTATGCCCATGATGTCGATCCGGCCTATGACGATTCCGTCATTGTCTCTTCGATCGGTGCCGGCATGCATGAGTCCCAGTCACGTCTCTGTGAAAACCACCTCGGCCGCAGTGAAAGCTTCTGGAAGGCCAATTTCCCGAAACTGCAGAAACACTTCCCGAATCAGCTCGGCGGTGTTTCCTTTGATGAATTCATGCGGGCAGTCAATCTGGTCCGTCCTTCCCTGATCCGCACCGAAGCAGACGAGGTAACATACCCGCTTCATATCATGATCCGCTATGAAATCGAGAAGGATCTATTCTCGGGAAAACTGAAGGCGCAAGATCTGGAAACGGTCTGGAATGAAAAGTACAGGGAGTATCTCGGTCTTGAAGTTCCCGATGCGGCTTCCGGCATCCTGCAGGACATGCACTGGCCGTATGCCTATTTCGGCTATTTTCCGACCTATGCCCTGGGCTCTGCCTTTGCGGCCCAGTTCTACAGCCGGATGGCAGAGGATATCGATGTCAGTGCGCTTCTTGAGGCCGGACAGTGGCCGCAGATCATGGCCTGGCTGAAGGAACATATCCACCGCTACGGTGCTCTGTATCCTTCATCCGAAGTTATGGAAAAGGCAACCGGCAGACCGTTTGATCCGCAGTATTACATCACGTACCTGGAAGAGAAATACAGCCGGATCTACGGACTGAGGGAAGAAAGGTAAGAGCATGCCGTCCGTCAGCATTATCATTCCGGCATGGAATGCCGAAAAATACATCCGGCGCTGTGCCGAAAGTGTTCTGAAACAGGACTTTGCCGATTTTGAACTGATCATCGTTGATGACGGAAGCACCGACGGAACACCGGGCATTCTGGATGAACTTGCAGACCGTGATGAACGGGTCCGCATCATTCATCAGGAAAATGCCGGTGTTTCTGCCAGCCGCAATCATGCCATTGATCTGGCCCGGGGAAAATACATACAGTTTCTGGATGCGGATGACTGGGTGACTGAAGATTCCACCAAGATGCTTTACCGCACGGCCGAAGAAAACAGCTGTGATCTGGTCGTTGCCGACTTTTACAGGGTTGTCGGTGCGAATCTTTCCCGCAAGGGCAGCATCATGACCGACCGGGTCCTGAGCCGGAAGGAATATGCCGAATACATGATGGAATCTCCGGCAGACTACTATTACGGAGTTCTCTGGAACAAGCTGTACCGCCGTGATGTGATTGAAGAGAACGGAATCCGCATGGACACCGATGTCAGTTTCTGTGAAGACTTTCTCTTTAACCTGGAATATGTCCTGCACTGCAGCCGGATCTGTGCCCTGCAGGTACCTGTCTACTATTACGTCAGAACCGAAGGCTCTCTGGTTGCCAGAAATCTGAATCCGCTGAAGATCGTTGAAATGAAGACAACGGTATTTCAGTATTACGACCGCTTCTACCGACAGATTCTTGATGAGAAGACATACCGGGCAGAACGCCTGAACATCGCCGGCTTCCTGATCGATGCCGCCCGTGATGACATGACGATTCCGATGATGCCAGGCACAAGAAAAGTCGGAGAAGAAACGGTTCAGGCCTTTTTCAGATCGGATGCAGGCAATCTGCTGACAGCTTCCTATTATCAGGAGAAGCTTTATCAGCGCTACCTGAATTCCGCTGCCATGAAGCATGATATGAATCTCGATGACATCCGGGTGCTGACTGCAGTCCGCTGCAGCAGCGGTCCCTGCACCCAGAAACAGATTGCCGATTTTACCGGCATTTCCCAGCTGGGTGTACTGAACAGTCTGCAGAAGCTGCAGGCAAGGCAGATCGTCACGCTGCGGCTTGCCGGCAGTATCGAAGCAGAGTTTGCCGGCAGTGAAGACAGCAGTCTGATCCGCGATCTGGACAGTGCCATGAATGATCTTCTGGATGCCTGCTTTGACGGTTTTTCCGCAGAGGAACGGCAGGCTGCCGAAGACATGTACAGACGCATCAATATCAATGTCCGCCGTGCACTCGGCCAGGATACGGAATGACTCCGCAGGAAAATGCGGAGTTTTTAAATCGGAAACATCCGTTTTTTCCGGAGGATATGCTTCAATGAAACTGTAACAGCATTCTGACGCATCGTCTGAATTCCGGAAGGTATGAATAATGAACCTGGTGATACATGACCTGAAGAAAGAAGAATGGGATACCGTCAGGGATGATTATACAGACTGTATTGTCATATCCAATCAGGGGACAATCCGTCCCTGTACCGGATGTTTCGGCTGCCGGAACAGGGATCCCGGTCGGTATATCAGGGCATATGTCATGTATGCCTTTTTTTGCGGGAAAACCGCTTCTTAAGACAATAAGACAGACAGAGGATAAAAGGAGATGACAATGAAAAAAGCGATGATCTCCGCCGCCTGCTGTCTGCTTGTCCTTTCGGGATCCTATACAGTCAGGGGCGAAGGAGAAGAAGGAAGGATGATCCGTGTTGTCAGCCCGCTCCCGGGCATAACCCTGACGGTCCGTGACAGTGAAAGCGGAGAGGAAAGGGATGTGACTGTCAGTGAAGAAGCTGATTTCTTTCTTCCGGCCGGACACAGCGGCGAAGTATCTTTGAAAGAACAGATTCCGGGCTGGGTCGCAGCAGCGGAAATGCCCTGGAAGATCAGCGGCGAAGCAGAAAGCTTTGAGGTGCCGGTTCATCCGTTTTCGGCCGCCTGCGAACTGCAGGCAGATGCGGAAACGGAAGGGGAGTTTCAGTTTGCACTGTATGACGGGGATGGAAAAAAGACGGCAGAATGGAAAAGCCTGCCGCATCGGAAAACGGTACTTTCCGGACTGAAGCCGGTACCCGGCAGTGAACTGACGCTGCGGACCGTTTCTGCCCCGGAAGGTTTTGTCAGAAGTGAAACCACAGTCCGGGTGCCGCTGTATCTGAAGGAAGAAGAATGGGTCTTTCTGTCTGAAGCTGTTCCGTTTGCGGAAAAGACAGTCCGTCTTTCACCGCCGCCGGCAGGTATGCATCTGCAGTTTTTTGCGGCAGAAGACGATACGGAACCGTGTCCGGATGCACATGGGAAGCCGGCGGAATATGACACGGACGAAGATGGGAAATTTACGGCGGTTCTTGCCCGCGGCAGTTATCTTGTCAGTGCGGCAGAAACAGAAAGGGGATATTATCCGCTGAAGAAAGAAAAGTTCTTCTTTGATACTGAAGATGATGATCTGCAGATTTCCCTGACGCCGATCTGTATCCATGTCCGCCTGCATGGCATTGAGGGCATTCCGGCCGGACAGGGTGAAATCATTCTGTATGAGGATGGAGAAGAAACCGGCCGTCTTGCGGCAGAGGAGGACACCGTCATTCCGTCCGCCTGGCTGGAAGCCGGAAAGGAATATGAAGCTGTGCCTGATCTGCCGCAGGGATATGTCTGTGACAGCAGCCGCATACAGTTCACCGTTCCACCGGATGCGCCGGAGGAAGAACCGGTGATCTGTTTCGAAGTGATGTCTGAAACAGTACCGCCGCTGTTTCCGCCGGCGGATCCTGTTCCTTCGGAAGAGGCAGAAGAGCCGGAAGAGATAAAGGAAGAAGAAAAAGCGGAGGAAAAGAAAGAAGAGAAAACAGACAGCAGAACGGTACCGGTGTATCTGCCGCTGCCGGAGAAAGCAGAAAGCAGTCCGCCGCAGGCCGCAAAACCGGAAGACAGGGGATTTTATGTGGTGCTGAAAGATATGGAAGGAAGGATGCTCAGCGGCGCTGTGCTGCGGGTGGAAAATGAGGAAGGTGAAACGATTGCCCAGTGGGTCAGCGGCAGTGTGCCGCACCGCATTGAGAACGGAGTGACTCCCGGCAGCACGTATATCATTTCCCAGCAGACGGCAGCTGCCGGCTACGAAAGGATGCAGATGAAGATCCGCTTTACGATGCCTTCCGACGGCAGTGAGGAACCGCTGGTGACTCTGCAGAACAAGGCTCTGGAAAGTGCTGCACTCAGAGATGAACCGCTGCAGCTGCCGCGGACGGGACTGTATATCAGTATGGCTCTGGCCTCTCTTTCGCTGCTGGCAGCGCTGATCCTGACGGCAAACCGGAAAACAGCAAAGAAATGAAACTGTTTTCATGAAAAAAGATTCTTTATTGTTTACATCACAGATACATGCAGATATAATTTGAGTAATCAGAAAAGCCGAGAAGGGAAAAAGTAAGCAGTGATCTGCGACTGCAGAGAGCTTCCGTATGGTGAAAGGAAGCGGAACAGGCCTGCCGAACACACATCCCGGAGCCGCATTTCCGAAATGACAGTAGGGAATGACGTGAGTGCACGTTACAGCACAGGAGTATGTCGGTACTCTGTGAGGCCGGTCTTTGTGAGAAGCCGGTGAATTTGGGTGGAACCACGTGAAGCGTCCCTTGTCAGGACGCTTTTTTGTTTCAGGAGGAAGATGATGAAACAGATGCAGATACCTTCCGGAATGCGGGATCTGTTCCCGCAGGAATGCGCCGTCAAGAGCGATCTGGAGCGGCGCATCAGCAGTGTCTTTGACAGTTACGGCTATCAGAAGATCGAAACACCGCTGATCGAATTCTATGCGACCTATCAGAATACTTTTACATATCTGAAAGAAGAATCCATGTATAAATTCGTGGATGAAAGCGGACAGATCCTGGCACTGCGGACGGACATGACGCTGCCGATCGCCAGGCTCTGTGCATCCAAGTACGGCAATGTCAGCGGACCGTTCCGCTTCTCCTACTGCGCAAATATCTATAAGATCAGACAGATTTTTGCCGGCAAGAGAAACGAAGTGACCGACTGCGGCATCGAACTGATCGGACTGGACAAAAAGAGCGACCTGGAAGTGCTGAGCTGTGCCCTGGATGTCATGAAGGCACTGCCGGCAGAAAACTTTACCCTGGAGATCGGCAACAGTGATTTTTTCAAGCTGGCAGTCAGGGAAGCCGGCATCGGCAGCGAAGATGCGGCAGTGCTGGCCGACCTGATCGACCGCAAGGCAATGACCGATGTCATGGAGAAGCTGGATTCGCTGTCACTGGACAAAGACGCATACCGCTTCTTCCGCCGTCTGCCGCTGCTGAACGGAAAGAATGCCCTGAAGGATGCGGCGGAATGCTGTTTCGGGGAATCATTGATGAAAGAGACGGAACGCTTTCTGGAACTTGAAAAGGATCTCAATGATCTCGGATACGGCGGCTGTTTTGCCTTTGACCTCGGGAAGGTGCCGCACCTGGATTACTATACGGGAATCATCTTTGAAGGGTTTGTGCAGGGCATCGGAACGGCTGTGCTGAGCGGCGGCCGCTATGATGACCTGCTTGGCAGAGTCGGCCGTGACATGCCGGCAATCGGATTCGGCGTCAAGACGGATTATCTGCTGGATGCCGTACAGGCTGAGATGCCTTCCGGGCGGCGGCTGGTCTATCCGTCATCCCGGCTCAAGGAGGCCCTGCTGTATGCCCGGAAGCTGCGGCAGGACGGACCGGTGGAACTGGTGCCGGATGATTCGGCAGAAAGAATGGAGGTGCGGGAATGAGTCTTTCGGTAGCACTGACAAAGGGGAGACTGGAAAAAGCCGCTGTGGCCATGCTGGAAGAGTGCGGCTACGGCGTTGAGAGACTGAAGGATAAAGGACGGGCACTGGTTTTTGAAGACACCCGCAGGGATGTCCGCTACTTTCTGGTCAAGGCAAATGACTGTATCACCTATATTGAACACGGAATTGCCGACATCGGAATCGTCGGCAAGGATACCCTGATGGAAGGCGGCAGTGATTACTACGAAATGCTGGATCTGAAGATCGGAAAATGCTGTTTCGTCCTTGCCGGCATGAAGGGCTGTGATCCGCTGAAGAAAAGCGGCCACATCAGGATCGGCACCAAATATCCGAAGGTTGCGGAGCGGTATTTCACCTCCCGCGGCATGGATGTTGAAATCATCAGAATCGAAGGGTCGGTAGAGCTGGCACCGGTGCTGGGACTCTGCGACGGCATTATCGATATTATGGAAACCGGTACGACGCTGCGTGAGAACGGGCTGGAAGTCTTTGACACGGCAGCCCGCATCAGTGCCCGGGTAATCGTCAACAAGGCAAGCTTCAAGCTGAAAAGGGACGAGGTCATGGCTGTGATCAGTGACCTGGAAAGGATCGTGAACAGAGATGCTGAAGGAAATCAATAAAAAAGATACGAAGATGCTGCGGGAGTTTCTCGACTCACGCTCACAGGAGATCGGAAGTGAGATTCTTGTCCGGGTGAATGAGATCATCGATGCTGTCCGCCGGGAAGGGGATGCTGCCGCAAAAAGGTATACAAAGCAGTTTGACGGCATTGATATCGAAAACTTCCGGGTCAGTGAAGAGGAAATCGAAGAGGCTGTCGGGAAGTGCGATCCATCATTCTGTCAGGCCATGGAAAGAGCGAAGGAAAACATCGAATACTTTCATAAGGCGCAGATACAGAATTCATATATCCAGCAGAAGGAAATGGGTATCTATCTCGGCCAGCGGGTACTGCCGCTGCAGGCAGTCGGCATCTATGTCCCGGGCGGCAGAGCCAGCTATCCGAGTTCGGTGCTGATGAATGCCATTCCCGCAAAGACAGCAGGTGTCAGAAGGATCGTCATGGTGACACCGCCGAACAGGGAAGGAACACTGGATCCCGATATTGCATTTGCGGCAAGGACTGCCGGTGTTACCGAGATCTACAAGATCGGCGGCGCCCAGGCGATTGCGGCTCTTGCCTACGGCACCGAATCGATCCCGGCCGTTGACAAGATCGTCGGACCCGGAAACATCTATGTGGCAGCTGCCAAGAAGCTGGTATACGGCAAGGTTGATATCGACATGATCGCCGGCCCGTCGGAGATTCTTGTCATTGCCGACGAAGGGGCAGATCCCGTGTTTGCGGCTGCCGATCTGCTGTCCCAGGCAGAACATGATCCGATGGCGTCGGCCATCCTGCTTTCAACCTCATCCGATCTGATCGGACAGATCAATGAAGAACTGAAGAGACAGTCAGCTGTACTTCCGAAACGGGAAATCACGGAAGCTTCGCTTCGCGATTACGGAAAGTCGATACTCTGCGATTCTGTTGCGGAGTGCATAGAGTTTGCCAATGCCATCGCCCCTGAGCATCTGGAGCTGATGGTATCGGAACCGATGAAATATCTGAATCAGGTACGCAATGCCGGATCGGTCTTCCTCGGCTATTACACATGCGAATCGATCGGAGACTACTACGGCGGCACCAATCATGTGCTTCCGACCAGCGGCACCGCCCGTTTCTCGAGTGCCCTGGGTGTGGATGCCTTTATCAAGAAGTCTTCCTTCCTGCACTATACGGAAGAAGCTCTGCAGGCATACGGAAACGACATTATCAGAATGGCAGAAGAAGAGGGACTGCAGGCACATGCCAATGCTGCAGCAGTGAGGATGAAGCGATGAAAGACATACAGATCTATGAGACAGCCGTACAGGAAGGAATCCTGCTGAATGCAAATGAACGGTCGCAGCCGCTTTCGGAATCCTTTCTGAAGGAAGTGTCTGAAGCAGTGATGACACTGACGCTGAACCGCTATCCCGACAATGACCAGAGAGAACTTCTGCAGGCCTATGCACAGGTTACCGGGACAAGGGAAGAGATGCTGCTGGCCGGCAACGGCTCCGATCAGATTCTCGGTTACCTGATCGGCACATTTCTGAACAGGGGAAAGGTCCTTTATACATTCGATCCGGACTTTTCGATGTATGACTACTATGCCGGCACCTATGAGGCAACCGTCAGAAAGTTTGACATCAATGCCGACGGATCGCTGGATATCGGACAGTTTATCGAAAACGGCAGGAAAGAGAATGCCGCCATGGTGCTGTTCTCCAATCCCAACAATCCCAGCGGCCATTGTCTCGGCATTGATGAAATCGAACATATTGTCTCTTCGTTTGCGGATATTCCTGTCTGCGTCGATGAGGCCTACATTGAATTTGCCGATGCAGAAAGTACAGTCAGCCTGCTGGACAGATATGACAATCTGTATGTGACAAGAACACTGTCCAAGGCATACGGACTGGCCGGTCTGCGGGTCGGCTTCCTGATTTCATCACCCGGCAATATGGAGAAGCTGAAGGCGGCGTATGTTCCCTATACCCTGAATGCCTTCAGCATGAAAGCTGCTGCGATCGCCCTGTCTCATCATGATGAAGCAGAAGCGTACATTGCCGGCATCCGCAGCGAGAGAAAACGCATGCTTGAAGCACTGCAGGAAAGCCGGAGGGCATGTTATATTCCCTCCGCGACAAATTTCATTTACGGCATGAGCAGCGACAAGGCGAGACTGACGGAACTGTTTGAAAAAGAAGGCATCGTGATACGTGACTACAGGAACAGCGACAGTTTCCGCATTACCATCGGAACCGGCGAAGAAAACGATCTGGTGCTGAAAGTACTGAAAACGTTTGAGGAGGAAAAACCATGCGGGCAGTAAAACTGGAAAGGGCAACAAAGGAAACAAGAACGGAATGCGAACTGAATCTGGACGGAGAGGGAAAGGCTTCGGTAAATACCGGCATCGGCTTCTTCAATCATATGCTGGAACTGCTGGCATTTCATTCCGGCATGAATCTGTATCTGGAGGCTGACGGGGATCTGGATGTCGATGATCATCACACCGTTGAGGACTGCGGAATCATTCTCGGCCAGGCCATGCGCAAAGCACTGGGCGACAGGGCGGGAATTGCCCGCTACGGCAGCTTTACACTGCCGATGGATGAGACCCTGGCAAGTGTGAATCTTGATATCAGCGGCCGTCCGTATCTGGTATTCAGGTGTGAATTCAGCCGTGATCAGATCGGTATGATGGCAACGGAAAACGTTGAGGAATTCCTGCGGGCATTTGCGTTCCAGGCAGGAATCACCCTGCATGTCAATGTGCACTACGGAAACAACGATCACCACAAGGCCGAAGCAGTCTTCAAGGCTCTCGGCAGAGCTCTGAAGGCGGCTGTCAGAGTCAGCGGCGATCAGATTCCGAGCACCAAGGGAATGCTTGAATGATCGGCATTGTCGATTACGGCATGGGCAATCTGCGCAGTGTCGAGAATGCCCTGAAGGCGCTGCAGGCGGAAGCGCTGATCAGCGACGATCCGGCCGTTCTTTCAAAATGTGAAAAGATCATTCTGCCCGGTGTCGGTGCCTTCGGTGACTGCATAGACAATCTGAAAAAAAGAGGCCTGGATACTTTTGTCAGACAGTGCATCGAAAAAGAAGTGCCGCTGCTGGGTATCTGTGTCGGCATGCAGATGCTGTTTGAGGAAAGCGAAGAGAAGGGAAGACATGAAGGAATCGGTTATTTCAAAGGCAGGATCGTCCGTTTTCAGACGGATCTTCCGGTTCCGCAGATCGGCTGGAATGAACTGGAACTGAAAGATATTCCGCTGAAAAGCCGTCTTTCCGAAAAGCCGTTTGTCTATTATGTACATTCCTATCACGCTGCCGGCTACGAAGAAAACGATCTTGCCGGCTGGTCCTTTTACGGAGATGTCAGAGTGCCGGGGCTGTTTATGCGCGGCCATGTCATGGCTGCCCAGTTCCATCCCGAAAAAAGTGCTGCTGACGGACTTTCCGTACTGAATTATTTTCTGAGGGAGTTTGTATGATCATCATTCCTGCGGTTGATATGATCAACGGCGCTCCGGTACGACTGTACCAGGGCGATTATGAGAAAAAAGAAATTGTGGCCGATTCGGTTCTGGATACGGTCCGTTCGTTTGAAAGCAGCGGTGCCGAATATGTGCATATGGTCGATCTTGACGGTGCCCGCAGCGGCCGCAAAGAAAATGCAGAGCTGATCATTGCGGCAGCGGGAATGCTGAAGATTCCGGTGGAAGCCGGCGGCGGCATCCGCACCTTTGAAGATATCCGGCATTATATCGAAAACGGCGTTGCCAGAGTCATTCTCGGCACTGCTGCCGTCAATGACGAAGAACTGCTGAAAAAGGCACTGGAACGCTACGGTGAAAGAATTGCCGTCGGCATGGACTGCCGGGACGGCTATGTCAGTACTGCCGGCTGGCTCAGGGACAGCAGTCTGACCTATCTGGATTTTGCCGGAAAAATGGAAAAGCTGGGTGTCAGGACGCTGATCTTCACCGACATTTCAAGAGACGGCACACTGAGCGGACCGAATTTTGAAATGCTGAACCGCCTGAAGCTGCACTGCGGCTGCGACATCATAGCGAGCGGCGGAATTCACAGTCTCGAAGATATTTCCCGGCTGGCGGAAATGGATCTGTACGGAACCATTATCGGCAAGGCACTGTACAGCGGCGATATTGATCTTGGTGCAGCGATCGAAACAGCCCGGAGGCGCATATGATCACAAAGCGTATCATTCCCTGTCTTGATGTAAAAGACGGAAAAGTTGTCAAAGGCATCAATTTTGTCGGCCTGAAAGAGGTCGGGGATCCGGTCAGCCTCGCCCGTGAATACTATGAACAGGGTGCGGATGAACTGGTCTTTCTGGATATTACGGCCACTCATGAACACCGTGACACAATGGTCCATATTGTCGAAAAGACAGCCGAACAGGTCTTTATGCCGTTTACGGTCGGCGGCGGTATCCGCACGGCAGAAGATATCCGCAGGATCCTGCGGGCCGGAGCGGACAAGGTATCGCTGAACAGTGCGGCGGTAAGAAATCCGGATCTGATCAGTGAAGGGGCTTCACAGTTCGGCGATCAGTGCATCGTGCTGGCTGTTGACGGCCGCATGCGCAGCGACGGCAGCGGCTGGAACACCGTGATCAGCGGCGGCCGCATTGATACCGGCATGGATGCCATCGAATGGATCCGGGAAGGTGTACGGCGCGGAGCCGGTGAGATCCTTCTTACCAGCATGGATGCCGACGGCACAAAAAAAGGCTATGATCTGCCGTTTCTGAAAGCTGTGCGCAAAGCTGTCAATGTTCCTGTCATTGCCAGCGGCGGATGCGGGAGCCTGGAACATTTTTATGAAGTATTTGAAGAAGATGCGGCCGATGCCGCACTGGCTGCCAGTCTGTTCCACTACGGAGAACTGACAGTCGGCGATGTCAAAAGATATCTGCATGAGAAAGGAGTGCCGGTAAGATTATGATCCGACCTGATTTTGAAAAGGGAGACGGCCTGATACCGTGCATCGTCCAGGATGCCGAAAGCGGTCAGGTGCTGATGCTTGCATATATGAATGAAGAAAGCCTGCAGCAGACTATGGAGACAGGACTGGCAACCTACTGGTCACGCAGCCGGCAGGAACTCTGGGTAAAGGGAGAGACAAGCGGTCATTTCCAGCATGTACAGGAAATTCTGATTGACTGTGATGCCGATACGGTGCTTCTGAAGGTCAGGCAGGAAGGTGCTGCCTGTCATACCGGGAAGTATTCCTGCTTTTACCGGACAATTGAAGGAGAGGAGATTCTATGAGCGAACTGATGAAGATGTATGAAACGGCTCTGGCACGGAAAGAAAATCCGGAAGAGGGAAGCTATACCGCCTATCTTTATGAAAAAGGGCTGAACAAGATTCTGAAAAAAATAGGCGAGGAGACAACCGAGGTCGTCGTCGCCGCTCTTTCCGAATCAAAGGAAGATCTGATCGGTGAACTGAATGATCTGATTTATCATCTGATCGTGCTGATGGTGGAAAAGGGAATCACCCCCGAAGAAATTGAAGAGGTCATGGCTGCCAGAGCCCTGAAGCAGCACAATCTGAAACCCGAGCGCAGACCGGTGGAAAACATCTGACAGAAAACGCAGGAGAAAGAACGTGAAAATGCTGAAAAGTTCAGTACTCATCGTTCTTTTTCTTTTTGCCGGAACGTGTTATTGTTATTAAGAAGAAGTATCTTTTTTGTATTGCATTAACACAGTAAGGGGAGGGATGCAACATGAGTCAGGATTATCCTACGAGTGTCAGAAAATGGGATGTGTTTGAGGTGTCCGTAGCCGGACCGTCAGACGGCAATCCGTTTCTCGATCAGTCTTTGAAAGGAATCTTTTCAAGCAAGAATCAGAGTGCCGTTGTCGATGGCTTCTATGACGGAGACGGAATTTACAAGGTCCGCTTCATGCCGTCATTCGAAGGAAAATATACATTTGTTCTGAAGGGATCTTTCCTGAATGAAACACTTTCCGGTGTATTCTATGTCGAGGCTTCCGATGAAAACTGTCACGGACCTGTCAGAGTATCTGATACCCATCATTTCAGCTATGAAGACGGTACTCCGTTCTATCCGGTCGGAACAACGGCATATGTCTGGCATCTGCAGGGTGAAGAAAGAAAACAGGAAACACTGAAGAGCCTTGAAGAAGCCGGTTTCAACAAGATGCGCTTCTGCATCTTCCCGAAGCACTATGACTATAATCTGAAGGATCCGGAAGTATTCCCGTATGCCGGCACACCGATGGACGCATCGGTTCTGACAAAGGAAAACTTCATGGCCTGGTTCGGAAAGAATGAGGGAAATCATTTTGATTACGACCGCCTGAATCCCGATTACTTCAGGAATCTGGACGAGTGCATTGTCGAACTCGGAAAGCGCGGCATCGAAGCCGACCTGATCATCATGCATCCGTATGACAGATGGGGATTCAGTTCCATGACTCCCGAACAGGATGCCATGTATGTAAAATACATCGTCAGCCGTTTCTCTGCCTATCACAATGTCTGGTGGGCAATGGCCAACGAATATGATCTGCTGACTTCCAAGAGTCAGGCAGACTGGGAAGCACTTGCTTCGATTCTGGTGAACAAGGATATCTATCATCATCTGCGTTCCATCCACAACTGCCGTGTCATGTATGATCACAGCCGTCCGTGGATCACGCACTGTTCGGTTCAGCGGGTTGATCTGTACAAAGGTGCAGAACTGACGGATGAACTGGCAGAAAGATACGGCAAGCCGGTCGTCATGGATGAGATTGCATATGAAGGCAATATCCAGCATGGCTGGGGCAACATCACCGGCGAGGAAATGGTCAGACGTTTCTGGGAGACGGCAATGAGAGGCGGCTATCCGGGACACGGCGAAACATTCCTCAATGATGATGAAGTTCTCTGGTGGTCACACGGCGGAACCCTGCACGGCGAAAGCTGGAAGCGTGTCCGCTTCCTGAAGGAAGTTCTGAAACAGACACCGGGTCATGGCCTTGCCGCAAGCAGAGGCGACTGGGACTGCGTAACGGCAGTGCCGGAAACCGAATGGATGCAGCCGGTCAAGAGCCAGTATATCTTCTACTACAGCTTCATGCGCCCGTCATTCCGTGATTTCTATATTGATGAAGATACGGAATATATTGCCGAAGTGATCGACACATGGAATGTCATGGTCCGCAAGGCGGGAATTCATAAGGGACACTTCCGCATTCAGCTGCCGGCCAGACCGTATATGGCTGTGCGCCTGCGCAGACCGTCCGAAGCAGACTATGCCGATCCGTTTGAAGAAGAAAGCGTTCTTGATCTCGTAAAGGATGAACCGAAGGAAGAACCCGCTGCTGTCCTTACGGAAGAACCTGCAGCGGAAGAGAATCCTGAGGCAGAAGGACAGCTGAATCTGTTCCGTGATATCGAGGCAATCACCGATGAGGATGATGCCCTGGAATTCACGGCTGAGGAAGCAGTCATTCCGGCTCCGGCGATTGAAAACAGCACCGAGCTGAATATGGATGATTTCGATCTCAGCCTGCCGGAGGACAATGACACGGAACTTCTGGATGACGTTCCCTCTGCTCCGATTGAGAAGACATCGAATATGAGCCTTACCAATTCCGACCTTTACAAGCCGGAACTGGACGGCATCGATACCGAGGCGGATGATCTGTTTGAAGACGATGACTTCCTCGATGACGATGAACTGCCGGATGATGCAGATACGGCAGAACTGGACATCGATGAGGAAGATGAACCGCAGCTTCTCGAGGAACCGCTTGAAGATACCTCAGATCTTCCGTCATCGGATAAAACCCTGAATATTGCCGGAATGAATTTCCGCAAATAATCAAACTGAAAGACTTGGCTCAGGCTGAGTCTTTTTTCTTTCGGAAGGGAAAAGAACATATTCCATCAGATCGATGAAGGAAGATGCGGTTTCCTGAATCGTATGCAGCGATTCTTTCAGTGCGGAAAGATCCTGGTTTTCGGACCATGATGCAATATACCCGAAAGAATAGGCGGAAGTGTCAATGCCGAAGCGTGCACAGACAATATAGGCTACGCTTTCCGCTTCGATTTCCCGGCGCCTTTGTTCAGACAGGGCGCCCGAAAGGTCATTCCTGTGCAGCAGGGCATGTGTAATTTCGTGAATGAGGGTTTTGACAGTCTGTGCCTCCGGCAGTCCGGCTTTGATGCAGATCCTGTTTTCGGCGGGAATAAAGCAGCCGTTTGCGGAAAGATGATCG
>CAMNGB010000027.1 GCA_946537835.1 uncultured Erysipelotrichaceae bacterium
CACTTCGCAGGAAGCCCCCGCTTCAAGGCAATGCCTGAGCGGCGGGCAGTTCACTGTTCATGTCAGAATCTCCCTGTTTTCATTATATGCATTATTATCTCCGGAAAAAGAAAAACAGCCGTGCTTTGCACAGCTGATGAACGGATTTACTGATGATCGGCCTTTTTTGCAAGCATGATGCCGTAAACAGAAATGCCGGCAATCAGCACCAGCATCAGGGCAAGTCCCCATAAGGGAGTGCTTGTCGGCTGACTGGTGAATATCTGGCTGCTGAAATCGGTCAGGAAATGCAGCAGAAATACGGAGGCCGGATCCTTTGTAAGGATATAGATACCGCCGAACAGAAGGCCGATGGCTGTCGCATATCCGGTCTGGATCAAAGTGCCGATGACATTGCCGCCGACAATATTGGTGAGATGTATCAGTCCGAAGATCACAGCAGTGATCACGATCGTTTTCAGGGCAGAGAATCCGTTTTCCTGCATCTTCTGAAACGGAATTACCCGGAAGATGGTTTCTTCAAAGAGTGCCGGTGCAAGTGCGGTCAGTATGACAGGCAGTATATCTGCCCTGAGAACTGCACCTCCCAGGGTGTTATAGGCGACGTTCCATACAGCGAGAATCAGCGCCGGAAGTGCAAAAACGATGCCTTTGAAAGAATTCTCCCAGCGGAAACATGTTCTGTATATCACCATCAGAACCGCAGTGATGATCAGCCGTCCGACGGAAGAAGCGATACCGGAGGGAAAACCGGCGAATGTGAATACAACGGTAAACGCTGCAGCCGCAAACATTGCGGCAATCAACAGAAGAACCGTGAATAATACCGGTTTCTGTGCAGTTGTCTTTTTCATAAAAACCTCTTTCTGACGGATATCGGTACTATTGTAACATTTTGGCAGAAAGCGGGAAATGATACAGCCCTGCATTCTGCTAAAATGGAAAAAAAGAAGGTGTGCTATGTACAGAGACAAGGCAAAAGAATTCCATGAGAAGATGTTCCCGGGTTACCCGGTCAATGAAAATGATCCTGACTATGATTTCAATGTCCGCTATGAAAACTGGGCATATGACGAAGTCATCAACGGCAATGATCTTGACGATCACAGCCGCTGCCTGGCTTTGCTTGCGACATGCATGGGCTGCGGAGCAGTTGATGAGTTCGGCTTCCTGATTCCTTCCTGCCTGAACAGTTTCGGCCTGAAGCCGGAAGAAATCAAGGAGACAGTCTATCAGGGTGCCGCCTATCTCGGCATTGCCCGGCTGTTCCCGTTCCTGATGCGTACAAATGAAGTGTTCCGTCAGCTCGGCATTGAAGAATCAGGTGAATCACGGCTGACCAATACGGATGAGACTAGAAGGGAAACCGGCACGGCAAAACAGGTCGAAATCTTCGGAGACAGAATGCAGGATGCATGGAAAAAAGACAATATCAGCCTCTGGCTGGCATCGAACTGCTTTGGCGATTATTACACAAGAGAAGGTCTCGGCGTAAGAGACAGGGAAATGATCACATTCTGCTTTCTGCTGGCCCAGGGCGGCTGTGAGCTGCAGCTGAAGGGGCACATACAGGGCAATATCAATGTCGGCAATGACGCCGCATTCCTGAAGAAAGTCGTGGAGCAGATGGTCCCGTATATCGGCTATCCGCGTTCCCTGAATGCAATGAATGCCATTGCCGAAACTGCCGGATAACAAAATGACTGATTCCAGTCATTTTTTACTTTGAATCAAAGTGATGAAATGATCTTCACACCGGAGGAAGTTCCGATTCTTTCCGCTCCTGCCCCGATCATGGCAAGGGCTGTTTCCAGGTCGCGGATGCCGCCGGCAGCCTTGACCTTTACGGCATCGCCGACTGTCTGCTTCATCAGCCTGACATGGTGCACTGTTGCCCCGGCAGTGCCGAAACCGGTGGAAGTCTTGATGAAGTCCGGTCTGATTTCCCGGGCAATTTCCCCCAGCATGATGATTTCCTCATCACTCAGATAACAGGTTTCAAAGATTGCCTTGCATAATACATGATTCTGATGACAGAGTTCGGTGATCTGCTTCATCTCTTCGCGGATATAGTCCGTATTGTGTTCCTTCACTTCCGTCAGATTGATGACATAGTCGATTTCATCGGCACCGTGTTCAATGGCATCCTTTGTCTCAAATACCTTGACGGCAATGGTCTGCTGGCCGAGCGGGAATCCGACTGCGGCACCGGTATGCACGTCAGTGCCCTCCAGAAACCTGTGGCAGCGCTCTGTCTGGCAGGAATTGACGGCGACCATCCGGAAGCGGTGGGTGACAGCCTCTTCACACAGCTTTTTTATATCCTCTTCGGCCGCGTCCGCATGCAGATTGGTATGATCGATCATCCGGGCAAGTTCTTCTTTTGTAATCATGGCAGATGCCTCCGGTGTTATTATGAATCATTTCCGCAGGACAGAGAATGGAAATGCATGTATGTGTGAAGGTTCAGATACTTGCCGGATGTATAATGAATACAGGTGACATGATGAACATGTATATGATTCTGAACCTGATTGTGATCGTGCTGGAATGCATCGGTCTGTATATCAGCATCTCAGCCAGGAAACTGACTGTTTTTGCATATTACACGCAGCTTTCAAATCTTGTGACAATTGTCTCATCGATCCTGCTGGTGCTTTCCGGTTTCAATGAAGTGACGGTTTTCCTGCGCTATCTCAGTACCTGCATGCTGGTGATGACCTTTCTGATTACGCTGTTTGTGCTGGTGCCGATGGGCGGCGGCTTCAGGAAACTGATGCTGTCGGGAAACGGTCTGTATCATCATACCCTCTGTCCGATCATTTCCGTATATTCCTATATCGTTCATGAACAGCATACCGGCTGCTGGTATATACCGGCTCTGGTGACATTGATCTACGGACTGATCATGCTGTATATGAACAGGATCGAAAAGTTTGACGGACCGTATCCGTTCTTCCGAGTCAATCATCAGTCAGTCAGGGCAACCGTGCTCTGGGTGGCTGTGCTGCTGCTGATCATCTCGGTGATTTCCATCGGAATTACCCGCATTACCGTATGAAGGAGAAAAATTATGTACTGGTATATACCCGGCTGTGATGTCAGGAAAAATCATCCGGAGGCAATTGCAGATGCAATAGCCTGGATGGAAAAGAAAGGCATTCCCGAAGGACCGTGCTGCCGGAAAGATCTTTCAATGCTGAAAAAGGATGATACGGTCATTGTTGACTGCACCCAGTGCAGTCTGCTCTTTTCCGAAAGAACACCTGGCATACGCATACAGACACTGTATGAATTTCTTTTGAATGATACGGAATATGTATGGAAAGATTATGCCGGGAACAGACTTGTTCTGCAGGACTGCCTGCGTATGAAGAATGATCCGGTCATCCATTCTGCCGTGCGGAGCTGTCTGGAAAAAATGAATATACGTATTACGGAACTTGAACATAACAGGGATGAGGCAGACTTCTGCGGAGTCTGGCTGAACAATCCGCCGGCAGAGGACTGTGTGCGTCTTGCACCAGGGACATTTGCCGAACTGGAAAAGCAGAGGCATATACTGACCCTGCAGGAACAGAAAGAAAAAATGGAGACATATGTCTCAGCACTTCCCGGACAGCCTGTGGCAGTTTACTGCAACGGCTGTGAAAAGGGGATCCGTCTGGGCGGCGGAACCCCTGTGCATATGATTGAACTTCTGTTTGGAAAATGACGGTGAAGCCGTCATTTTTTTTCTGCCTGCAGGGTATAGGTTCCCTTGCCGGTCTTTGCCATGGTTCCCTCTTCGCACATCTGCTTCAGGATCCTGAGCAGCTGCCGCCTGCTTACTCCAAGAGCGGAGGCTGCCTTTGCCACACCTTTCAGCGTATTGTCTGTGCATTGGGTGCGGATATAGAAATCGAGCCGCTCTTTCAGACTCCGGGGTATGGCCTGGCTGGCAGTTGACAGATCCATCTTTTCTGCCAGCTGGCACAGGAGGAAGCGCAGAAAGACAGGATCGTTTTCCAGAACGGAGCGGGTGTTCTTCAGAGGCAGAACAATACACTGACATACGGTCACAGCCTCAACGAGATACGGAGAAATCCTGCCGGACGCAAATTCCATGTCGCCCAGGCATGTCAGGCTGCGGCCGGATGCGATCTGATACATCGATCCGTCATCACGGACATGAAGAATGCGGATACTGCCGGAAACAGGAAACAGCAGATATCCGGAAGGATCCAGTTCGTTGTTCAGAAATTCACCTTTTTCAAACTGATACAGCTCAAAGGGAAGATCCGGGGAGGAGAAAAATGAAGAAATATGATCTGCCTCCAGAAAAGTCTGAAGCCGTTTTTGGGAATTGATCTTTTTCATGTCTCTATAGTGACATATGTCACTGTAATTTGACAGGAAAAAATATACAATAACCGCGAGGTATAAAATATGAACAACGATCTTTTCGAAAAAATGCCTGTTCCGAAGGCTTATATGAAGCTGGCTGTGCCGGTGATGCTCAGCAGCATCCTGATGCTTGTCTACAATATGGTGGATATGTATTTCATTGCCCGTACCGGCAATACGAATCTGGTAGCCGGCGTGTCATTGTGTGCACCGGTATTTACTTTCATGATTGCCGTCGGTGATATCTTCGGCCTGGGCGGCAGTTCCGTGATCAGCCGCCTGTTCGGCCAGGGCAGGGTAGATGACGGCCGCCGGCTCTCGGTGTTTTCCTTCCTTGGCTCGGCTCTGTTCGGTGTTCTGATTGCGGCAGTACTTCTGCTGTTTCAGGGCGGCATGCTGAAGCTGCTCGGTGCCAATGAAGAAACGGTATCCTTTGCTTCGGAGTATTACCGGTGGATCGCACTCGGTGCACCGTTCATTATCTTTTCCCTGGTGCCGACCAATCTGCTGCGTACAGAAGGATTTGCGACCGGGGCAATGATCGGATCATTTATCGGTTCGATCGTCAACATGATTCTCGATCCTGTCTTCATCTTCGCTCTGGGCATGGGCGCCGGCGGTGCTGCCATTGCCACGGTGATCGGCAATATCTGTGCCGACATCTATTACATCTGGTTCATCACAAACCGTTCCAGGGCACTGTCTCTGAATCCGAAAGGCTTCCGGATCAGCGGCAGCGAACTGTCATCAATTCTCGGCATCGGCATTCCTTCTTCGATCACCAATATCATGCAGTCGATCGGAGTGATGCTGCTGAACCGGTTTCTGCTGCCGTACGGCAATGACAAGATTGCTGCCATGGGCATTGTTTCCAAGGTTGTCATGATCGTCATCATGATCATGGTTGCCTTCTCCTTCGGCGGCCAGCCGCTCTACGGCTATCTGTACGGTGCAAAGAACAGATCCCGCATGAAGGAGACGATCCGCTTTGCCTATCTGCTGGTATGCGGAACAGGTCTGGTCCTTTCACTGATCCTGTTTGCCGCGGCACCGGCCGTGATTGCCGTCTTCATGGATGATCCGGCGGTCATTGCGACAGGAACCCCGATGGTCAGAGCAGTACTGGCCGGCATGCCTTTTATCGGTTATGTCATGGTTACGACCTGTATTTTCCAGTCGACCGGAAAGGCAGGCGGAGCTCTGCTGCTGAGTGCCGGAAGACAGGGATATATCTATGCTGCAGTCATTGTCATTGCCTCGGCCCTGTTTGGCTATAACGGCGTGATCTGTGCCCAGGCGGTTTCCGACATGATAACTGCCGGACTTGCCTTTGTTCTCTACCGCATCATGCTGGCAAAAGAACTCGCGTGAATGCTTTGGCGGACCCTGCACATGAAAAGTATGAGATACTGAAAATGCAGAGGAAGGTACCAGCAATATGAATGTATATGATGCAATTATGACCAGAAGAAGCACCCGCCGTTTTCAGACAAAAGCTGTCCCGGATGAAATGCTTGTCAAACTGATTCAGGCCGGCCGTTTTGCCCCAAGCGGAGGCAACAGCCAGAGCACGCATTTCTTTGTCATTACCGATCCGGATTTCCTTGCCGAACTTGCGGATCTTGTGCAGCAGGCATTTTCGAAGATGGAAGTGACGGAAGGAATGTACGCTTCCCTTGTCTCATCCATTACCCGCTCCAAGAAAGGCGGATATGTATTCCATTACAACTGTCCGGCACTGATCGTAACAGCCAATCAGAAGGATTACGGCAACAATATTGCCGACTGTGCATGTGCTCTGGAAAACATGATGATTCTCGGCAACGAGATGGATCTCGGCACCTGCTGGATCAATCAGCTGAAATGGCTGAATGAAGATCCGGCACTGCTGGAGAAGTTCAGAAGCTGCGGCCTGAAGGAAAACGAGAGAATTTACGGTGCGCTGGCAGTCGGCTTTGCCGCAAGCGAAAACGGCATGCCGGAAAGAATGCCGCTGGAGCGCAAGGGAAACGAAGTAACTCTGATCTGAATGAATATTAAAGTCCGGTCTTTTTTCTGTTTTTTGAAAGTCTGTTCCATACAGCTGCAGTGAGAAAAATGCGGGGATGAATGCCCTGATTGCTATGGAAGACCGTATGGCTGTCTGATACAATATGGTTGCGAAAGAATTCGTTCTTTTTTTGCGGAAGGAAGATATCAGTTATGTTTAAAATGCCTAATTACAAAGCGCCCGACTTTGCCCAGGATGTTTTTCGGAATGCCCCGGATGTAAAGACGGAAAAAGCGGAAAAAGACGGTGTTGTGCCGGAGTATTTCCATTCGACATCGATCTATCCGGAGTATTTTAAGATCAACGGAACATGGACACTGGCGGAAGAAAGCCGCATGGACAGCTGTGTCGTACTTCGTGATGACGGTCATCTTGATGT
Organism: uncultured Erysipelotrichaceae bacterium; assembly: GCA_946537835.1. Classification (GTDB taxonomy): domain Bacteria; phylum Bacillota_I; class Bacilli_A; order Erysipelotrichales; family Erysipelotrichaceae; genus Bulleidia. Next base: position 6,816 of record CAMNGB010000027.1, read on the forward strand.
TGTCGAACAGCGCAATGTCAAAGCCGGCGATACGGTCATTCTCGGCCGCACGGAACGCTGCGAGGAAGGAATCTTCCTGCACGTGAACGGCTTTGAGACAGAAGAGGAAGAGAACAATGATCAGTTTGCCTTCCGTCTGAACCGTTCCCGCGAGACAGCCTTTGCCAGAGATTATCAGGATCTGTATGACCTGTTCGAATATGAAAAAGAACACGGAAAGATCGTCTTTGTCATGGGTCCGGCATGTTCGTTTGACCATGATGCCAGACTTGCCATGCAGTCGCTGGCAGAACGCGGCTACGTTCACGGACTTCTGGCCGGAAATGCCCTGGCAACACATGACCTGGAAGCCGGGCTGCTGCGGACGACCCTGGGACAGGATATCTATACCCAGCGTTCCATGCCCAACGGCCACTACAATCATCTGGATGTTCTGAACAAGGTCAGAAGATGCGGATCCATTCCTGCGTTCATTGAAGAATACGGCATTCATGACGGCATCATCTACGGTCTGGTCAAAAACAATATTCCGTTTGTTCTGACCGGCAGTATCCGTGATGACGGCCCGCTGCCGGAAGTCATAGCCGATGCCTATAAAGGACAGTCGGCAATGCGTGACATGCTGAGAGATGCAACGACAGTTGTATGTCTTGCCACCCAGCTCCACTCCATTGCCTCAGGCAATATGATTCCTTCATTCCGGGTTGTTGACGGTGTTGTCCGTCCGGTTTATTTCTATGCCGTTGATATTTCTGAATTTGTGACCAACAAGCTTCATGACCGCGGCAGTCTCGGTGCTGTCACAATGAATACCAATGTCCAGGACTTTGTTACCAAGCTGAGCAGAGGCGTGAAGTAATGAAGGGTATCTGTGTTACATCCGAAATTGCACCGCTCAAAAAAGTACTGCTGCACAGACCGGGAAGGGAACTGCTGAATCTTGTTCCGGACCGCCTCGGTGAACTGCTGTTTGACGATATTCCGTTTCTGAAAACCGCTCAGGCAGAACATGACGCATTTGCCCGCATTCTCAGGGAAAACGGAGTGGAAGTTGTCTATCTGGAAGACCTGATGAGCGAGGTTCTGGATCTCAATCCGGAACTCATCGATCCGTTTCTGAGCCAGTGGCTGGAGGAAGGAAATATCCGCACCGAAAAATGGCGGCATACACTGAAACAGTATCTGCTGGAGAATTTCCGCGGCAGGGATCTGGTGCTGAAGACAATGGAAGGAATCACCCTGAAGGAAATGGGTGAAGTCAGAGCGTATTCTCTGCAGGACCGTATTGCACCGGCTGATGATCTGGTTGTCGATCCGATGCCGAATCTCTATTTCCAGAGAGATCCGTTTGCGTCGGTCGGAAGAAACGCTCTTGTCAACAAGATGCGCTTTCCGATCCGCAGCAGAGAAACGATCTATGCTGATTATATTCTCCGCTTCCATCCGGATTTTGCCGGTCTGGTCAGACAGCTGTACAACCGTACCAGACATGCCTCGATCGAAGGCGGCGATATCCTGAACCTCAGCGATAAGGTTCTGGCCATCGGCATATCGGAAAGGACAAGCCCGGACGCAATCGAAGCGACAGCAGCCCAGATGTTTCATGATGATGTCTGCACGATCGATACCGTTCTGGCATTCAAGATTCCGTCCAGCCGTGCCTTCATGCATCTGGATACGGTCTTTACCCAGATCGACCGCAATGTCTATGTGGTGCATCCCGGCATTATCGGACCGCTGACGATCTTTGAGATCAAGGAAGGAAAAAGCGGTCTGAAGATTCGTGAAGTCAGGGGAACACTGCAGGATATTCTGAAGAAATATACCGGCGTGGATCATGTAAAGCTGATCCGCTGCGGCGGCGATGATCTGATCGCCTCCCGCCGTGAACAGTGGAATGACGGATCCAATACCCTGGCGATTGCCCCGGGCAAGGTCATTGTCTATGACCGCAATGATGTTACAAATGAGATTCTGAGAAGGGAAGGCATTGAAGTACTGGAAATGCCCAGCTCAGAACTTTCCAGAGGAAGAGGCGGACCCCGATGCATGTCCATGCCTCTGATCAGAGAACAGGAGAAATAATATGGGAATCAGTTTAAGCGGCAGAAGTTTTCTGACTCTGCTGGATTATACGCCGGAAGAAATCCGTTACCTGCTCGGACTGTCGGCTGAATTCAAAAGAATGAAGCGGGTCGGCACGCCGCACCGTTATCTCGAAGGCAAGCAGATCGTTCTGCTGTTTGAAAAGACATCTACCAGAACCAGATGTTCATTTGAAGTTGCGGCCAGGGATCTCGGCATGGGTGTCACTTTCCTGGATCCGGGTTCTTCCCAGATGGGAAAGAAAGAATCCCTGGCAGATACTGCCAAGGTACTGGGCAGACTGTTTGACGGCATTGAATACCGCGGCTATCAGCAGTCGGTCGTTGAGGATCTTGCCAAGTATTCCGGTGTTCCGGTATGGAACGGACTGACCGATGATTTCCATCCGACCCAGATGCTGGCAGATATCCTGACCGTCCAGGAGGAATTCGGTGATGTCAGAGGCCGCAAGCTGACATTCTTCGGCGATGCCAGAAACAATGTGGCCAACTCGCTGATGGTTGTCTGTGCCAAGCTCGGCATGCATTTCTGTGCCTGCGGACCGAAGGAACTGTGGCCGGCTGAAGATCTGATCCGCCGCTGCGAAGAGACCGCGAAGGATACCGGTGCAGTACTGGAATTCACGGATGATCCGATGCAGGGTGCGAAGGACTGCGATGTGCTGTATACCGATATCTGGCTCTCCATGGGTGAACCGGATGAACTGTGGGCAAAGAGAATCAGCCTGCTGCAGAAATATCAGGTCAATCAGAAACTGCTGGATGCCGCAAAGGATACAGCCATTTTCCTGCACTGTCTGCCTGCTTTCCACGACCGCAATACGACCGTTGGGGAAGAAATCTATCAGAAGTTCGGACTGGAGGCCATGGAAGTCAATGATGAAGTATTCCTCGGCACCCACGCCCGTCAGTTTGATCAGGCAGAAAACCGCATGCATACGATCAAGGCAGTCATGTACGCAACGCTGAAGTAATCATATGTCTCAGAAAATCGTCATTGCCCTGGGCGGAAATGCCCTTGGCAGCAGTCCTCAGGAACAGCTCGATAAACTCAGACATGCCGCCGCCGTGATTGCCGATCTGGCAGAAGAAGGCAATGAACTGCTGATCACCCACGGCAACGGTCCCCAGGTCGGCATGATCAACCATGCCATGGAGCAGGCAGCCAAGCAGGATGCGGATATTCCCTATATGCCGTTTCCGGAGTGCGGTGCCATGTCCCAGGGCTATATCGGCTATCATCTGCAGCAGTCACTGCAGAATGAATTCCACCGGCGTTCTCTGAGGAGAAACTGTGTATCGCTGGTTACCCAGGTTGGTGTTGATGAGGAGGATCCGGCTTTTCAGGATTTCACGAAACCGGTCGGATGCTTTTACAGCCGGGAAGAGGCAGAAAAAATCAGCCGGGAAACAGGCTATGTATTCCGCGAGGACAGCGGCCGCGGCTGGCGCCGGGTCGTTCCTTCGCCCAAACCGGCGGAAATCATTGAACTGGATGCCATTGAGCAGCTGCTGAAGGCACACTGTATTGTCATTGCCGGCGGCGGAGGCGGGATTCCCGTCATCCGGCATGAGAATTCGCTGAAGGGTGTTGCGTCAGTGATCGACAAGGATCATACAAGTTCGCTCCTTGCCCGTCAGCTTCATGCCGATCTGCTGATGATTCTGACAACGGTTGACAGGGTCTGTCTGAATTACGGAACAGACAGTCAGCAGGAACTCAGCGAAATGAGTCTGTCTGATGCCGGAAGATATCTTTCGCAGGGACAGTTCGGAACCGGCAGTATGGAGCCGAAGATCGAAGCCTGCATGGATTTTGTGCAGGCCGGCGGCCGGGCTGTCATCACTTCCATGGACAGGGCATCGGAAGCACTTCATCATCAGAACGGAACATGGATCACAGCGCAGCGGCTTCACTGAAGCCCTGCGTTTTCTTTCTGTCCTTTTTCAAAAAAAAGCAATAGAATGAGTTCAAAAGGAGTTCATATGGGATTTAACACCAACAGCCTGAGTGTGAATCTGATTGTTACCGGTCTGGTTTTCATCATGGTATTTCTGATGCCGTATCTGGACAGAAAAATATGCGGAAGACTCGGCATCACGCTTCATGAAGGCATTGATACAAATCCCGATGCTCCGCGTATCCTTGTGCTGCGCAAGATCATACTGATCGTCATTTTCCTTCTGTATCTTTTCTGCCTGGCTTATGTGACCTTTCTTTCACGCGGGCAGTCGGACAGCTATACGATCAATTCCGGGCCGCTGCTGCAGGGCTTTGCGAATTCCTTCTATATCGATTTCGGTTTTCTGGATATCATCAATATTCTTTTCACGGAAGGCATTGCCGCTGCACTGGCACACATCCGCATCATCTCCGTATCCGGCATCACCCAGCTGTATCTGAATATTGCCATGCTGGTGCCGATGGGATATCTTCTGCCATACATTTTCGACTGGTTCCGCCAGGATGTCAGCCGGCGTACGATTCCTGCCTGTTTTCTGACATCGGTGCTGATTGAAAATATCCAGCTTCTGACCAGGCACGGCATGTATGATCTTGATGATATCTTTGCCAATACCCTCGGCGGAATCATCGGCACACTTCTGTTCATTGCCTTTGCCTATGTCAATACCCATCCCAACTGGCGCCGTGATCTGAAAGAGCGCCGCCGATGGCGCCGGAAGGCCAGGAAGACGGCACTGTTTCCGTTTGCCGGCAGAATGCACATGGTCCGCCCTGATGTCTATACAAATGACGAGGAAACACTGCGCAGGTTCTTTGATGAAAAGCTCGGCTTCTTCTTTCTGAACGAAAGCATGCAGGGGAAGGATAAAGCGCTTCTCTATGACTGCGGCGGCAGCCAGATCGAAGTCATATGCAGGCCGAAGGGAACACCGATTCCGCCTCAGGAAATCATGTTCGGGGCAAACCATACCGATCTGATCCGGAAACGGCTGGAAAAAAGCGGGATCGAAGTGACGGAGGCACAGCTGGATGAATACAGCGGCCGGCGTACATTCAGCATATTGAGTCCGGAAGGAATGAAGATCACCTTTATAGAGGAGTGAATCATTCCTTTTTTGTCCTCCCGCAGGACCAGAATGCGATATGATTATTGAAGAGAGTGAAGTGAGGTTTTAAACAATGAAAATCGGAGTGTATTATATTGAATCCCAGAATGCGGATACGGAGCATATCAATCAGTATAACCGCGAACTGGTAGAAAGACTTTCGGAAAAGACAGGATATGGCATTTCCTTTGTATCACTGGCAGAAGCAAAGGAAACGGATCTGCTTCTGACCTTCATCGGCGGCGGCGGAACCGAAGGTGCCTTTAAGAAAATCGTTGATCAGCTGCCCCGTCCGGTATTTCTTTTGACCACCGGCTTCAACAATTCCCTGGCAGCGTCGATGGAAATCCTTTCCTATCTTGTGCAGAACGATATCAAGGGTGAAATCATTCATGGTTCGGAAGAAAGGATGGCGCACCGCATTGCTGTTCTTGCCCGTGTCTTTGCGGCCAGGAAGAAGATCGCAGAGCTGCGCCTCGGATGTGTCGGAAAACCGAGTGACTGGCTGATTTCTTCGGATGTGGACCGTCAGGCAAGCAAAGAGAAGAACGGTATTGAAATCATCGATATCCCGATGGAGGAATTCTTTGAGGAAATCAAAAAGAAAGAATATACGGACAACCGCTATACGGAAATGATCAAGGCCAGAAACTGGCATCCGCAGGATACCGAACTGTGCTGTGAAATCTACGGTGCCCTGAAGCGGCTGGTGGAAAAATATCAGCTTGACGGTGTCACGGTGCGGTGCTTTGACCTGCTCGGACCGATCAAGGGCACCAGCTGTCTGGCTCTTGCCGTACTGAATGCCGAAGGAATCTACGGCGGCTGTGAGGGCGATGTGCCGTCCCTGATTTCGATGGCAGTTCTGGGAGAACTGAGCGGCAGACCGGTCTTTATGGCCAATCCGTCGCGGATCCTTTCAGATACCAGTGAGATCATCTTTGCCCACTGCACACTGCCGCTGAACATGACCGAGGAAATCGAACTGATGACGCATTTCGAGTCCGGTCTGGGCGTTGCTTTCCGCGGCCGCATTGCCGAAGGAGCGGTTACGATCTTCAAGACATCGGGACTGCTGGACCGTCATTTTGTCAGAACCGGACTGCTGTCCGAGAATCTCTGTGAGGCAAATCTCTGCCGCACCCAGATCAAGATCCGGCTGGAGGAAGAGGACCTGAACTATTTCCTGACAAAATCCATCGGCAACCATCATCTGATCGTTACCGGCGATTTTGAGGAAGAAGTGAATGAATTCTTCCGCTGGCACTGAAAAATAATTACGGAACTTCCAAATCGGAAGTTCTTTTTTATTGCCTGTCTTCTATAATAATAGTGAACGAAGCAGTTACTTCAGAAAGTTATAATGCAACAGGAGGTTTTTTTCATGACGCAGCTTCAGGACGGAAAGATGTGGGCCCTCGTAAAGGAAAAACGCGAGGAAGGCATCTGGATGAAACGTGTTCCGCTTCCGAAAGTGGGAACCAATGACGTGAAGATCAAAATTCACAAAACGGCAATCTGCGGGACGGATGTGCATATCTACCAGTGGAATAAATGGGCGCAGCACACCATTGATACCGGCAGGGTAATCGGCCATGAGTATGTCGGTGAGATCGTTGAAGTCGGAGCCGGCGTGCGCGGCTTCAAGGTCGGAGATCTGGTATCGGGTGAAGGGCATATTACCTGCGGAAAATGCCGCAACTGTCTGGAAGGACATAAGGAAAACTGCCGCAATGCCAAGGGTGTCGGCGTCAACCGCGACGGTGCCTTTGCTGAATATCTGGTCATTCCCTGGGTCAATGTGTGGCCCTGCAATCCGGAGATTCCGGAAGAGATGTATGCGATCTTTGATCCCTTCGGAAATGCCACGCATACGGCACTCTCCTATGACTGCCTCGGTGAGGATGTGCTGATTGCCGGTGCCGGTCCGATCGGCTGCATGGCTGCGGCAATTGTCAAATTTGCCGGTGCCCGTCATGTTGTCGTGACCGATTTCAACCAGTACCGTCTGGATATGGCAAAGAAGCTCGGGGCCACGACTGTCATCAATCTGAATGACGAAAAACTGGAAGACGTCATGGAGAAGATCGGCATGAAGGAAGGCTTTGATGTCGGTCTGGAAATGTCCGGATCACCGGCAGCGCTGAATTCGATGATCCACAACATGAAGCACGGCGGAAACATTGCCCTGCTCGGCCTGCAGGAAACAGATACGGTCGTCGATCTTGAAACAGTCATCTTCAACGGTCTGAACATCCGCGGCATCTACGGCCGCAAGGTCTGGGATACCTGGTACAAGATGACGACGATGCTGCAGGCAGGTCTGAAAATTGACGATATCATTACCCATCATTTTGATGCCCGCGATTATGAAAAAGGCTTCCAGGCAATGATCTCCGGTCAGTCCGGCAAGGTCATTCTCGACTGGACGCATATCAATGAGGAGAAACCGGAATGAACAAGAAAGAAATACTGAATCATTATAAGCAGGAAGTTGACGGCATCCGTGATGCCGGCCTGTTCAAGGGCGAACTGCCGATCGTATCGGCTCAGGGTGCGCATGTAAAGCTCGCCGACGGCAGGGAACTGCTGTGCATGTGTGCCAACAACTATCTCGGACTGGGTGACAGTCCGCGTCTGATCGAAGCCGCCAAGAGGACCTATGACCGCCGCGGCTACGGTGTTGCGTCCGTCCGTTTCATCTGCGGCACCCAGGATATTCACAAGGAACTGGAAAAGAAGATTTCCGACTTCCTCGGAACCGAGGATACAATTCTGTATTCTTCCTGTTTCGATGCCAACGGCGGCCTGTTTGAAACGCTGCTTACCGATCAGGATGCAGTCATCAGTGATGAACTGAACCATGCCTCCATCATCGACGGCGTGCGCCTGTGCAAGGCCATGCGTTTCCGCTATAAGAACAATGACATGGCAGATCTGGAAGAAAAGCTGAAGGAAGCAGACGCAAAGGGTGCCCGCATCAAGCTGATCGCCACTGACGGTGTCTTCTCCATGGACGGCATCATCTGCAACCTGAAAGGAATCTGCGATCTGGCCGATCAGTACAATGCCCTGGTCATGGTCGATGATTCACACGCTGTCGGCTTTGTCGGAAAGAAGGGCAGAGGCACGGCGGAATACAACGGTGTCGAAGGCCGTGTCGATATCATTACCGGCACCCTCGGCAAGGCTCTGGGCGGTGCTTCCGGCGGCTATACCTCCGGTCGTAAGGAAATCATTGATCTGCTGCGTCAGAGAAGCCGTCCGTACCTCTTCTCGAATTCTCTGGCTCCGGCCATTGCCGGTGCCAGCCTGGAACTCTTTGACATGCTGGAAGAAAGCACGGAACTCAGGGACCATCTGGAAGAAATCACGGCCTATTACAGAAAACAGCTGGTCGACAACGGCTTTGATGTCATTCCCGGAACCCATCCGTGTGTACCGGTCATGCTGTATGACGAAGTAAAGACAGCTGAATTCGCAAAGCGCATGGTTGAAAAGGGTGTCTATGTCGTCGCCTTCTCCTATCCGGTTGTTCCGAAGGGCAAGGCCCGCATCCGCACCCAGGTGTGCGCAAGCCATACAAAGGAAGACATTGACTTTGCCGTACAGTGCTTCAGGGAAGTACGTGCGGAAATGGAAGCCGAGTAATACCGATACTCCTCTCTGCACTGACAGGGAGGAGTTTTTCAGCCTGTCATGCATGAGGCAGTGAAAACAGGTATAATGTTCTTAACAGAAAAGGGAGATCATATAATGAAAAAATATCTCGCAGTTGATCTTGGCGGCACCGCCATCAAATACGGTGTTGTTGATGAAAAAATGGATTTTCTCATGCACGGAAAGATTGATTCCCGGACATCTTCTTTTGACGAATTCAAGGAGGATCTCGGAAAGATCGTTGCCGAGTGCGGTGAAGGCGTACAGGGCATGTGTATTTCCATGCCGGGTGTCATTGACCGTATCAAGGGCTTTGCCTATACCGGCGGCGCCTATAAATGGGTAGACAGAATGCCGCTGGCACCGGAACTGTCAGAAACATTCGGCATGCCGGTCACCATCTGCAATGATGCCAAGGCTGCTGCACTTGCGGAACTCGGTTTCGGCAATCTGAAGGATATCCGCAACGGTGTGGCGATCATTCTCGGCACCGGCATCGGCGGCGCTGTTGTCATTGACGGCAAGCTGCTGGACGGCAGCCATTATTCTTCCGGTGAATTTTCATTCATCCGTGAAGATATCCATGAGCGCGGACGCGGCAAGGATATGTTCGCATTTACCAACGGTGTGCAGGGTCTGAAGGATGCCATCAAGGCCGCATCCGGTCTGGATGACATCGACGGACTGAAGGCATTTAAACTGATCAAGGAAGAACACAACGAAAAGGTTCTTCAGGGCGTAAAGGATTTCTGCTGGTATCTGGCATTCCATATCTACAACCTGCAGAGCATCATCGATGCCAACCGGTTTGTCATCGGCGGCGGCATTTCCAACGAGCCGATGTTTATCGAACTGGTGCAGGAAGCCGTACAGGAAAAATTTGCGACTGCCCTGGCTCCGGCCATTCCGATGCCGGAAATCATGGTATGCAGGTATCAGAGCGATGCCAACCTGGTCGGCGCCGTATTCAACTTCATGCAGATTGTCGAAGGCATTGAATACGTTTCCTGAAAAGCAGGAAAACAACCCGGCGGCGGAGAAAATCTGCCGCCTTTTTTGAAACTGCAACGGGAGGGAATCTGAAATGCGAAAACTGTTAAAACTGCTGCTGATATTTGCGTTTAGCTGTTCCGCTGCATACATGCGGGCAGAAGGCAGCGCTGACAGATGACCTTTACATCTTCTTTACGAGTGATGTGCACTGCAGCTATGCCGAAAATCTCGGCTTTCCTGCTCTCAGCGCGCTGGTTGAAGATACAAAGGAAGAACATCACAATGCGGCACTGGTTGATCTGGGTGATTACATTCAGGGCGGAACTGCCGGGGCATTTACCAAAGGTGAAATGATCATCCGGCTGATGAACAGAATGGGCTATGATGCTGCTGCCCTGGGCAACCATGAATTTGACTACGGCATTCAGCGCCTGAAAGAACTGAATGACATGGCAGAATTCCCTATGACTGCATGCAATATCCGTTATACCGGCAGCGGTGAAAACGGCCTGAAGGATATAGCGGAATATGTCATGAAGGAATATGACGGTGTGAAGGTTGCCTTCATCGGGGTTACGACACCGAACTCCATTGCCAGTTCGACACCTGCCTCATTCCAGGAAAACGGCGAATTTGTCTATGACTTTTACCGTGAAGACAACGGTCTGGCCCTTGCCGCAAAGGTACAGGAAACAGTGGATCGGGCAAGAGGCGAAGGAGCACAGTATGTGATTCTTCTGTGCCATATGGGCTCAAAGCCGGAGTATTCTCCCTATGATGCGGTCAGTCTGATTCATCATACGAACGGAATCGATGCCGTGCTGGACGGTCATGCCCATGTGGCGGTGATCGGAGATCCATATCCGAACAAGGACGGTGAGGATGTCAGTCTTTCTTCTCCCGGAATGAAGATGCAGAATGTCGGCGAACTGATCATCGGCAAAGACGGGACAATCTCCACGGTTCTGTTCGGTGCCTATGACCGTGAAGACGAGAAAATGAAGGAATTTATTGCCGCGGAAGATGCACAGCTGGATGAGAAGCTGAACGTGAACTGCCCGCCGCTTAGGCTTTGCCTTGAAGCGGCGGCTTCCTGCAGGTCTCAGGCCTGAAATATACCATCAATACATCCGTTCCGAGCAGTGTCGAAAAGGAAGAAAACGGACTGATGAAAGACATCACCGGCGAGCGCCGTGTCAGCGATGTGTATATTCTTGAAAACGGGGACTATGTGCCGCTGGATCCGGAAAAGACATATTTTGTCGGCGGCGCCGATTATATCATTGAGCATGACGGAGACGGGAATACTGCCTTCCGCGGCGGTGAAGTCATCATGAGCGGTGGCATGACCGACTCCGATATTCTGAGCGACTGGTTCAGGACCCACGGATCAATTCCGGATTCATATCGTGAAACTGAAGGAAGAATCACCGTAAAGTAACTGCATTATGCAGTATAATAGAAATATCAGAAGAGACTGCAAACAGTCAGGAGAAAAGATCATTATGGGATTCAGAAAAGATTTTTTATGGGGCGGTGCAATCGCTGCCCACCAGGCAGAAGGTGCCTGGGATGTTGACGGCAAGGGAATTTCCATTGCCGATGTCATGACTGCCGGCGACAATGTCACAAAGACACCGCGCCGCATTACCAGAGGTGTTCTGGAAGGCGAAGACTATCCGAACCATCTGGGTATCGACTTCTATCATCATTACAAAGAGGATATTGCCCTGATGGCAGAGATGGGCTTCAAGGCATTCCGTACATCCATTGCCTGGACACGTATCTATCCGAACGGCGATGATGAAACACCGAATGAGGCCGGCCTGAAGTTTTATGACGACATGTTCGATGAGTGCCATAAGCACGGTATTGAACCGGTCATCACGCTTTCGCACTTTGAGATGCCGTATCATCTGGCTGAAAAGTACAATGGCTTCATGGACAGAAGATGCATTGACTTCTTTGTCAGATATGCAAAGACCTGCTTTGCCAGATACAAGGGCAAGGTAAAGTACTGGATGACTTTCAATGAAATCAATAACCAGGCTGAATTCGTAAAGATGGGTGCGCATCACCTCGTACAGGAAGGTGCCGTACTGGTCAATGAAGGCGATGACATTGAAAAGA
>CAMNGB010000028.1 GCA_946537835.1 uncultured Erysipelotrichaceae bacterium
TGGCCTTCCGTGACATGTTCGAGAGTCAGTCTGAAGCCGAATTCCTTTGCCAGACGTACGGCGGTCAGAATGTCATTTGCCTGATGGGCATGGATCTTCATCGGGATTTCACCCTTGAGAACCGGAATCATGGCTTCACATTTGTAGTCGAATGCGGGCATCTTGGAAATGTCATCACCGGCAGCTTCCTTCTTTGCCAGATATTCCCTGGCTTTGAACATCATGTTGCGGATGACTGCAGCCGTGGACATACGGGCGCTGTTGCCCTTGTCTCTGTAGCATCTCTTCGGATTCTCGCCGAGAGCACCCTTCATGGCAACCGGATCCTTGATGATGGCATCATCGACACAGCAGCCTGTCGTCTTGACAGCGATCCAGGTGCCGCCGATGGCATTGGAGCTGCCCTGACCTGTCGCAACCGTCGTTACACCGCCCAGAGCCGCATGCTTAACGCTCGGATCAAGCGGATTATAGCTGTCGATCGCTCTCAGCTGAGGCGTGCAGATATCGTTCATTTCATTGTAGTCAGCGCCTTCGAAACCGATACCGTAGCCGTCCAGTCCGAGATGGGAATGTGCATCAATGAAACCCGGATAGACATCAAGTCCGGCTGCATCGAAAACTTCCCCTTCTTCCGGAAGACCGGTGCCGATGGCCTTGATCTTTCCGTCTTCGATCAGAAGATCTGCTTTGTAGGGTTCTCTCTGAACCATGTCGTGGATCATACCGTTTTTAATTAACATTTTATTCTCCTCACTCTTTCTTCAGATGTTCTTTTCAAGTTCGGCAAGCACTTCCTTCACACCGGCAGTCACATCACGCACCGTTTCTTCACGGAACGGATTGTTCAGTCCGGCTGCCTGCAGCAGGTCAAAGTAGCCGAGACTGCCGCCCAGACGGCAGAGCTTCAGATACGAATCCCAGGCTTCCTTTCTGTCCCTGCGCATGCGCAGGAAGAACTGCAGGGCACACAGCATCGCCAGGGCATAGTCTACATAGTAAAACGGATACAGGAAGATATGCTGTTTCTGCATCCAGAAACCGCCGCTCTCCAGGAATTCATTGCCGTCATAGCTGCGCCACGGCATATATTTGTTTTCGATATCCTTCCAGATTTTTCTGAGGCCTGCCGCATCCGGCTGTTCTCCTTCAAAGACACGGTGCTGGAATTCATCGACACTGACCAGATAGGTGATATTTTCCAGACTGTCGGCCAGATGTTCATAGCGGTAGCGGTCCCCTTCCCCTTCCGGATAGAACAGGCTGTACCAGGGATCGGTAAAGAATTCCATGCCCATGGAATGAATTTCATTGATTTCGGATGTGGAATGACGGTATTCGGCAAGTTCCTGCACTCTTGAAGCAACATAGCCCTCAAAGGCATGACCGGCTTCATGTGTCAGAACTTCCGTATCGGCAGAGGAACCGTTGAAATTCGAAAAGATGAACGGCGCCTTGTATTTCATCAGTGATGTGCAGTAGCCGCCGAGATGCTTGTTCGGCCTGGTTTCAAGATCAAACAGTTCATGTCCGACCATAAAATCAAAGAACTCACCGGTTTCCGGAGAAAGTTCGCGGTACATTTTCTGCGCCGCATCAACCATCCCCTGCGTATCCTTGTCCGGGGTGGAATTGCCCTGCGGGAAGGCAAGCTGTTCATCATAGTATTCCAGCTTTTCGACGCCGAGTCTCTTTCTCTGTGCTTCATGAATTTCTGCAGCAGCCGGAACGATATAGGTTCTGACCGCTTCACGGAATTTTTCAATATCCGCAGCAGTGTAGTCAAAGCGGTGGCGGGAAAGATATACCATGTCGATATAGTTATCAAAGCCCAGTTTCTCAGCTTCCCTGCGGCGCAGTGCACACAGTTTTGCATACTGGTCTTCCAGATCGGCAGATGCACTTTCATACAGATCTGCCCAGGCGATCATCGCTTCTTTTCTTTCGTCTCTGTCTGTCGACAGCATATGCTTCAGAAGTCCGTAGAAGTTGCATTCCTCACCGCGGAACATCGTCCTGCATGAGGCGGCAGTACGCATATAATCGCTTGAGATCTTCGCTTCTTCGATTTTCTCGCTGACGATCTCTTCACTGTTTGTACGGATATCTGCATCCAGAAGACGGAACAGCTGTTCTCCGTATTCCTTTTCAAACTCAGCGCGGAATCTGCCTTCCGCAACTGCTTCATTAAATGTCTTCAGGACTACGCTGAGCTTCGGTGTGACCGTATTGAAATAATCTTCTTCCGCCCGGTAGAATTCATCGGCAGTATTCATGTTGGAACGGATGCTGGCAATAACCTGCATTGTTCTGAATTCGGCAATGATGTCCTGACGCTTCAGGAATGCGGCCTTGGCATCTTCATAGGATGCCGCACTGCGAAAAGCTGAGAGCTGTTCCTTCAGGGCTGCTTCCGTTGTTTCAGCCGACGGTCTTACATACTGTAAATCTTTGAATTTTTCCATTATTTCGTTCCTTTCAAAGAAAGAGCAGGAAAAACCTGCTCTTTTGATTCAGTTGATTATCGATGCGCCATCCAGACGAAGAAACCGAATACCAGTGCCATGACGGCAGCCATGACAAGCATGAACGGCAGAACCACCTGGATGATCGCGATGGTCATCGCCACTGTGTCTTTCCAGGTCCAGCCCTCAACAGCAGCTGCGTGTTTCTCTTTTTCTGCCTTTTCTTTTTCCCGTTTCTTCGCCAGCTGTTCCGGCGTCATGTTTGCTTCATTGATCTTTTCAAGATCGCGGTCAACGCGGTCTTTGTTAATGAAGAACATTCAGCTGATCAACCCTTTTTCGCAGCTCTTTCAAGAGCGAAATGGCATCTGACTGTATGACCCGGTTCGATTTCATATGTCTGCGGGACTTCAGTCTTGCACTTTTCTGTCGCAAACGGACAGCGGGTATGAAAACGGCAGCCGCTCGGCGGATTGCTTGGGGACGGCAGATCACCCTGCAGGATAATACGGTTGGCATTGTTGCGCTTGCGCGGGTCAAATGACGGTGCAGCAGACAGCAGTGCTTCCGTATAAGGATGTGTATAGTGATCAAAGATCTGTTCCTTGGAACCCATCTCAACGATCTCACCCAGATACATGACGCCTACGGAGTCAGAAATGAATTTGACAACGGAAAGGTCATGAGAGATGAACAGATATGTCAGACCCAGGTCTTCCTGCAGGTCTTTCAGCAGGTTGATGATCTGAGACTGAATGGATACGTCCAGTGCGGATACGGCTTCGTCACAGACGACGAATTCCGGATTGACAGCCAGTGCTCTGGCAATGCAGATACGCTGGCGCTGTCCGCCTGAGAACTGATGAGGATAACGGCCGGCCTGTTCCGGGAACAGTCCGCACTTGTCCATCAGTTCATAGACACGGTTCATCATTTCTTCACGGTTGGCAACGATTTTATGTTCCAGCATTGCCTCACCGATAATGTCATAAATCGGCAGACGAGGATTCAGGGAAGAATACGGATCCTGGAATACGATCTGCATCTTTGTTCTGTAAGGCTTCAGTTCTCTGTTGCTGAGCTTGAAGATGTCGGTTCCGTCATAGAGCATTTCGCCTGCTGTCGGATCCAGAAGTCTCAGCAGAGTACGTCCGGTTGTGGATTTGCCGCATCCGGATTCACCTACAAGACCCATGACCTGTCCCTTCGGAATTACGAAGGATACATCATCTACAGCCTTGACGTCACCGATCTTGCTTTTGAATACACCGCCCTTGATCGGAAAGTATTTCTTTAAATGGCGAACTTCAATCAGATTCTTGTTTTCCGTTGTCATTATTTCTTACCTCCCGTTACAAAGCAGCGTACAAAGTGGCCCGGCGCAACTTCAACAAGTTCCGGTCTGCCGGCCCTGCACTGATCACAGACGAGGCTGCAGCGCGGACCGAAAGAACATCCTTCCGGAAGGTCTGAAAGGTCCGGTACGTTGCCCGGGATAACATTCAGACGGGTGCTGCTTGTACTCATATCAGGACGTGATCCGATCAGACCGCGTGTATACGGATGAAGCGGATTCTCAAAGATGGTATTGACATCGGCAAGCTCTACGACTTTGCCGGCATACATGACCATGACACGGTCAGCCATTTCGGCAATGACCGACAGGTCGTGTGTAATGAAGAGAATCGAAGTATCGATCTTCTTCTTCAGATCATTCATCAGATCCAGCACCTGTGCCTGGATCGTTACGTCCAGCGCGGTTGTCGGTTCATCGGCAACCAGCAGTTTCGGATTGCATGCAAGTGCCATGGCAATCATGACACGCTGACGCATACCGCCTGACAGTGCAAACGGATATTCATCTACAATACGTTCCGGGTTCGGAATACGGACCAGATCCAGTGCTTCAATTGCACGGGCACGGGCTTCTTCCTTGGAAAGACCCTGGTGCAGCATCAGAACTTCTTCGATCTGATAACCGATCTTGAAGACCGGATTCAGCGAAGTCATCGGTTCCTGGAAAATATAGGAAATCTTGTTGCCGCGGATCTTGCGCAGTTCAGCATCGCTGAGCTTCAGCATATCCTGGCCTTCCAGCAGGATCTCGCCGCCTTCATATCTTCCCGGCGGGCATTCAACCAGCTGGGCAAGTGACATACATGTAATGGATTTGCCGCATCCGGATTCACCGACGATACCCAGTGTCTCACCCTGATAGACTTCAAAGGAAACATCATCGACGGCTTTTACAATTCCGGAATTGCTGTGGAAATACGTTTTCAGATTTTTTACCTGCAGGAGCGGTGTTCTGTTATTTGTCTCTGTCATCTTTCACACCTCCCCTTATCTCTGCATCTTCGGGTCGATTGCGTCACGCAGACCGTCGCCGAGGATGTTGAAGCACAGAATCGTTAAGAAAATCGCAATTCCCGGCGGTACCCAGTACCACCACTTTTGCTGGAGAACCAGCAGGTTACGGGCTTCCTGGATCAGGTTGCCCCATGTCGGTGTCGGCGGGTTGACACCCAGACCGAGGAAGCTCAGAGATGTCTCGGTCAGGATAACGCTTGCCATCGACAGTGTAACGTAAACGATGATATAGGCCAGAACGTTCGGGAACAGATGCTTGAAGATCTGCTGTTTGTTGGAAATACCAAGTGCACGGCAGGCTTCCATATAATCCATTTCTCTCAGAGAAAGGATCTGACCGCGAACGATACGGGCAATACTCGGCCAGGAAAGAACGGCCAGAATAATAATCAGTGTCGGAATAGAGTTTCCGAATACCGACTGCAGTGTGATACAGATCATCAGGAACGGGAAACTCATGAAGATTTCCGATACACGCATGATGATTGTATCGACCAGACCGCCGAAGAAACCGGAGACGGATCCGAGAATGACACCGATGATGCATTCCAGAGCAGTTACTGCAACAGCAACACCCAGGGAAATACGTCCGCCGTAAAACAGACGGACAAACAGGTCACGTCCGATCTTGTCGGTTCCCAGAAGATGCACGGCGTTCGGAGCCTGGTTGGCTTCAGACGGTGCTGTCTGATACATGGAATATCCGGAGAACATCGGAACAAAGATGCAGGCAAGAATGATAACTGCAAGAACTACCAGAGAAATCATTGCCAGACGGTTCTGTTTCAGACGTCTCCATACACCGCGCCAGTATGAATCTTTCTTGGCAGCCAGTTTAATCTGTTCATTACGATCTAATGTTGTCATAAATCAACTGCCTCCTCAGTCATATTTGATACGCGGGTCAACTGCTGCATAGAGCAGGTCAGCAATCAGAGTCGCTACCAGTGTTGTAAGCGTCAGCATGGCGTTGATACCGATCAGAAGCGGATAGTTTCTGGTCGTTGTCGCCTCAACTGCAAGCTTGCCGACACCCGGCAGTGAGAAAATCGTCTCAGTCATAACAGCACCGGAGATCAGACCCGGAATTCTGAAGCCGATCAGTGTAACGATCGGAATCATGGCGTTGCGGAATGCATGCTTATAGATGACGACCTTTTCGGACAGACCCTTGGCACGGGCAGTACGGATATAGTCGGAACGGATAACTTCCAGCATACTGGAACGGGTATAACGCATGAAGCTTGCTGTTTCGGCAAGACCCAGAACCAGTGAAGGAAGAATCAGATGATAAGCATAGTCGCCAAGGCGGGTAAGGAACGGTGCGTTTGCAAGCTTCGGATCACTCAGGCCAAACGACGGCAGCCATTTCAGATCTACGGCAAAAACCTTCAGAAGCAGCAGTCCCAGGAAGAAGGTCGGCAGCGCCAGACCAATCAGGGAGAAGACTGTGAGGAAGTTGTCGAGATGAGAATACTGTTTTGTCGCAGATACGATACCGGCAGGAATTCCCAGCAGCATCGAGAAGATCATGGCGATCAGCGATAGAGCAAATGTACAGCCAATATTGTCCTTGATAACATCGAGTACCGGTCTGTAATGTTTCTGCGAAAAACCAAAATTGCCCTGTGCCGCCTGTACAAGCCAGTTCCAGAACTTCGTGTAGAACGGCAGGTCAGGATCGAGCTTTGCTTTCAAAGCTGCCTTCAGTTCCGGCGTCATCTTCGGGTCCATGATGTTGGACGTGATGCCGCCCGGAGCCCTGTCGACAATGAAGAATAAGATAAACAGGATGCCGAGGAATACCGGAATGATCTGAAGGAGTCTTCTGATTATATAGTTTTTCATAATAATCAATTCCTTTCCAAATTTGTTTCTCAATGTTATGCATCAATAATGGCAGTTGTTGAGAAATAGAAATAAGCAATGAATCGGCAGTGCTGTCTCTTGAGCAGAACAACACTGCCGATGTTAATTACACGTTTTTAATCAGAGAGACTGATCAGTCAAGTGTAACGTTAGAGATAAGCTGTGTGAAGTCTGTGTAGACACCGATGTCATCCAGACCATGTACACGGTTGTTGATGCCCCAGATTTCAGATCTGTAAGCAACGATCAGTGTCGGAACGAGTTCGTTCTGACGAGCAGCCCATTCTTTGTAGATTTCAGCACGCTTGTCCTGATCGAATTCCTGCAGACCCTGCTTAATGAGTTCCTGAGACCTTTCATCACGGAAACCGGAAGCGTTGAAGCCGCCTGCGCTGTAAGCGTCAGCGTCAAACAGACCGCCCGTCGGATCCGGGTCAATGCTCAGAGAGAAGCCCATTGTGTAGATATCGAAATCCTTCTGGCCCGGTTCAGCATCCATTGTTGTAGCAGCAACAGTGTTGAAGTCCATCTGTACGATTTCGAGGTCAACGCCGATCTGCTTCCAGGAGTCATAAGCCATACCGGACAGTGTTCCCGGCCATGTAGCTTCCGGGTAAACCAGCCAACGCAGATGCATCGGTTCGCCGTTCATTTCACGGATACCGTCGCCGTCTGTGTCAACGCAGCCAGCTTCGTCGAGCAGAGCAGCTGCCTTTTCGAGGTCATAGGAATATGCGTTCAGATCGCTGACATCCGGATAAGCCCAGGAAGTCGGGGAAACAGGGCACATACCTAAGGAAACTAACTGATCAGAACCGTATTCAGCCTGCAGGAAGCTTTCACGATCCAGAGCATAAACCAGAGCCTGACGTACTCTGACATCGGACAGAGTCGGCTTGGTTGTGTTGAAGCACATGAATGTGTAGCCGTTAGCCAGGTAGCTTACGAGGTGGGAGTTGTCCATACCTTCGACAGCTTCGACGTTTTCAGCCTTGGCAGCCGGCTGGCAGAAGTCGATTTCGCCATTCTGCAGAGCAGCAAGAATAGCATCTTCTTCTACGTTCTGGAACAGAACGCCGTCAATCTTGAGGGCATGTTCCGGATCCCAGTAGTTTTCGTTCTTGACCATGTCAACATACTGCTTGGCAGCCCAGCCCTTCAGAACAACCGGACCTGTGCCCAGCGGCTGATCGTTCAGAGCAGCGAGTTCTTCGAAGCTGCTGTGAGCATAATGATCCTTGGACATGATACCGTATGTGAAGTTGTTCAGCAGGTTAGCCGGAGACGGATCTGTCATTGTGAATGCGATTGTCTTTTCATCAATAACCTTGATGTCAGCAATTGCAGCACCGACAGCCGTACGCGGGCCGGCATAGTCAGGTTCTTTAATTGTGTTGTAAGTGAAGGCAACGTCTTCTGCAGTACACGGTGTACCATCAGAGAATGTGATGCCGTCCTTCAGTGTGAATGTGTAGGTCAGGTTGTCTTCGGACAGTTCCCAAGTAGCAAGCTTCGGAACAGCTTCACCTGTCGGATCATTTGTAACAAGTCCTTCGAAAATCAGAGATGTTACGTAGCTGTCATAGACATTGTCTGACAGGATCGGGTCAAACACGCCTTCGAATCCGCTGACACCGAAGCGCAGTGTCTGTTCGCCCTGAGCTGTTGTTGTTCCGCCTTCGCCGCCTGTCTGAGCTGTCTGGTTGGAGCAGCCAGCCATAGCGGAGAGAGCGAGAACAGAACTCAGTGCAGAAACCAATAACTTCTTGTTCATTTTTTTCCCTCTCTTTTCAGTCAAGTCACCTGCATGACTTTAACTATATTAAGAATTATATGCATTGCCGAGATGTTAAACAATAGTTTTTTCACATTTTTTACACCTTTCAGAAGAACTTTCTGAAAATCATTCCGGTTGGTTTTCATTTCAACCTGTTGTCTTTTACACGTATCCATAACAAAAACAGATGTTTCTGTCTTATGATCAGATTCATCTGTTTTCAGATACGAATGATTCTATTTTTTCTTCAGAGAATCCCTGACCGCATTGACGCTGGTTCCTTCGCGGCGGGCAATTTCTGCCAGATCCTCATATTCATACTTTTCACGGTGCACTCCGAATCCGTCACTCTTCTTGATCCGGACTTTGCCGAACTCGGTTTCCACGGTCTCCACCGAGCGCTGCAGCGAATGTCTCCGGCATGTATATTCACGGATTCCCAGAGTCGTCAGGTGTCTGAACATCAATCCGATCATCTGTTCCTTCTGATCCGCCCTGCACATGCATGTAAAGACGATGCCGGGACGGTTCTTTTTCATATTGACCGGGGTGGAATAGACATCCAGCGCCCCTGCCGCAAACAGTTCATCCACCGCAAAGCCGATTTCTTCAGCCGTCTGGTCATCGATGTTGCAGACAAGCTCAACGACTTCGCCGTCATCATCCGCTTCACCCAGGAAGGCACGGATGCAGTTGGCAGCCGGGAAATCCTTGTATCCCATGCCGTAGCCGATCTTCTCCGTCTTCATGACCGGCTGCTTTTCAAAGGACTGTACGAAATACTTCAGCAGTGCCGCACCGGTCGGTGTGCACAGTTCGCCGTCCATATTGCCGGCATAGCTCGGGATTCCCTTCAGAAGGTATGCCGTTGCCGGAGCCGGAACAGGCAGAATGCCGTGGGCGCATCTGACCATGCCGTTTCCAACCGCGACCGGAGAAGCATAAATGCGGTCGGCTCCGATCATCTCCATCAGCATGCAGACACCGACGACATCGGCAATCGCATCCATTGTTCCGACTTCATGGAAATGAATTTCTTCGACCGGCATGTCATGGGCATGGCTCTCTGCTTCGGCAATCATTCCGTAGACAGCCTTTGCGTCTGTCTTGACCTTATCCGACACCTTCAGACCGCTGATGATCGATTCAATATCGCTCATGTGACGATGCACATGATGATGTCCGTGACCGTGGTCATGGTCATGATGGTGTTCATGGTCATGGCTGTGTTCATCGTCATGATGGTGATCATGGTCATGTTCATGGTGATGCTCATGAACATCCTCACTGACTTCCTCTTCACCGTTCACTTCCACCTTCATGTGGGTGCCGTGAATACCGCATTTGACCGAAGGTACTGCATTGACTTCCAGCCCTTCCAATCCCATGCCGTTGATCCTTGTCAGAAATTCATTCTGATCGACAAGTTCACTGAGTGCCGCCATCAGCATGTCGCCGGCAGCACCCATCTTGCATTCCAGATAAAGTGTTTTCATATCTGGGATTCCTTTCTAAATATTATTCAAGTTCTGCTGCAATTCTCTCCAGCCATTCGGTGATGTGAATATGCTGCGGGCAGGCATCCTCACACTGCAGGCAGTGGATGCATTCGCTCGGTCTGCCGCTGCCGCCGGCAATCAGGGATGCCGTACGCTTCTTTGCGTCTTCATACTGGCCGAAGACCAGGTTTCTGTTCATGGCAGCGAAGAAATCCGGGATCTTGATCTGCATCGGACAGCCGTCTGTGCAGTAATGGCAGGCCGTACACGGAATCTGATCGATCGCGGCCAGAATATCCTGTGCTTCCTTCACAACTGCCTGTTCCTTTTCGTCCAGCGGACGGAAATCCTTCATATAGGAAATATTGTCTTCGATCTGGGCAATATTGGACATGCCGCTCAGAACGACCATGACATTTTCCAGGCTGGCCGCAAAACGGATGGCCCAGGACGGAACGGACATGTCCGGGTCGGTCTTCCTGAAAAGATCCTGAACAGCCTGCGGCGGATTGGCAAGGGTTCCGCCCTTGACCGGTTCCATGACAACGACCGGCTTGTTGTGTTTTACACATACTTCATAGCAGGCACGTGACTGCACGGAAGGATTGT
Organism: uncultured Erysipelotrichaceae bacterium; assembly: GCA_946537835.1. Lineage (GTDB taxonomy): Bacteria > Bacillota_I > Bacilli_A > Erysipelotrichales > Erysipelotrichaceae > Bulleidia. The sequence continues at coordinate 10,590 of CAMNGB010000028.1, forward strand.
CCCAGTCCGCGTAGTTGATCTGCAGCTGTACAAATTCCGCATCCGGATGCTTTGTCAGAATTTCGTCCAGAAGTTCAGGCGTATCATGGAACGAGAAACCGTAATGTCTGATCAGTCCCTTTTCCTTCGCCTCTCTGACATACTCCCATATGCCGTATTTTTCATAATTGTCGACATTGTCCTTGGACAGGGCATGCAGCAGATAGAAATCAAAATAGCCTGCACCTGTTCTTTCCAGAGAAATATTCAGCTGGTTTTTGGCCTCTTCCTCATTCTTGGCTGCCCAGTTGCCGGCATTCAGCTTGGATGTCAGATAATAGCGGTCACGCGGATATCTTTCCACAAGTGCTTTCCTGACAGCTTCTTCCGATCCGGTATAGACATAGGCTGTGTCCACATAGATCAGACCGGCTTCCATGAATTTGTCTACCATGACTTTTGTCTGTTCGACATCGATTGTTGTGCCGTCTTCCAGACGCGGAAGACGCATCATTCCGAATCCGAGCTTCGGAATCCTGGTACCAAAAAACTCTTTCATATCTCCTCCTCTTTTTTTCTGCAGTTTTATTGTAACTGCAGGATTTCAACCTGTCTTCAGTAATGCTATTCAGAGCAGCTGCCTGATCTGGATAAACTGCACGGGACTGCCGTGATCACCGAGAAGTTTCATGAGATCTTCCGTTTTCATCCATACCGTAGCTGTGTTCTCCATCGGATGGATGCCGATCATGCGGTTCTGAAACCGTATATCCGCAAGAAAATGCACCTTCCGTTCACTGTCATTCAGAAGTCCGAGAGGCGTGACACTCCCCTTCTCCAGCTTCAGCAGTTTCTTCAGATCCTTTTCCGACGCAAATGACAGCGGCCTGGATCCGATGATCTGCCGCAGCGTCTTCAAATCGACACTATCATCAGTGCCGATGCTGACAAGATAGTATTCCCGTTTTTTGTCATCGCGGAGAAACAGATTTTTGGCAATGCTCTTTTCTCCCTCCAGATGCAGGGCATGCATTTCTTCCATGGTGTATACGGCCGGATGTTCCTGATACCGGTAATCAATCTTTCTTTCATCCAGCAGTTTCAGCACATCATTCCTGTTCATACAAACACCCCTGTACATATCCCCGCACTTTCATCTCATGGCGGATGGCATTCAGTACCCGCTTCTTGTTCCGGCTCCATTCCGGTCCCAGCAGCAGTTCGCCGCTGCCGTCACCGCTCAGACGGTGAACCGCTATGTCCGGCGCAAGTCTGGCAAGACATTCACTGACAGCACCGACATATTCTTCCATCGTCAGCTCCCTGATGCGGCCGGCCTGATATTCATCCCCAAATTCCGTTCCTTTGAGAAAATGCAGCAGATGGATCTTGACGCCGGCAACCTTCATCCTGTTCAGAAAGCGGACAGTTTCATAATAGTCTTCCGGCGTTTCATCCGGCAGACCGATAATCATATGGGCAATGACCGGAATCTGCAGTTCATGAAGCTGGGCTGCACACTCTTCAAATACTTCTGTCCGATAGCCTCTGTGCATTCTTTCGGCACTTTTTTCATGCACGGTCTGCAGGCCGAGTTCGATCCAGATAAAACGGTCCGGAAATTCTTTCTTCAGTGCCGCCAATACGTCCAGTACATCCTTTGAAATACAGTCCGGTCTGGTCGCAACGGAAATACCGGCAAACAGCGGATCGGAAAGTGCACTTTGAAATAAATGATACAGACGTTCCGGCCTGTCATAGGTATTGGAGTAGGACTGGAAATAGGCAATGTAATCACCTTCTTTTCCTTCCTTATTAGTATATATAAAGTCTTCCGGCTTCAGCCGCTGTCCCTCATAATGTACGGCAAAGTCTCCGGAGCCGCCGGCGCAGAACGCACATCCGGCAGTGCCGAGGGTTCCGTCGCGGTTGGGACAAGTCATGCCGGCATCCAGGGCAATACGGTACAGATGCCTTCCGTAAGTGCGGCGGCACCAGCCGGCAAACGAGTTATAGCGTTCTTCCATACTGTTCCTGCAGTTTTCTGTTCAGCTTGCGGTAAATGTGATCAATGAACCAGGGCTCACTGCTTTTTTCATATACTTCTTCCAGACCAAACCAGGCAGCTGCCTTATTTTCATCTGCTTTATGATGCAGTTCCTGGGAAGGGTCTGCTTCCAGCAGATAGGTTACATTCAGATGGATATGAGATGAAACATAGCTGCCGTTTTTGATATGTCCGTCAACGCACAGGGCCTCTACCGAGAATATTTCTTCCGTAACAGGCCGGACATCGTGAATGCCGCTTTCTTCCCTGACTTCCCGCAGCGCCACATTCAGCAGGTCTTCGTCGCCGTCCGCATGTCCGCCCAGCCAGGCCCAGGAATCATACAGGTTATGATATGCCATCAGCACTTTCGTGCGGTCACCGGAAACGACCCAGGCAGATGCCGTCATATGGGCGGCTGTATTGTCACGGGTAAAAATATGTTCAGGATCAGCCTGCAGCCACCGCAGGATGACTTCCCTGTCCTTTTCTTCCTGCTCGTTATACGGCTGATAGCGATTCAGCTGTTCCAGTAAAGTCATAAATGTTTCCTTCCTTTGAAAAATGGATTTCACTTCATGAAATCCATAACCTTTTCGCCGTCGTGAAAACCCTTCAGATAGAGTTCTTCGATCGCCGCCTTGTTTTTTGTCAGCGTGCTCATGCCGCCGATATCATCCGGTGCCACAATCAGCACCTTTCCGGTCTTCTCATATTCCCAGGCCAGAGCCAGCTCGGTATTATACATTTCTGCCCGGTTTCTCAGAGCAGCTGCCGCATGCGGATATTCTTCTTCGATCAGTCTTGCAAAGATTTCGTCTTTCTGGGGAGAACGCTGATAATCCTTCGGTCTGGTCAGAATCAGAACAATCCGGTCACACCCGTCCTCAAGACACTTCACCAGCGGAATCGGATCGGACAGACCGCCGTCATAATACGGTATGCCGTTGACAAAGAACGGACGGTTGACAGCCGGGACACAGCTGGATGCCTTGATGGCATCATAGTCATCCTGTTCAATATCCGACATGTCAAAGTAGTGTGCCTGTCCGTTCAGGGCGTTGGTCGCAACGACCGTAAACGGAATATTGCGGGCTGCGGCTGCCTGATAATCCAGCGGAAATTCTCCGTCCGAATTCGACAGTTCCCCGAAAATATATTCGAGATCCACATAATTATGATCCTTCAGATAATTATGCAGACTCATGTATTCCCTACGGAAGGAAAAATCCGTATAGAACGTGTGGTTTCTGCCTTTCTGGCCGGCCAGGTAGGAAATGACATTGGCACTTCCGGCCGATACGCCGACACAGTAATCAAAGCTGATATTCAGATCCATGCAGAAGTCAAAAACGCCGGCACCATAGGCACCGCGCAGTCCTCCGCCTACATCAATTACCCCTGTTTTCACATTTATCCCCTTTCTGCAGCAATCTCATCCAGCGCATCAAGCACACCTTCAACCTGGGCAATGGCATGCTGCACTTCCTTCAGTGACTGGTTGATACGGGACTGAGTCATCAGATCCGAAATGGGATTGTCCAGAAAGATGTCAATGGTGCCGAGCAGCGTCGTGAAATCTCCTCCGATTGTACGGAACTCTCCGACATCGCCGAGCTCACGGTTCAGCTTGCGGAGCGATTTTCCGGCTGCTTCCATTTCAACTTCAGCCTGCTGCATTTTGCCGGACTTGACAGCCGAAATGATCATCTGACCGCCGAGAAGATCGGCAATACCCCAGTTGCGGGCAGACTTCAGGACCTCTTCGGCGTTTCCGAGGTGATACAGGGCATCATTGGCCGCATTGACTGCTTCATCTATTTCCTTGTAAAGGTTCTCATTATTCATATTTATAGTGTATCCTTTTTTTTCAAAATACAAAATGCCTGAATGGCAAAAGTAAAAAAAACAGCATGATCACTTTCATGCTGCGGTGGAGACTATTTCAGATAAAGGATACCTTCCATTGTCATCCAGGTGATTTTCCTGTCCTTCTGGGCTGCGAATACGGATTCGTCGCTGATGACAATATACTTTCCTCCGTCTTCGGCCGGCACCAGATCGTGGTACAGCTTCAGAGGACGTATTGTGTAGCCTTCAGTGATACTGCCGTTGTCCATGTAGACATAGCCGACAGTTTCCGTATGCACGGGCGTGCCGTCGTCTGCCAGAACATATCCTTCCGCACCCAGAGTGCCGTTTTCAACATTCTCCTTTGTCCGGGCCGCATAACCGTGAGACTCCCAGGCTGACGGATCCATGACATCTCCGAACTCAACCGTGCCGTCTTTCAGAGACGCACTTACATCAACGGTTTCCAGTTCGCAGTAGAACTTGACCTTGGACTTCCGGCTGTCATCCAGCTTTCCCCGGTATTCATCCTTCAGGCGGATCACCAGATTGTATGCCGGGGTGTATTCCATGCCGATATCGCTTTCCGCAACACCGGTATACTTGTCAGTTGTCACAGTGACCGGAACATACTGAAGTTCAAAATAATCCTGCCAGTTGTCGGCTGTTACCTGGGCCGGTCCGGCAGTGCCTGCACAGCCGCAGAGTGCAGCGGCCGTCAGCAGGGAAAGGGCAAATCTGTTTAGTGTCTTAACTGTAGTATTGTGCATTTTGTAAATCTCCTTGCAGTCGCAGGGAACATTATACTGCTGTTTTGAACAAATATCCGTCCGGTATCAGAAAAGGAACCTGCCAATCGGTCCCTTTTGTCGTATTACCGCTTCTGTTTTCTGTTCAGGATAAACCAGTCATAGAAGAAACTGCCGGTTTTTCCTTCTTCCGGATATTCACCGGCATCGATATCAATCGTGACTGACCCGCAGGCATTGATGATTCTGGTGCCGCAGGGATGAACGATCTCCCTCTGAAAGTCTCCGTATTCTTCATGCACATGTCCGTGGAACATGTATTTTGGCCGGTACTGTTCCAGCAGATCATTGAAAGCAGAGAAGCCTTTATGAGGAAGATCTTCCAGATCTCCGTATCCTTCACATGGTGCATGTGTCACGAGAATGTCGAAGCCGCCGGTAAACTGCAGCAGCCCCCTGAGCTTCCGGATGCGCTTCTGCATTTCCTTTTCCGTATACATGTCATTTCCCGGCCGGTATCGGTATGATCCGCCAAGTCCGAGAATGCGCAGTCCGTGAAAGTTATATATCCTGTCATCGATATCGTCACAGCCGAGCGGTTCCTTCGTGTCATATCTGCCGTCATGGTTGCCGCGCACATAGACAAGCGGAGTATTGACGACTGTCACCAGAAACTCGAGATAGTCAGGATCAAGATCGCCGCAGGAGATGATCAGATCCACTCCTTCTGTCTTTGCCGGCCGGTAATAATCCCACAGGCTCATTTCCTCACGGTCGGCAAGCACAAGCAGTTTCATGATTCTTCACCCTTCGGGCGGACTTTGGACACACCTTCCGTTTCGGCAAGATCTCTGGCCTCCTGCTTCAGAGAATGATACGGCGGAATCGTACCGATAATATTGTCGCACAGCCAGTCCATGGCAATGATGTCTTCCGGACGCATTCTTCCCTCGCTCTGTACAATTCTTTCCTGAGAGTGCAGTTCGCCTCCGAAAGGCTCTACTCTTCCGTCGATCAGTCCTCTTCTGACCAGCGAGATCATCTTGGCTGACTGATACGGCAGTCTTCCGGTAATTCTGATGTCCAGAACACCGCTGTTCATGCCCCACCAGTAGTTGATGAACTTGCCGGCAGACTGACGGTTCCAGCTGCCCTCCCGGATCAGACGGACAATAATCTTATAATATTCACCCCAGCGGATCACGGGGGCTGCGATATTGCGGACACTGCCGTCTTCTTCCAGACTGAACAGTCCGTATTCCGTTGACTCGCGGGCAATCGTATCGGCAACACAGAATGTCCGGATGCCGAGCTTTGACATCTGTTCTTTCCAGCTGCTGTCAAGCACCGAACTCCAGTCCAGATAGATGCGGAATTCCGGATCGATCATGGCAGCACCGACGGCAAAGGCATTGATTTCGCTGAGGGCTCCGTACACAGGCACATCGGCAATATAGGCAGCCATGTGGTTGTCACTCAGCAATGCCGCCAGAATTCCCATCAGGAACCTGACTTCATACATCTTCAGATCATAGGACCGGACAGTGCTGACCTTCCGGTTCAGGGTCCGGCACAGATATTTGATTTCCGGATGCAGCAAGGCACTGTGCAGTATTTCTTCGGCATACTGCGGTGCTGTCATGAATATCACATCCGCCTTTTCGGACGCATCTGCCAGTGCTCTTTCGGCATCTTCGGATGTCCTGCAGCCTTCATACTTCAGCGTCTTCACGGCGCTGCGGGAATCGTGCTCGAGAATGATCCGTCCGGTTTCATGTTCAAAGACTTCCGATGATTCCGTAACTGCAGCATCATAAATGAAGGCAGCAGTCAGCGTTGCCGGCTTTCCTGCCGGAATGACCGGCAGTACCTTTTTCAGTACATTCTCCTCTTCTTCCGGCGGTGTTTCCACAAGGGAAACTTCGCCGGAATTCTTCCTTGCCTTCAGTTCCTTCTTCAACAGGTAAATATTCTTTCTGATTGCTGTTTCCGGATCGGTGCGAAGTCTGTCATATCCGTAAACGGAAACATACAGCAGAAAGGCTTCCGACAGTTCTTCATCGGAAGTATCCTCCGTCCTGAAAGCTGCCGCAAAACGATACCAGCGGGAGCGGAATGCAGATACAGCATCTTCATCCCATTTCTCGCCCCATTTCCTTCCCGTCAGTTTCACCAGCTGACGGTATCTGCCCGCTTCCTGAAAGAACGGTTCATACAGCGGAGCATTTTTGTAAAAGGTCAGAAATTCCGTATAGGCCTCATCTTCCTCTTCCGGAATGATGCGCCTGATTTCCGCCTGCACCGTCGGCATTTCCAGAAAGCGGAAAACAGATACTCTTTTGTTTCCTTCCTGCACATAGAATCTGTGCCTGTACTCATACAGCAGAATCGGATCATCGACTCCCTCTTCGGTCTGATGATTGTACAGGGCGGTCCACTTTGCCGCAAATTCCGTGCCGTTTTCCATCAGCGGCATGAAATTGCATGCAAATGCATTCTTCCTGGCAGCCGTTTTTGTGCCGCACACCTGACTGAGCGGAATGACCGAAACAAAAGCAGGAGATGTGTGCATTGACCGGGTATCAATGATTTCATCCAATGCCGCAATATACGGATACTTTCCTTCCAGAACAGCCTGGCGGAATGCCTTTGTGCCTTCACGCCTTGCCTTATTGTAAACATCATTCATAAACTGCCTCTGATATAGTAATTTCCTGCAAGTACATTCTAATATGAACTGTCATAAACCATAAACAAAAACAGAAGAATATTGAAGAAGTCACTGTACTCATCGGCAGACAGATATCAAAAAAGAACCTCTGCCCGGTGTCCCGGCATGCAGAGGTTCTGCCTGAGTGATTTCTCAGTATCCGTATTTCTGTTTGTATGACCTATCCAGCGCGCTGATCTGGTTCACTAATTCCATGTATCTTTCATGGCTGAAACCGGGATCATTGTTCTTTTTCATGATCTGCAGTTCCACCAGCATGCCGCCCAGTCTCTGCAGTTCCGCAAGTTCTTCCGGTGTCAGATCATCCACATTATAGCCGCCGGTTACATCTTCCATCAGGTCATCTTTCAGTTCATATGATTTCATCGTATTTTTCTCCTTTTTCCGCTCTGTTGCCCTACAGACTCATTATTTATAAGCTGTTCCGTCTCTGCAAACAGCAGATCAATGATTCCGCTGATAGACGAGATGGGCAAGTCTCCATCCCATGCTGGCATCGCAATACGGTGTATTGACCCAGTACTGGCTCCTGAGCATCAGATAATAATCGCCGGTTGTTACTCCCCAGCCTGCCAGGTACGGAAGTGCCCCGATTTCGCCGTACATCTCCAGATATAAGTCAAAAATCCTGGCAAGTGCTTCTTCGGAATAATCTGCGACATTGACACCTTCGCCGCCGCTGATCTTGGTGAGCT
>CAMNGB010000029.1 GCA_946537835.1 uncultured Erysipelotrichaceae bacterium
ACTTTATCTCTACCGGTGACTGGAACTTCGGTTCGGCGATCAGCCTGATCATGGCCGTGATCATCCTGATCTCGATGTATGTCACAAGACGTCTCGACCGCTATACGGCCCAGGAGGATGACTGATGGAACAGAAGACCAAGGTACATGAAAAACTGTTTCTCTTCCTGGTGATGGCATTCTTCTATCTGCCGATCATCTACGTTGTCATCTTCAGCTTCAACAGTTCAAAGTCTCTCTCATCCTTTACCGGCTTCTCGCTGCAGTGGTATGAGAAGATGTTTGCCAACCGGACGATCATGGAATCGATCTGGTATACGGTTGCCTGTGCAGTCATTGCCACGGCGGTTTCGACCGTTGTCGGCACGGTGACAGCCATCGGTCTTTCCAAGAGCAACAAGGCGCTCAGGGAAGCAATCAATCAGGTCAACAACCTGCCGATGCTGAATCCCGATATCGTTACTGCCATCGGCTTCATGCTGTTCTTTACCAGCCTGCGCATCAAGACCGGCTTTACGACCATGGTGCTGGCGCATATCGCATTCTGCATTCCCTATGTGATCCTCTCGGTCATGCCGAAGCTCAGGACCCTGGATCCCAACCTTGCGGAAGCGGCTCTGGACCTTGGCTGCACGCCGATGCAGGCTTTATGGAAAGTCATTATTCCGCAGATCATGCCCGGTATCATCTCCGGGGCACTGATTGCCTTCTCGATGTCATTCGATGACTTCGTGATATCACTGTTCACGACCGGACCCGGCGTCAACAACATTTCGATCTATGTCTACGCCAACGTCAAGCGCGTGAATCCGACCATCAATGCCTTGTCGGCAATTATCGTCTACGTCATTACCATCGTATTGATTCTTGTCAATGTCATACCAATGATCAGGGAAAGGAAACTGAAGAAAAATGAAAACTGAAAAGATTCTGAAGTCCGCTGTTGCGGCAGCAGCTGCCATTTCACTGGCCGGCTGCGGAAGCTCCGGCTCCCAGGGAGCAGCTGAGTCCGTAGATGCCCAGGAAGAATTCGGATGCAGCACCATCAACGTCTACAACTGGGGTGAGTATGTCGGCGAAGATGTCATCGCGAATTTCGAAAAGGCATATAATGCCAAGGTCAACTATGACATGTTCGATTCCAATGAGAACATGTATACAAGACTTCTCGGCGGCAGTTCCTATGATGTTCTCGTACCGTCCGACTACATGATCGAACGTCTTCTCAAGGAAGACCTCCTGCAGCCCCTGGATAAGGATGCCCTGACAAACATCGGCAATCTTGATCCGGAAGTGGTTGAAATGCAGAAGGTCTATGATCCTGATCTGGCATATTCCGTTCCGTATTTCCGCGGATCCGTCGGCTTTGTCTACAACAAGAACAACATCTCCGAAGCTGAACTGGAAGAAAAGGGCTGGAACATCCTGCTCGAAGAAAAGCTGAAGGACAAGGTCTTCATGTATGACAGCCAGAGAGACTCCTTCATGGTTGCCTTCAAGGCCCTCGGCTATTCCATGAATACCGACAAGGATGAAGAGATCCAGGCTGCCTATGACTGGCTCAAGAAGGTTCATGACACGGTTCATCCGGCCTATGTGACCGACGAAGTCATCGATGCCATGGCATATCCGAATGCCAATGATGCCAAGGATATCGCCGTTGTCTATTCCGGCGATGCCGCATATATTCTTTCCATCAATGAAGACATGGCTTACTTTGAGCCGAAGGAAGGCACCAACATCTGGAGCGACGGCATGGTCATTCCGAAGAATGCCGGCTGCCCGGCTCTTGCCAATGCCTTCATCAACTACAACCTCGAATATGAGGCTGCCTATGACAACTCCATCACGGTCGGCTACACATCCAGCAACCTGCAGGTCAAGAATGATATCGCCACCGGCGACTATGACGGCATCAATGCCTATCTGCCGCGTTCCGGCTATGACAAGGATGAAGTCTTCCGCTATAATGATGTTCTTGTCCAGAAGCTGAGCGATCTCTGGAACAAGGTCAAGATCGACTGATCAGTCTGAAAACAGGCAAAGCTCCGAACATTATGATTCGGAGCTTTTTTGATACGATCTGCTGATTTCAATGTAATGCTTGGCGGTCAGGACATTCCTCTTTTTTTCTTCTTCGCTGATCCTGCGGATGACTTTCGCCGGCCGGCCGAAGGCTACACTGTCATCGGGGATGACGGTATGTTCCGTGACCAGGCTGCCGGCACCGATGATACAGTTTCTGCCGATCACGGCACCGTTCATGATGATCGATCCCATGCCGATCAGGGTGCAGTCACCGATGGTGCAGCCGTGAATGATGCAGTTATGGCCGATCGTCACATCACTGCCGATTGATACCGGAAAGCCGGGATCGCCGTGGACGGTGCAGTTGTCCTGGATATTTGTGCGGCTGCCGATCACGAACGGTTCATATTCCGAGCGGATGACGGTATGAAAGAAGACCGAACAGTCTTCCCCGAACCGTATATCGCCGCGTATGACGGCATTGTCTGCAAACCACTTTCCCATAATATCTGTTCTCTCCGTCAACTGTACTTCGCTTTATTCGGAAGTTTACATATTTTATAATAAACCAGATGGAGGAGTTTGAAATGAAAGTTTTGCTTGTCAACGGCAGTCCGCATCCGAACGGCTGCATCGGCAGAGCCCTGCAGGAGATGGTCTCTGTATTTGAGAAGGAAGGAATCGAAACAACGGTTCTGAATATCGGGAATCAGGATATCCGCGGCTGCATTGCCTGCAATTCCTGTTCCAAAACCGGAAAATGTGTATTCAATGATGCTGTCAATGAAGCAGCGGCGAAATTCGAAGAGGCAGACGGTCTTGTCGTCGGTTCTCCGGTCTATTACGGCTCGGCCAACGGCACGCTGCTGTCATTCCTTGACAGGCTGTTCTACAGCACCTCGTTCTCCAAGCGTATGAAGGTCGGTGCTTCCGTTGTTTCCTGCCGCAGGGGAGGCAATACGGCAACCTTCGATATTCTGAACAAATACTTTACGATTTCGGAAATGCCGGTGGCATCCAGCCATTACTGGAACATGGTGCACGGATTCACGGCAGAAGATGTCGAAAAGGATCTGGAAGGTCTGCAGACCATGCGCACGCTTGCCCGCAATATGACATTCCTGATGAAGAGCATTGCCCTCGGAAAGGAAACATACGGCCTGCCGGAAACGGAAAAGCATATCGGCACCCATTTCAGTACCGGCAAATAATCAATCAGCTCCCATGCGGAGCTTTTTTCATGGAGGCCATCGTCTATGGAGGAGATATCAGGCAGGGTGATCGGGGATGAAAAAAGTCCCTTGCGGGACTTTTCAGGATGACACTGCCATACAGGCAACGTATGGCATTTTTTTGGGTCGTGGGGATGACGGGACTTGAACCCGTACGGTGTTACCACCAACGGATTTTAAGTCCGTTGCGTCTGCCGATTCCGCCACATCCCCAAAAAAAATGGAGGTTCCTGCCGGAATCGAACCGGCGATCACAGAGTTGCAGTCTGATGCCTTACCGCTTGGCTAAGGAACCGTATTTTTTCAGTGCTCATTTATTATACGGGTTTGCATCAGGATTTGCAACAGCAATTTGCCGCACATGATCCTGAGATGAGACGTTTGACGATGGTTAAAACCTACGGTAAAATTTTAAATGTTTGAAATGACAGGAAGCAGATCATCCGTTATTCGCATAATGCAACAGAAACTGCAGAAGGATTGCTATGAAACAGAACCGAAACAATGAGAGAGCCAGTTTCAGCGGCCGTCTCGGCTATGTGCTGGCAGCAGCAGGAGCGTCCGTCGGACTCGGCAATATCTGGCGGTTTCCGTATCTTACGGCAAAATACGGAGGCGGAATCTTTCTGCTGGTCTATCTGATTCTGGCACTGACCTTCGGCTATACGATGATCGTTTCGGAAACTGCGATCGGCCGTCTGACAAAAAAGTCGCCGGTCGCCGCATTCCGGATGTATACAAAACGCAGATTGTATCTGGCCGGCGGCTGGATCAATGCCATTGTGCCGGTGCTGATCGTCCCGTATTATTCCGTGATCGGCGGCTGGGTCCTGAAGTATCTTTCGGAATATCTGAAAGGCAACGGGCAGATGCTTGCCCAGGATGGATATTTCGGCTCGTTTATCGCTGATGGAACGGACTGTCTGATCTGGTTTGCGGCATTTGCGGCATTTACATTTGCCGTCATTCTGGCCGGCGTTGAAAACGGGGTGGAAGGCACATCCCGGCTGATGATGCCGGTGCTTGTCATCCTTGCCGTAGTGACGGCGATATATACAGTCACAAGAGAAGGGGCACTGGCCGGCGTGAAATATATGCTGGTGCCGGATTTCTCTCACTTTTCCGTCATGACGGTTGTTGCCGCAATGGGGCAGATGTTCTATTCGCTTTCGATTGCGATGGGTATCCTGTATACTTACGGTTCCTATCTGAAGGATGATGTCGACATTGACGCATCGACCGGACAGGTGGAAATCTTCGATACCGTGATCGCACTGCTGGCGGCCTTCATGATCATTCCGGCAGTCTTTGCCTTCAGCAGCGGCAGCACCGAAACACTGCAGGCCGGACCTTCGCTGATGTTCATCACACTGCCGAAAGTCTTTGCGGCAACAGGTCTCTGCAACCTGATCGGCGCACTGTTCTTCTTCCTGGTGTTCTTTGCGGCTCTGACAAGTTCCATCGCCCTGATGGAAGCTTGCATTTCCGTCTTCCAGGATGAATGGAAATGGAGCCGGCAGGGCGGCTGTCTGTTCATGACGGCAGTCATGGCTGTCATCGGTACGCTCAGTGCCCTCGGCTACGGACCGCTGAAAGACTTCACCGTGCTGAATATGCAGATGCTGGATTTCTTTGATTTTCTGACCAATTCCGTCATGATGCCGATCGCGGCTCTGGCCACATGTTTCTTTGTCCTGAATATCCTTACGACGGAAAAGGTATGTGAGGAAGTGGAACGCTCTTCCCCGTTCCGGCGCCGCCGGATCTATGAGTTCTGTATCCGCCGGCTGGCTGTTATCTGTATACTTCTGATCTTTCTGAGCTCGGTAGCGAGTGCCTTCGGATGGATCACGATCTGAATAGAAAAGGAGCGAGAATATGCTGAGAGATTATTTGATGGATGCTCTGCAGAAAGAATACAGACTGCAGAAAAGGGATCTCGGATCCTATGCGACGATCAACAGGTTTGTGGTGAAATTCGAAAACGAAGCCTGGGCAGTGGAAGGAGCCGGCAATTTGTTTGCCATGAAGATGACCGGCTTTTTCGGACTGATCAAGATGGAAACAGTCGTTTTCTCACCGGAGAACAGGGATCTGTCATTCCTGAGCTCCGATGCCATCCATGCCGGTGAAACCAATACGGTGATCATGGAAATGGACAGATCGGCACTGCATGAAGAGGATCTTTCCGCCTTTGATGTCCTCAAGGACAGATATGCCCATCTGGAAGACTATAAGGCGGCACCGCGCTGGTATGACAGCTGGCATCTTTCCTCCACCATCTGCAAGATGGGAAAGAAGCAGACAGCTGAACTGGAACAGTTCGCCCGCGATTATATCGACATCTATCTGCAGGAACTCAGGAAGGCACCGGAATGCGATCCGCTGGAGAAGAGGGCAGCTACGGCCGAATATGCCCAGCGCCTGATCCGTGAGGGCGGTGCTGCCGTTGACAGCATGAAGAAGATGATCGGCGATGCCAGAACCGAAAAGCTGGTTGCCGAATATATGTTCCATATCCGCTGAACACCGCAGATGCGGTGTTTTTCTCTGCGTGTTATAATCAACCCATGAAAATTCTGATCAGCAACGATGACGGCATTGAAGCCGCAGGCCTGCAGATCCTTGCGGCCGCTCTGAAAGACGAACACGAAGTATATATTGCCGCGCCAAGTTCGCAGCGCTCTGCCTACAGTCACTCCGTGACCTATTTCCATACGCCCAATAAGGCATACCGGAAGGAGATGGCAGGCATTGCGGAGGCGTGGGCCATTGACGGAACACCGGCCGACTGTGTCTATTACGGTCTGTGCGGTCTGTTTGACACCGACTTTGACCTGGTTGTTTCCGGCATCAACAACGGCCGCAATCTGAGCAGCGACTGCATTTATTCCGGAACGGTCGGTGCTGCTTCGGAAGGGACGCTCTGCCATGTTCCTTCGGCAGCCGTATCCCTTTGCGGCAGAAATCCGGTTCATTATGAATGTGCTGCTTCGGTGCTGAAACAGATCCTGCCGAAGTTTGTATCAGATCCCCGCAATCTTGACTACACCCTCAATATCAACGTTCCCGATCTGCCGTTTGAGGAACTGAAGGGATTCCGGGCATGTGTCTTTGATACACCGCTGGATTACCGGCGCCCAATCACCAGGGAAACCGTTGATGAGAATACCCTGGTGCTTTCGATGGATACGCCGACAGCGGCAGCGCAGGATCCCCGGCATGCCGAAAACGGCGACAGCTTTGCCGTGGCGGAAGGCTATGTCTCCCTGACACCGCTCTGGCATGACACGGTCCGCCATGACTGCATGGAAAATGTAAGAAAAATGGAAATGGCTTTCTGAAAAGAAAACCATTTTTTATGCATAAAAATGAGTGCACATGTTATCATTAAACTGTAATGGGGGAGTAACAGCCTTCGGTATTCCGGCAGGGGCAGTTCGTCATCACGATAGAAATATCCGGACTGTCTTAATTTGTAAGACTCATGCAAGTTTTTAATTGTCCGGCTGTGTATGGGGGAAACTGAAAATGGTTAGCGCAGCCGGAAGACTGCGTTTTTTCAGCGCATTACAGGGAGGAAAGAAATGTCAATCGCATCATTGAACTGGGGGATGATCCTGGGCGGATTCGGATTGTTCATGTTCGGCATCAAGTTCATGGGAAACGGTCTGAAAGCAGTTGCCGGCGACAAGCTTCGCGACTACATCAACCGCTATACTTCCAATCCGCTGTCGGCACTGCTGATTGGTATCGTCATTACCATCATCATGCAGTCGTCCTCAGCCACATCGGCAATTACCATCGGCCTGGTCAGAGCCGGACTGATGACTCTGGAACAGGCCGCGGGCATCATCATGGGTGCCACCATCGGTACTACCGTCACGTCGTTCCTGATTTCCATCAACATTGAAAAATACGCAATGTTCATCATTTTTGCCGGAACATTGCTGATCTGCTTCTTCAAGAAACAGAAGACAATATACATGGGTGAAGTCATTCTCGGCTTCGGTCTGATCTTCTTCGGCATGTCCAGCATGGGTGATGCCCTGGCTGCCCTGAAGGAACTGCCGCAGTTTGAGGCGTTTGCCCTGAGCATGAGCACAAATCCGTTTCTTGCCATGCTGGCGGGTGTCGGCCTGACGGCTCTGGTACAGTCCTCGGCTGCCACGATCGGTGTTGCCCAGAAGCTGTATCAGGCAGGAGCCATTACCTTCTCGGCTTCGCTGCCGTTCATGTTCGGTGCCAATATCGGTACGACAATGACCGGTATTCTGGCAGCCATCGGCGGTACGACTGCCGGCAAGAGAACAGCCTGCCTGCACACCACCCTGAATGTCATTTCGACGATCTTCGGCATGCTGCTGCTGGGACCGTTCGCAGCCTTCATCCAGAATGTCTTCGGCGGCCTCAATCCGATGATGCAGATCGCCGTTGCCAATATCATCTTCAAGACCGTCACGACACTGTGCTTCCTGCCGTTTACGAAGCAGCTTGTCGGTCTGGCCAGAAAGATCATTCCCGGCGAGGAACCGAGCAATGCCGAAGTCGATATCGAAGAAATGGACGGCGAGATTGCCAATGTCCTGCCTTCGGCTGCCGTTGATGCTTCCCGTCAGGCCATTCTCAAGCTGGTTGACGTTGTCCGCATGAATCTTGTGAATACTCAGGACTTCTTCAATGCCAAGGGCAATGCCGAGGGCAAGGAAGAACTGGACAAGACGGAAGCCATTGCCAACCGCTTCGATCAGAAGATCACCGATTATCTGATCCGTCTTTCCAAGAAGCCGAACCTGACCCGCGACGATACCGACGATGTCCGCTATCAGCTCGATGCCGTCAAGAACTTCGAGCGTGTCGGTGACCTGGATATCAACCTCAGCGAATTCTTCCTGATGGTCTTTGAACGGAAGGAGAAATTCTCCGAACAGGCAGAAAAGGATATCAACGCCATGTTCACACTGCTTGTCGACATGTTTGACCTGGCAGCGGAAGTATTCATGACCCGTGATGAAGGCCAGTACAAGCGGCTGCAGGATATGGAAACAGAACTCGACAGGATGGAAATCCAGTTCCGTCATGCCCACTTTGAACGCATGAAGAACGGCGAATGCGATTCCCAGATTGCCGAATCCGTCTTCAGTGACATCCTCGGTACACTCGAACGTATGGGTGACCATTGCTGCAACGTCGGCAAGGGCGCCATTACCGGCAAGACCAGCGATCTTTCCGATGACGAAGTGATTGCCTGATAAACTGAATCAGAAGCGGTATTTTCCTTACGGAGGAATATGACCGCTTTTTTTTACTTTCTGATGTTACAATGAATGCTGCTGAGGAAAACAATATGGAAAGTAAGTATACAAAATGGGTTGCCTGCTGGGGCAATGCCACATCGATCCGCGAACAGACCGAACTGCGCTATACGAAGGATGTAACCTTCCGCTATCCGCTGTTCATGTGCTTTGACGGAAATGCCCTCCGTTTCCGTTTCTCCAATCTGACCGGAAACGATCCGGTTTCCTTCCGGGCCTGCTTTGCCAGGGGCGGGGGAAGACGCCCGGTCGATACCGGCAGCATCATTGATATCACAAAGGACGGAAACAGAACCCTGACCATACAGCCGGGAGAGGAAATCGAAAGCGATGTCATTCATGCCGACATCACGGCCGGCAGCTGGATCAGTGTCTCCCTGTATCTGGAAGACTATACCGACATGAATTCGGGAGTTCTGATCACCGGACCGCTCTCACGCGGCTATTATGCCTACGGAAACGCGATGTACGAAGAAGACTTTGATGATGATCTGTCCCGTCATACCAACTGGTTTTATTTCCTCAATACCGTCGATATCCTGACCGAAGAAAAGAATCATGCCCTGATCTGCTACGGCGATTCCATTACCGCCCAGTCCTGGCCGGACTGGCTGACAAAAAGATGCCGGGAGAACGGCTGGCACGATGTTTCGATCATCCGCCGGGCTGTCAGCGGCACCAGGATTCTGAGGGAATACAACTGCATCACCTACAAGGCCTACGGCATCAAGGGCGAAACCCGCTTCCCTCTGGAAATCAATACGGCCGGCGCCGATACGGTGCTGATCCAGCACGGCATCAATGACATCATTCATCCGGTCGGAACCGATGTGAACATCTTCCGTCCCTGGAGTGATCTGCCCACGGCTGAAGACATGAGCAGGGGCTTTGCCGATTACTATATTAAGGTCGCAAGAGACAGAGGCATGTCGGTCTGGGGCGGCACTCTGATTCCGATTTACGGCTGGCGCACCTATGAACCGTTCCGTGAAGATCTCAAGAACGAGTTCAATGACTGGCTCAGAACCACCGAGCTTCTTGACGGATGCGTCGATTTCGACCTGGCCGTCAGGGATCCGGAACATCCTGCCGCTTTCCGCAGCGAATATGACAGCGGCGACCATCTGCATCCTTCGGAAGAAGGATACAAGGCCATGGCATATGCCGTTCCCGAGGAACTTCTGAAGTGAAGACACTGTTTGATACAGAGCGTCTGACAGTGCGTCACTTCTGCAGCTTCGATACGGCAGCGTGTGAATCATGGCTGTCCGATCCGGAGGTCATGCGCTGGATCGAAGAACCGTTTGACCATAATCAGATCGAGGAATTTCTGAATGCCAATGCCTTTCTCAGACAGCCGCGCATCTATGCCATACAGGAAAAGGAAAGCGGAAACCTTGCCGGCCATCTGATCTTCCATCCCTGGGACGAAAACGGATACGAACTGGGATGGATCCTGAAAAAGGATGTTTGGCACCGTGGATATGCGTCGGAACTGACACAGGCCGCAGTATCCTTTGCGGCAGAAAAGGGAATCAGGAAGCTGATCATCGAATGCGACCGCCGCCAGCAGGCAACTGTTTCGCTGGCGGAACACAGCGGATTTGTCCTCAGCAGAACAGACGGAAATCTGCTCTGTTACCGCCGGGAGATCGGATAAGGAGAGATCATGACAGAAAAGAAAACCGTTCTGCAGCTGGCACAGGAAAGAAGAAGTGTCAGAACATACAAAAACGAACCGCTGGGCAAAGAAATGCTGGACAGTATCCGCCGCCGCGTGGCTTCCATTCACGAGCCGTTCGGAGGCAGGGTATCTTTCCGGCTTCTGAATGCAGGTGCCTCGCATCTTTCTTCACCGGTCATCAGAGGTGCATCTCAGTATCTTGCAATCTGTGCGAAAAAGGGAGAGAATGCCGACCTTGCGGCCGGATATGCCGGTGAGGATCTGATCCTGTATCTTACGGGCATCGGCGTCGGAACGGTATGGATCGGCGGCACCATGGACCGTGACGCCTTTGAAAAGGCTGCCGGCATCAGGGATGACGAAGTGATGATCGCCGTCACTCCCATCGGCATTCCGGCTGACAAAATGAGTCTGCGCGAAAGTCTGATGCGCAAAGGCGTCAAGGCCGATGAACGCCTGAAGACGGAAGAGATCTACAGCGAGCGTTCCGTCAGGAATATTGCCCTCGATCATGAAACATACTGCGATGCTGTGGAGGCAGTGCGGCTGGCACCTTCGGCAGTCAATCATCAGCCATGGCGCATCATTCATGACGATGCCGGTTTCCATTTCTTCCTGAAACGGTCATTAAAGGCCTCCGGAAGCCCGGACATGCAGAAGACGGACATGGGCATTGCCCTGTGTCATTTCTGCGCCGTGCTGGATGAGAAGGGACAGAAATACAGAATTGAAAAGCTTCCTGACAGACAGGAAGCAGATATGGAATACATCATCAGCGTCGTTCCGGCCTGAACAGAAGAGGAGGTAGTTCAAAATGCAGAGGGTAGATTGTCTCGGCGGCCGGTCCATTGAAATGACATGGGATGCCTATGCAAAAAATGAACTGAGCGAACTGGAAGAACTGCTGGAATATACGGTAAAGATCGGTCAGAAGAAAAAACTGCTGATCTATACTGACGGCGAAGACCGCAATGCCATGCTTCAGATATATGAAGAGAGGATCGTGCGGACCAGAAACGCCCTGCAGCGGGCCGGTATCCCGTTTCAGGAAAAGAAAAAACATAAATATGAAACCGACTGGCGGCATGTAAGAAGAGGATTTGACAGGGAAGATATCTATACCCATACCTTTAAATACACACTTGTACCGGACAGGATTCCTGCATATGTCAATGAGGCATGCCGGGAATCTGCGGACGACCTCAGTATCACTGCCGCTGACAATGAAGCGTTTGCGGCAATATCCGGATCAGCTCCGGCCAATGAATTTGCCGTAACAATTGCCGAAAAGGCGGCAGAAACAGTCCGCATTGCAAAACAGAAGTATCCTTCCCTGACATCATACCGGCTTGAGTGCCGGACATCAGATTCCGGCATCGGCCTGTACCGGTACCACGAATTCAGCAGATCACTGTTGTCCATCGATTTTGCATCATATGGTCTGAAAAAACCGGATGATGCGCAGCAGAAGGCAATCAATGATCTTGCCATGACAGAGATCGGCAGGAGTCTGAATGCACTTGCGGAAACGGAAGGTGTATTTGTATCTCCGACATGGTGGATGTCGGAGGAACATTATTATAATGCGGCAGTAAAAGCCCTCTTTGTCCTGGACGAGAAAAACCGTTCCGAGCAGCTGCAGGAATGGTAGCCGTCAATATTGTTCTGCTTTAACTGAAAAGGGTCTGCAATCATGCAGACTCTTTTCAGTTAAAAAAGACACAGTCCGGAGACTGTGCCTGATGGATCATGATCAGCCTTTTTCTGTGTCATCAATCGTGCCGGTCAGGGTGACGTCGAAACTCATTTCCTCACCGTCACGTTCGACAACGACCTTGACGCTGTCGCCGACTTTCTTGTCGCGCAGAACAATGGAGAGATCGGAGTAGCTGGCAATGTTCTCGCCGTCAACGGAGACGATGCGGTCAAGAGCCTTCAGTCCTGCCTTGTCGGCACCGCCGCCGGTCATGACATCCTGGATGTAGACGCCGGCTTTATATTTCTGCGTATCCTGCTGGAGGGTCTGGATATAGACACCGAGCATCGGCCGGTTGGTGACCTTGCCGTATGTCATCAGTTCGCTGGCAACATCCATGGCATAGTTGATCGGGATGGCAAAGCCGATGCCTTCGATCAGGGCACCGGAACTGGTTGTGCCGGAGTCCTTGGCATTGACAATGCCGATCAGATTGCCGTTGCCGTCAAACAGACCGCCGCCGGAGTTGCCGGAGTTGATGGTCGCATCGGTCTGGATCAGTTCCATTGATTCGTTGGAAATGATCATTTCACGGCTTGCCGATGAGATGATGCCATGGGTAATGGATCCGCCCAGCGTACCGAGCGGGTTGCCGACAACGATGGCTGTATCGCCGGCCTTGATCAGTGAGGAATCACCGATGACGGCCGGGGTCAGATTGTCGGCTTCAATCTTGATGACACCGATATCGGATTTGCTGTCGGTACCGATGACCGTTGCTTCATATTCGGTTCCGTCATATGTCTTGACGGTAATTGAGTTGGCATCTTCAAGAACATGGTTGTTGGTGATGATATAGCCGTCGGCACTGATAATGACGCCGGAACCGGCTGCCTGCGACGTATAGGTTCCGCCGAAGAAGCCGTAGCTGTTCATCGTGACTTCCGTGAAGATTTCAACAACGGAAGGGGAGATCGCTTCGGCAACCTCTGATATGGTCTTGTTCGTCTGCTGCGACTGCACGGTGGTTGCCGGTGATGTGCCGGTTTCCTGGGACTGTACAATGACCGGGGAAGAACTGCCGAGCCTTGTGACGGCAAGCCAGCCTCCCAGTGCGCCTGCCAGCAGTGAAGTGACGGCGCAGATCAGCACCATCAGCATGGGACGGGATCTGTTTTCTCTATTCGGTGTTCCATACTGAGTGTTGTAAGAATTGTTTTCATTAAACTCAGACATGTCATAACCTCCTTTGATTTACAATGTGATTTTAGAATGTGAATGTGAACAATCAGTGAAGAAACTGTAAATTGTTCATGGATTATTTTACTTCTGTTTTCCGTGATTGTTAAGAGATATGAAAAGCGGCGCAGAATACGCCGCAGACACTTCCGTTCTTCTGTATATCAGCGTCCCTTGCCGCGGATCATCATGCCGTAGACGGCACCGATCGTGCCGCCGATGATGTGTGTCAGCTGGGAAATGCTGTCAAGGCTTGTGACGCCTTCGTAGACCTGCTGGGATATATAGATCAGAGCCACGATGATCATGGTCAGCGGAATGCCTCTGCCGCTGCCGGTTACGGAAGACAGCAGGATGAAGGCAAAGACAACGCCGGAAGCACCGAGCAGGGCAGTATTGCCGGGCAGGAAGATATGCACCAGGCCGGTGATCAGAGCTACGGCTGCGATGATTGAAAACAGCTGGCGGCTGCCGTATTTTTCTTCCAGCAGCGGACCGACCAGAAGGAAGAGCACCATGTTGTTGGCATAGTGGCTGATATTGGCATGTCCCAGCACATGGCAGAACAGGCGCACATAGAACAGAGGATCGGTGAATGATCCCCGGTATACGGAAAACAGATACATGTTGGACCAGCCGCCGGTCAGATAGTTCAGCAGCAGCGACAGGGCGCTGAGAATGGCAAATGACAGAACGACGGGTGAATTGAATACGATTTTTTTCATGACATGACTCCCGTCAACCATTATAGCAGAGATTCATTTGTGCAAACGGATGGGAAACTATATAATGAGACAGGCAAAGAGGTAACTATGGCTAAAGGAAAAAAGAAAAAGAAAGTACAGAATAACGCTGACCAGCAGGTAAAGGTTGCGCCGGTTTCCAATCCGGTCCTCAAGAGTGCGATCGAAGACCTGAAGAGCGGCAATTCGCCGGAGAAGCAGCAGGCTCTGCAGAACGGTCTGCGCAAGGCAAGGCTGCTGGCACCGTGCGGCTTTGACGTTGAACTGAAACCGGGTCCGGACGGACGGCTTCCGAATATCAAACCGAGCCAGGTGCGCTTTTATCTGATCAACACCAATGAAGGCAAGGTTTTCTTTCCGGCTTTCACTGATCTTGAGGAAGCAGGAAAGTTCAAGGTTTCGGGAGACAATGATCCGAAAACACAGAATATCATCAGAACCATTCTCGACTATGACAACATGCTGAAGGATCCCAACAACAAGGCAGAAGGCGTTGTGATCAATCCCGGCAGTGACAACATCGTCATTCCCAAGCAGCTGATCGGCATTCTGACCGGCCGCATCAAGCCGGTACAGACACCGGCAATGCCGGCGGGCGGCACGGCACCTGTCAATGCCACATATTCCGAACCGGCTGTGTATCCGACCCGCATGGTCAATGCCGTCTATGATCACTGTGCTGAAGACAGCCGCATCAGCCGCGTCTGGCTGAAGCAGAAGCTGATGGCAGGACAGCTGTCCTTCTTCCTGGCAGTTGAAGCCGACGTGCAGGATCAGGCCATTCTCGACGGCATTCTGGAAACGGCACTGCCGCTGGCAAAGGATGTCCCGGTCGAAGCCGTGTTTACGGATGACACCCTGATGAAGAAGGTCATCGGCGAAGCATTTGCCTTCTATGACAGGGAACTGGAACTGTAATGGAAATCAGATATCTGAACAATGATGAGCGCAGTGATGCGCTCATTCTTGCCCGTGAGGTCCTGTTCGGCGATCAGGGCAGCTGGAGTGCGGAAGGAGCTGAAAAGATTTCTTCCTTTCTGCAGGAATATACCGGCAGCTTTGCCTTTCTCGGTGCATTCAGGGAAACACTGGAAGGCGTGCTGATCCATGATGCGGAAAGCCTGCGCATTGTCTTTCTGGCGGTCCGGGAAGAAGCACGGCATGAAAAGATCGCCGCATCGCTGCTGGACTTCATGATTGCAAGGGCGAAGGAAATGAGCCTTCCGAGACTCCGTCTCAACGCTGCCGTTTCCGCCCGCGGCTTCTATGAAAAATGCGGATTTGAAACAGCCGGTGAAATCACGGAAGGGGACGGGCTCAGTTTTGTTCCGATGGAATATCTGATGCAGAAGGAATGGCTTGGGAAAACCGTCACGGTCATCGTCGACAGGCCTTACGGCAGCTTTCATCCGCATCTGCCGGATGTGCTGTATCCCGTCAATTTCGGCTATATCAGGGAACTGGCAGGACGGGAAGGAATATTCCAGGATGCCTATGTCATCGGACCGGAAGAACCGGTGGAACACTTCCGGGGCATCGTTGCCGGCATTCTTTACCGGCGTGAGGATGATGTATCGCGCTGGATCGTTGCCGGTGCTGCCGAAACGATCGACAGGGAACGGATCATCTCCCTGATCGGATTTGAAGAACAGTATTATGACTGCCGCATTATCTGGGCAGATGAAAACGGAAGATCATGATGACCTTCCGTTTTTTTTCTGTTTTATTTTGTTTTTACTCACCGAGACGCATGCGCCGGATCGTCGGCCACAGGGCCTTGTCGAGAGCCGGAACGATGATTGCAGCCGCAATCGTTTCAAGAATACCGTTGGAGGTGATGACGCCGAGAATCACGGAACCGACTGCCGTGGCCGGAATTTCCAGTGCCTGGGCATAGGATGCGCCGAAGAACAGCCAGATCATGCCCATGACCAGAAGGGTATGGGTGATGGTTGAGGCAGCGGCACTGACAGCACAGGCCAGAAGGTCATTCATGCCGTTTTTCCGCAGTACGCGGAACAGTTTTCCGCTCATCCAGCCGAGCAGAATGCGCGGCCCGAAGGCGATGATCAGACTGCTGAAGTTGCCGGAGATGCCGCCGACGGTAATAAACGGCGAAAAGATAAACGATGTGACGCCCGGCACAAAGGTTGCCCGCAGCATCGATGTCAGACCGAAGACGAAACCGACGGCTGCGCCGTAATTCGGACCGAGAAAGATGCCTGCCAGAATGACCGGAATATGCATGGTCGTAACATTGATGGGACCGATCGGAATATAGCCGATCTGGGTCACTGTCATGACGATCTGCAGGGCAATGAAAAATCCCGTCAGGGCCATGATTCTTATTTTTTTGCTGTTGCTGTTCATTTTGTTTCCTCTCTGATGTATCGGGCACCCCTGATTTCTTCATCAAGAATGCGCCTGCGCTCGTCTTCCGGAAAGAGGGAGGCATAGAGCAGGGTTGTGCGGTATTCCATCTGCCGCCACGGATAGGGGATATCCGAAAACTTGCTGGCAACCCGGACGCCGGTCCTGCGCATGTCATGAAGCCATTCACGGCCTTTTTCATTGAAGGCAAGCACATGCAGCGTATCCATTTCCGGCAGTCTCGAGACTTCGTGTTTCGTGATATGACAGGCAGCCTGCAGACAGCAGCGGCGGATCCTTCCGGCTGTATAGCGGTAGGAAGTGCAGCTGTTCAGGAACGATTCCCAGTCTGCCGCACCGGCAGCGTTTTTCTGCAGGTGGCTTTCGATGCCTTCCGAAAACAGGAATGTCTCAGCCAGGGCTTCTTTCGGCGTTGTCAGCAGCAGTGTCCTCAGATACGGATACAGCTGCTCCATATATGCCTTTGAACAGCTTTCCAGCTGTTCCTGCATCACCGTTGTTCCGGAGATATCCCTTCCGTCCTTCAGAGCCGTACGGATCGCCAGGGCACTGGCATGTCCGCTCAGTTCGGTGCTCTGATAGTTGGACGTGCGGGGAATGACCACAGGTATGATATCACAATCTTTCAGTTCTTTAAGATAGGAAACAGCAAGAATATCATTCGGCTGCATCTGCGATGTCAGAAGGCTGTAGGCCTTCGGAAAGGACATGCCGGTATCCATGGAAACGTGAAGGTGATCGGGGTTGACGGGAGTGTCGGCAATATCCCGCAGATTTTCGAGATTGCCGCATTCGCTGCCGAAGGAGATCCACTGCACGCCTGCCAGCTTCAGCAGCCTTACGCCGCCAAAGGCAAAGCGGGAAGCGCTCTGGGTCGCATAGATATAAGGAAGCTCAATGACAATGTCGGCACCGTTTCTGACAGCCGCCTCAGCCCGCATGCGCTTGGAAACCAGCGCCGGCTCGCCGCGCTGGACAAAGTTTCCTGACATTACGGCAATGATCAGATCGCATCCGGTCTGTTCCCGGGTTTTCTGTATCTGGTACTGATGACCGTTGTGAAAGGGATTGTATTCGGCAATAATTCCGCAAGTTTTCATTCTTATGCACCGTCCTGCATCTGTAATGATACAATGAATACTGTAAATACAGGAGTGAAAATCATAATGAAGAACGAAACACTGTCCACGTGTATTTTCCGTCCCGAAGGGGAAACAAAGGCTGTCATGTTTGTTGTGCACGGCATGGAAGAGCACAAGGAACGCTATGCGCAGTTTGCTGAGTACATGAACACCCGCGGCATTGCCGTGATCACCTATGACCTGCCCGGTCACGGTGCCACTTCGCCCAGGGAAGACTACGGCTTCTTCGGCGAGCATGACGGCTGGCGTCATCTGGCATCCTCGCTGACGGAGATCTGCCTGCTGGCAAAGAAGGAATTCCCCGGTGTGCCGGTCATCTGCTACGGACATTCGATGGGAACAATGCTGGCAAGAACCTTTATCCAGAAACACGATGTCATGATCCAGGGTCTGATCATGAGCGGAGCGCCGAACTATAATCCCGGCGCCAGGTTCGGAAAGACAATTGCTGCCCAGAGAGTGCGCAGCAGGGGTGCCCGTTCGCATTCGACCCTGCTGGATGCCCTGGCAACAGGATCATTCAACAGCGGCATCAGGAATCCGCGCACCAAGCTGGACTGGCTGAGCTACAACGAAGAAAACGTTGACGCCTATATCGCCGACGATGCCTGCGGCTTCCCGTTTACCGCCCAGGGATACTATGATCTCTTTGAGGGTATGGAAACAATGGCTGATCCGAAGAATTTCCGCTGTGCCAATCCGTATCTGCCGATCCGTTTCTTCTCCGGTGAGGATGATCCCTGCACCGGCGGTGAAAAGGGACTTGCCGACAGCATGAAGCGTCTGGAACAGGCCGGCTACCGCAGCATTACTTCCAGGGTCTATCCCGGCATGCGCCATGAGATCCTGCAGGAAAAGGCGTGCAGGGCAGTTTACGAAGAGATGGCTGACTGGGTTCTGGAAAAGGTCGTAAAGGTATACGGCTGATCCGGAATGTCCGGTATGCCACAGAGATGACAGAAAAAACTTTTCCCGGCAGTTCTGGGTGTCCCTGATTGCACCGAATACAAAGAGTATATACCGCTGCAAAAAATGTGACCTGTATATTGCCGTCAATGAAGACAAGGATTGTATAAGCTACA
>CAMNGB010000030.1 GCA_946537835.1 uncultured Erysipelotrichaceae bacterium
CACTTCGCAGGAAGCCCCCGCTTCAAGGCAATGCCTGAGCGGCGGGCAGTTCACTATGTCCAAGTTGGGCAATTTGAAGTTGTCTTGGGCAATTTGAAGTTGTCACTGACAATCATGATTTCCCCTGCTCATGCATCATATGCAAAAAGTGTTTTCAGTCAATTGACTTTAAGTCAATTACCATATATTAATTAGGTATGGAAGAAGAAAAGAAAGACGTTCTGGCGGAGACAGAGATTCCCTTTCAGAAGAAAGCGGATCTGCCGGCAGAAAAACCGAAACGGAAAAAGCGCATCCCGGTGCCGGCCTGGATCACTTTTGCGTGCGCCATCATGCTGGCGACAGGCATCGGCGGCTTTCATATCTATCAGACTGTCCACGGACAGGATCTGAACCTTCTGACTTCGGAGATCACCCCGCCCCAGTACGGCGGATATGACGGTCAGGGAACGGTCAATACGGATGAATTTCATCCGGAAGCAGAAGCAATGGAAAATCTGCAGCAGGAAATCACGGCACGTTCCTCCCGGAACCGCAGCGTATCCGATCTGCAGATTCTCTATGACAGCATCGACTGCGGCTTTGACCGTACAGAAGGACTGCATAACGGTGACCGCATCGTCTATGCATGTACATTTGATACAGAGGCGGCAGAGCGTGCCAATTACAATCTTTCCGATCTGGTCCTGACCTTCACTGTCAGCGGCCTGAAGGAATATCAGCCGCTGGATCCGTTTGCCAATGTCACGGCAAACTGGACACTCGGCAATGACTACGCGGCTGTGATCGAACTGAATATTCCCGATGAGCTTCAGGCATAC
Source organism: uncultured Erysipelotrichaceae bacterium (assembly GCA_946537835.1). Taxonomy (GTDB): domain Bacteria; phylum Bacillota_I; class Bacilli_A; order Erysipelotrichales; family Erysipelotrichaceae; genus Bulleidia. The sequence goes on from CAMNGB010000030.1 coordinate 822, forward strand.
GGCTTCACCTATGATTATCATTACGGAGCCGAGGAATACAACGGCCATTCGATCTTCATTACCGTCCAGGCTGATGAAGAGGCGCTGAAGGAAGCCGGCTACGTTCTTTCGGCAACGGAAACGGAATATGAACTCGGACCCCGTCCGCAGCGCATTACCGATGCTGAGGAACTCAGCGAGGAAGAACTGACTTCGATCCGTGAAACTCTGCGGACCATGCTGGAAGCAGAACTGGAAGGCTGCGGATGGCAGGCAGACATCACCCGCTCCACTGTCCGCATCAACGGCATCGGTGACAGCTATCTTTCAAGAAACACCGCGCATTTCTCTGACCGCACCAACGGCTTCACAGTCATCTTCGAACTGGATACAGACAGCAGCGGCTGGTTCAATCTCAATTCCTATGATGCCCGTTTCACCGGCCAGATCTACCGTATGGGAGACGGCAGCATCCAGTTCCTGACAAGGACATCGCATGCATGCCGGTTCACCGGCAGTTTCGGAAGCTTCATACTGGAAGAAAGATCCAACTGATCAGGACATCTCCGGATGTCCTTTTTTCATTTCCGGATGTATTCAAATCCGATCGTGATTCCGATACAATAGAAGTAACAGAAAAGGAGAAATATCATTTATGAGCTTTCCAAAAGGTTTTTTATGGGGCGGCGCAGTAGCGGCGAACCAGTGTGAAGGCGCGTACCTGGAAGACGGAAAAGGCCTTTCCGTACCGGATATGCTGCTGGGCGGCGATGTCAATACGCCGCGTACATTCCTGCCGGTAACGGATCCGAATGCATTCTATCCGTCACATGAGGCAATTGACTTCTATCATCATTACAAAGAGGATATCGCTCTGTTTGCCGAGATGGGCTGGAACGTATTCCGTCTGTCGATCAACTGGGGCAGAATCTTCCCGAACGGCGACGATGAGGAACCGAATGAAGCCGGTCTCAAGTTCTATGACAATGTCTTTGACGAGTGCAGAAAATACAATATCGAACCGCTGGTTACGATCTGCCACTATGAGATTCCGTGGGCAATTGTCACAAAATACCATGGCTTCTATTCCCGCAAGACTGTCGACCTTTTCGTAAAATACTGCGAGACGATCTTCCGCAGATACAAGGACAAGGTCAAATACTGGCTGACATTCAATGAAATCAACACCCCGCTGATGTCTCTTTCCGGCGGCATGAGCAACATGTACAGCCTCGGTCTGATGGAAGATGAAGACATCAATGCGACCAAGCCGATCAAGCTGTCTGACATCAAGAGCGATACCCAGAAAAAGTGGACAGCTCTGCATCATGAATTCATCGCCTCCGCAAAGGCTGTCAAGCTGGCTCACGAGATCAATCCCGACTTCATGGTCGGCTGCATGATCTGCCACATCACCCTCTATCCGCTGACCTGCAATCCGGCTGACATGCTGCAGACACAGTATGAGGATTCCCTGAAGAATGATCTCTGCGGCGATGTCCATGTCCGCGGCGAATATCCGTGCTATGTTAAGAAGCTCTGGAAGGATCAGGGTGTGACTCCGGACTTCATTCTTGAAGGCGACGATGAAATTCTGAAGGAAGGCAAAGTTGACATGTACACGTTCTCCTATTACATGTCCAACTGTGTCACGACTGCCAAGGATGCCGAAACGACAGCCGGCAATATGTCACTAGGCGCAAAGAACCCGTATCTGAAGGCTTCCGACTGGGGCTGGCAGATCGACCCGACCGGCCTGAGATGGACACTGAACAAGCTGGCTGCCCGTTATCCGCATACACCGCTGATGGTTGTCGAGAACGGCTTTGGTGCCTTTGACAAGGTTGAAGAAGACGGCTCCATTCATGATCCGTACCGTATCGACTACTTCCGCGAGCATATCAAGGCCATGGGCGATGCCATCGATGACGGCGCACCGCTGATCGGCTATACCACATGGGGACCGATCGACCTTGTATCCGCAAGCACCGGCGAATATGCCAAGAGATACGGCTTCGTCTATGTCAACAGACATGACGACGGCACCGGTGATTTCTCCCGTTCCAAGAAGGATTCCTTCTTCTGGTACAAGAAGGTCTGCGAAAGCAACGGCGAAGATCTCGCCTGAGAAATGTCTCACCGGGGACTGCAGAAATGCAGTCCTTTTTCTTTTATGTTTCGTTAATTGCATTACGGTTTTCCCTGTTTTGAGTACAATGAAAGAAGAGGAATGCAATGAAACTGATCAAGCCTGTAAAAGCTACCCGCAGCATCAATCTGTCCGACAGCACGCTGAATCCCTTTACGGAAGCATACCTGAGGGAATCCTTTTCCCTGCTTTCGGGATGGTTTCCGTTCAGTGCCGAAGAAATGCTGCAGAAATACCGGAATCATGATCCCCGCTTCCGCTTTTCCGTTACCGTCAGGGAAGCTCTGATCTATGTTCTCTTTTCCCTGCCCTGGCTGGATGCAGAAGGCAGGCGCATCCTTGATATCGGAAATGACGATGAAAGAACTGTCTCTCTGGCGGTCGGACTGGCTTTTGATCATGAGAAGGAAATCATTGCCGATCTCGCTCTCTACCATCTGCCGGCGAAAATGATGCACAATCAGAAAATCCGGAATGCCTTTGAAGAAGAAAGCGACTGGCTTTACTGGGAATCGTACATCATTGATGAGATCTGTCTGCAGGATCATGAGCTGAAGGATGATGAAGAAGTGCTCATTTATACCAATGCCTACACATCCAGAGATGAACGGCAGCGCGGCATCTTCACGAATCTGATGGAACTATCGGAGTCCTTCTGTGAGAAAGACCGGAGCAGGATCACTCTGTATTCGGTGATTTCCCTGGATCCGGATATTGCCTGCTACGGCCGGGACAAACAGGATGAACCGTATATCTACAGCATGAAGGATGAACCGGCAAGGCTTCTGAATGCCGAAATCATCGGAAAACTCGGCTTTGAGCCTCTGAAACTGGAGACTGATGAGGAAGTTGAAGACGGATCGCTGCTGTGGTTTGCCTGGAAGAAAAAGACGGTCATCCTTTTGGATCCGGATAACTGATACAGAAAAAAACTCACTGATGTGAGTCTTTTTGCGGATTACTTTCTGCTTTCGTAGTCCTCATAGATTTCCTGACTCCAGTCAGCCTTGACTTTTCCGCTGGAGCGCATGAAGCCGACAGCCTTTGCCAGAGATTCATAGACGACCTTCGTTCCTCTTGAGTCGGAATGATAATTGACGGCGTTCTCACTGCGGATGCCTATATTTCCTGCTGTTTCCACGGCATCGATATTAGCACCGATGAAGAGGAACTCCCACCCGTATTTTTCTTCCTGACGGCGGATCATCTTTCTGACCCTGTCGGCACTGTACTGACGGGAGGCATTCTCCAGGCCGTCGGTTGTAATCACAAACATGGTATGTGCAGGAACATCTTCCCTGCGGGCATATTTATGAATATTGCCGATATGGCGGATGGATCTGCCGATGGCATCGAGAAGCGCCGTGGTGCCGCCGACTTCATAATCCTTTTCCGTCAGATCCTTTACCTCCGCAAGCGGGAGCCGGTCATGAAGAACCTTGAAGGTATGATCAAAGAGGACTGTTGATACCAGGCACTCCCCTTCCTGTGCCCGCTGCTTCTTCAGCATGGCATTGAAGCCGCCGATCGTGTCGCTTTCCAGTCCGGCCATGGAGCCGCTGCGGTCAAGAATGAATACAAGTTCCGTTGTTCTGTTTTCTTTCATCTGATTACTCCTCCTTTATCTGAAAAATGTGACCGTACATCTTCTGTACGGTCACATCTTACGTTTTATTGGAAGAGATTGTGTCGCCTGCAGGGCGACAGTTGATCAGACACCGAGTGTCGGCTGATCAAAGGCAAACAGGGCGTCGTTGATATCAAAAATATCATAGTTGCCGTTTTTGATGAAATACTCAACGATGATATCTGCCTTGCTGGAAGGCGACAGGGCAAAGCCTGCCTTCATCAGCATTTCTTCCGTTTCCGGAAGCGGCAGTTCCAGGGCTATCGCAAAGGCAAGAACGGTAGGCTTGCTGGGCTTGTAGGACGGATTGGATCTGATCTTGGAGAACAGCTTGCGGTCGATATTGGCCTTTTTATAGCATTCGCTGTCCTTCATGCCGGATTCATCAATCTTTCTCAGCAGCATCTCCGAAAAGCTTTCATCGATCACTTTCAGACGCTCTTCCAGACTTTCGACAGATTCTGACGAATACAGGGGAGGCGGAAAAACAGCCTCGTTTTCCTCCCATTCCTTTTCTTCTGTCTTTTTCCTGCCAAAGAAAGATCCGGAAATGAATTCTTTTGCGTAGTTCCGGCGCCGGCGCCGTTCACTGATACTGTCACTGTGGGTTTCGGCATAATTCTGATCGATATATTCCTGAATGTCGCTGTAGAGATGGGAACTGATCTGAAATGCCTTCTGGTCAAAGATGACCAGATATACCATCATGTCATGATCACTCAGAAATGATGTGATTTCATCGGTGGCTATCCGCAGTGCTTCCGTCCGGGGATAGCCGTAGGCTCCTGCCGAAATCAGCGGAAAGGCCATCGATTCGCATTGATGTTCAAGACCGAGTTTCAGAGAATTCCGGTAACAGTTTCTGAGCAGCTGCTCTTCCCCGTGTTTTCCGTCTGTGTAAATCGGTCCGACGGTATGAATCACATACCGGCACGGCAGATCATAGCCTTTTGTAATCTTGGCTTCACCGGTATCACAGCCGTTCAGTGTACGGCATTCCTCCAGCAGTTTCTTCCCTGCCGCCCGGTGAATGGCTCCGTCCACCCCGCCGCCTCCCAGCAGGGTATGATTGGCGGCATTGACAATGGCATCGCATTCAACTCTGGTAATATCGTTGCGGATCAGTTTCAGCGGCATCGGCTGTCCTCCTTCTACTGCAGACCCTTGATGTACTGCATATCGGCACCGCAGTGCGGGCATTTCGGTTTTTCAAATGATGCTTCGTAGCCGCATTCCGAACAGGTGCAGCTGCGGGAATACATAAATCCCGTCACCGAAGACGGGTCTTCTATCTTTTCATGGATCCAGTGCGGCACCGCCTTCTGGATCGCAGCCAGAGCAGATTCCCCTCTGGCAACTCTGATTCCTTTTTTCTTCCGATTCATTGCTTCATCCTTCCTCTCGTTACTGCAGAATGTTCAGTGAACAGAACATCTGCTGTAAGAAAAAGGAAATACACAGTGCTGTCTGTATTTCCCAAAAACGTCATACTATTTCTTTTTAAACGGATTGGTGAAAAACTTCGTGATCGGAGCAATCAGCTTCTCCCCTTCGTTTTTCCAACCCCTGGAAGTTTTCGTATTACAGTACGGGCATTTCAGGGCACGGTCAGGTATACTTTTTCCGCATTTCTTACACTGCATATTCTTTCTCCTGTGGTTCTATTATACCGCACTTCCGGCTGTTGTTCATCCTTTCAGGCTTTCAATGAACCAGCGGTTCTTTTCCAGATACAGCTTCCGTCTCTGTCCTCTGATCATGACGATATACTGTTTTCCGACCGAACCGGCAGCCGAAATCCGGGAACCGGCGCTCTGATCCAGGATCCGTTCAATGGCAAAACACACGGGAATTCCGTCCCCGTTCGGCCAGTAGACTGCCAGCGGCTGAATACTGCCGTCCTTCTTCATCACTGCCTGTACATCCACGTAATGCTTGTAAACCATATCGCTCTCCTGTCTGTACTTTAGATCACGATATGTTTCCGGCTGTACATATTCAGGCTCTTTTCCGGATTTCCGCAAACCACCTGCCGGTTCTTTTCTCAAAATACAGACGGCGCCTTTTCCCGCCGATATGAACAATATGAAGGATTCCCGTAAAGCCGCACTCAGACAGTATTTCCGTATCCGTACAGCCTTCATATGCCGTGACTTCATGGCGGATCACAGTGCCGGTGTGATCGGGCCAGTATACTGCGGCAGGAATGATCATGCCGCTGCGCTTCCATCTGACTTCACAGTCGATGTAAACCCGGCAGGCATCGTAATACATCAGGCTCCGTACTTTCTGAAGGCAATGGCTCTGGCGCAGCCCATGATGAAGTCCAGATCATCCCGGATCTCATCAAAGGAATCGGCAATGATCGCTTCACCGCTGGTCAGGCAGTCATGATACAGGTCATACCCCTGCTCGATCAGGTTTTCTGTCTGGGCAGCCAGATTTTCCAGAGTGCAGGCATCCTTTTCGACACCTTCTCCGTACATTCTGCGCAGCTCCGAAGCCGTCTCAAGCAGTTTTGTCCTGGACTGTTCCATCATTTCAATATTTTCAAGCATTTCCTTTGCGGTTTTCATTCTTTGCCTCCGTTTACAAATCTGTCGATCAGTTCTGCAATCCTGGTCTGATGAACAATATAGCTGCCGTGGTTTTCACCCGGCAGGATCATCGTTTTCGCATACGGTATATTGGCACCGATGCGCAGTGTATCTTCTTCCTTTACGGCATCATCGGCACCGGCCAGCACCAGTGTTTCCGCCTTGATTCCGTGCAGCATCTTCATATCGATATGCGGTTCTTCCAGCATCAGTCTGAGCTTCGGATCCGGATGGATGATATTCATTCCTCTGATCAGACAGCGCATCCACAGCTTCACCTGCTGCGGTTCGGTATTGGTGCCGGAAATGATCAGTTTCTCGATGCGGCTGCACTTTGCGGCAGCGTAAAGCCCGATAATGCCGCCGTCACTGAATCCGTAATAGATGACATGATGCAGATCCAGATGTTCGATCATTTCGACAATGTCGTCTGCCATGTCTTCATAATGCAGTTCATCCGGCTTTTCACTGCGGCCGTGGCCGCGGGAATCCGGTGTATAGCATGTATATCTGTCCTTCAGCACTTCAACGGCTTCGTCAAAGATCGTATGGTCTTCATCGTTGCCGTGCACCATGATCAGCGGCTGACCGGTTCCGGTCTGTTCAAAAAACAGATTGATATCATTGACATGAATATACATAGACATGCACCTCCGTGTATCTGATTATAGTATCTTTCCCGGTATCTGAAAGAGGATATTCAGCATTTCCTGCGGCAGCCGTTTCTCTGCCTCCTCAGCGATGTCTTCCGGTATTCCGTAAAAGGCTTCCGCCATACCGCCGGCAATGCAGGTCAGGGTATCGCAGTCACCGCCAAGGGATACGGCCGTCCGGATCACATCTTCAAAATCATTCCCCTCCAGGAAGGCAGTCAGTGCTTCCGGAACGGTTTCCTGACAGCTCTCCACGTGGTAATATCCGGGCCGGATCTCGTCGCAGGTACGGGAAAGGTCATAGCCGAATTCCCGGATGATATATTCCCGGATCTGTTCCTTTCCGTATCCGTTTCTTGCCAGCCAGATGGCAGAAGCGGCTGCCTCTGCACCCTTGATCCCTTCCGGATGATCATGGGAAACCATCGCCGTCAGAGCGGCAGTATGCCTGGTTTTCTCAAGGCTGTCATACAGCCATCCGGCAGCCGACACCCGCATGGCGCTGCCGTTGCCGAAACTTCCGTAGGGTTTCGGATCATCTGCGAAGATCCAGTGAATAAACCTTGCCCCGTAACCGGCATCGGGATACCGTCTTCCCCATTTCTGCATGCATTCCGTGCATGCCTTCAGAACCGTTTCATCATCCGCATCACTGCCGCACTGCAGAAGTGCCTCCGCAACAGCAATGCTCATGACGCTGTCATCGGTAAACTGTGAGTCTGCCCGGAACAGCGGAAAATTCTTTGTCTTGTCACCGCGGTCAAATTCATACGGTGATCCGATCATATCTCCAATCAATGCACCCAACATATCCGGTACCTCCTTTTTCAGGAAAAGAATACAAAAACGCCGGGACCTTCCGGTCGCCTGAAAAACGACATTTCTTCAATTCTGTTCTTCTTCAAACAGGTATTTCAGGAACTGTTCCCGGTTTTTCAGAAACATTCCGTAAATGCGGAAACTCTCCGTTTCCTCATATGCACAGGGTGCGATTCCCTCTTTTGTGAAATTCAGAATCTGTGCACCCGGCAGTGACAGCAGGATCGGTGAATGGGTGGCGATGACAAACTGGGCTCCTTCTTCTGCACAGTCATGTATGCGCAGCAGCAGACTGAGCTGTCCCTGGGCAGACAGTGCCGCTTCCGGTTCATCCAGCAGATACAGTCCGTCTTTGCCAAAGCTGTCCCGGGCCAGAGCCAGGAAGCTTTCACCATGTGATTTTTCATGAAAACGGGCAGGCGTTCCTCCGTACCGGCTGTATTCTTCTTCCTTTGTCGCAACATTATAGAAGCTTTCCGCCCGCAGAAAATAACCGTAGGAAAGCCGGCGGATGCCTCTGACAAAACGCATCGCCCGATACAGCTCGGAATGGGTATCACGGGTGCTGAAGGCATAATTGCGGGTGCCGCCTTCGGGATTGAAACCTGCTGCTGCCGCAAGACCTTCCAGGAGCGTGGACTTGCCGGACCCGTTCTCACCCGCAAAGAAAGTCACCGGACAGGAAAAAGACAGTTCCTGCAGATTCTGCAGGGACCCGATATGCCGCAGATAGCTGTCTGCCTCAATTTTACCCCAGTCAATTTCCAGACCGCGTATGAACAGATCCTGCAATGTAATCACCCTTCCTCTGTTTCGGCGATGACCGCATCCGGCATGACAAACAGAATGCGGGCATTCAGTTCCTCTTCAAATTTATCATAGAGACGGCCGGCAGAAAACGTTCCTCTTGCACATGTGTGCACGGAGTTGGCAACATAACCGCAGCGGCATCCCTGTTTTCCGAATACAGCAATCGCTTCATCATCATAGCAGTTGTCATGTTCTTTCCGCAGCCGCACCTGCATTCCTGTCCTGAACATTTCATGACCGCCGTAGCGGTCAATGCCGGTAATTGTAATATAGTATTTCTGATTCACCATGGCAGTACTCCTTTGCCTGAATCAAAAGTACCGTACTGTCCTGACAAAAAATACGCCATCAGGCGTATTTTTCCGGCTTGATATGCAGAGATGAATCAGAATGGCTGCGGGATCACATGGTAATAATCGCTTCCGTCGGCATTCTCTTCTACAAAGGTATAGGTCAGATCTGCATTTTCAGCGAATGATTCCTTATATCAGCTCTGCATGCAGGCCTGCAATATCATCCCTTTTTCAGAGAGGCTGCGGATACCGGAAAGGTGAAATAGGTATCCGGAAACGGTTCGTCTTTCAGGGTAAAGTGCCACCATTCTTCTTTCAGCGGCATGAATCCCCCTTCTGTCATTGCTGTCTGCAGAATCATGCGGTTCTGATACTGTTCAGGCGCAATGTCCGTACAGTCGGAATGTGACAGTTCCCCGAACCAGTCAAACGGTCCGCCCATATCGGCTTCCCTGCCGGTTCTCATATCAAACAGCGTCAGATCAGCCGTGCTGCCGCGGCTGTGTCCGGAATGTGCGGCAATGAACCCTTTTGCGAACAGTCCGCTTTTGTCCTGATCAGGATAAAAGTATTCCTTCATGCGGATATCTTCGGCAGCTTCTGCCCAGGAGACAAAGTGATCCACGGCACTCTGCGGCCGGTAGGCATCCCAGACCTTCAGCCGGTATCCCTGTTTCATCAGTTGATCCGAAACATTTTTCAGAGCTGCGGCAGCTTCCTTTGTCATCAGTGCAATCGGCTCTTCATAGCCGTGAATCCTTTCGCCGATAAAATTATAGGATGTATAGTAGCGGATCTCCGGTATGATATCCGGAATCATTTCTGCCAGATTCACAAAACCCGATGCATCATCGGACAGACAATACTGTTTTTTCTCCGTAACGTTCATAAGCTCCCCTTTTTTTCTATTGTACCGTACCTCATACCGCTGAGGAAGCACTCAGCCTGCGGGGTAAAAAACATGCCAGCTGTGCTACACTGAAGATACAGAGAGGTTTGAAATATGGCTGAGAAAAAACATATTTCCTTTACCCTGCTGCAGATACTGCAGGAAGAATCAGATGAGAATCACATACTGACTGCCAATGATCTGATCGAAAGGATCGATCAGCGTCTGGGAACATCGATCGAGCGCCGGACCGTTTATTCCAATATCCAGATCCTGCGTCAGGCAGGCTATGAGATCTCCGACACTTCCGACAACGGCAAAGGCTACTATCTTCTGACAAGAAAATTTGAGAAAGGCGAAATATTACTGCTGTGCAATGCCATTCATGCGTCTCATATCATCAACCAGAAACAGAGTGAGGAACTGATCGGCAAGCTTCTTTCCGAGCTGCCGAAGGATCAGCGCAGTGAATTCCGTTCCTCTGTCTATCTGCCGAACCGTCTGAAATCCCAGAACAAGGTTCTGCTGTACAATATCGAGATCATTTCCGAAGCCGTCCGGGACGGGAAGAAACTGTCCTTCTCCTATCTGCGCTATGATCACGATGCAGGAAAGGAAATCTACCGGAAGGAGCCGTATATCATTGAACCGCGCTATATTGTCTGGCAGGATGCCCGGCCCTATCTGATTTCCACAAGCCCCAAATATGCCGGTTTTACCCATTTCCGCATTGACAAGATCAAGAATCCGGTGATTCTGAAAGAACCTGTCCGCAGACTGAGCCGGACGGAAAACCTGGAAGCCTACCGCTATGCCGAAAACAAGCTGTTCATGTTTGCCGGTGAAACCATATCGGTCATCTTCCGCTGTGCCGATCGGATCCTGCCGCAGCTGCGGGACATTCTCGGACCGGATATGAACGTGCAGGAAAGCAATGATGATACCAGTCTTGTGCGCTGCACGACGACGGAAGCCGGTGCTGTCTTCCTGGCACAGCAGTTTCTTGATGTGATCGAGATCATCTCTCCGGATTCACTGCGCCGGCACTTCCGCAAGGTGCTTGCCGACGCATTTGAAAAGTATTCTTCATAGAAAAAGTCAGTATTCGTGTGAATACGGACTTTTTTACTGCGCAGCCTTCATCAGCTTGACATTGATTCTGTTCATGGTTTCGAGGTAGAGAATATCTTCCTGCGGACTCAGTTCACTTTCATCAACAGCTTCGAGCTTTTCCATGGCATCGGCATATTTTGCCAGATAGTCATAGTATTTCATCAGATAATCAGCTGATGTGTTTTCATCATCGGCAGCCTCTATGAATGCGACATATTCATCAAAGAATGCCTCATAGCTTTCCATTGCCTCCCTGAATTCGGGACGGATACCGTCAGCCGGAGCACTTTCTTCAGCCGGAGTTTCCGGCTCCGGTGCCGGTTCTTCTGTCTTGATTTCTTCCGCCGGTTCGCTTTTGACGGCTTCTTCTTTTTTCTTTTCTTCAGTTCGTACGGCCAGCGTGCTGACTGTTTCAGTCTGCGGCTTTTTCCCGAATACCGATGACAGCATTGCCAGAACAAACAGTGCAGCCACCGCCACGAGAATGATATTCCTCTTTCTGCGGCTCTTGTTGCGCTGATGGAGTGCAGCTGCTTCATGCGGCGATGCGGACTGATGCAGATATGCCAGATTGTCCTGACGTTCTTTCAATACCGCCCGGCAGCTCTCGATCTCCGTCCTGTCGCTTTCTGCTTTCTGCAGTTCTTCCCGGGCAGCCGCGATTTCCCGTTCTGCCCTTTCTTTGTTCCACCGTGCATTTGCGGCGGCAGTCTGAATATCCGCTGCGAATTCCCGGGCCCTGGTCTCATTCTTTGCGTCACTGACAGCCGTGAAGGAAGTATCCCCGGTGCTGACAGTCAGTGAAACCTTATCGTCAATGCGGATATCGGTGCGGATGTTTTCTTCCAGCGGAAAGCGCTGATTCTGATATTCCAGATGATCAGGATACAGACTGATGCCGGCAAATGACTTCTGCGGCCGGCTGAGCATTTCTTCGGCTGCCTGCAGGCGTTTTTCAGCAGCCTTGATTTCTGCCTTCTTCGCCCTTTCGGCACTGCTCAGCTGTTTCTTTGCGGCTCTGACCTGCGCTTCGGCAGTTTCTACATTCTTCAGATACTCACTCATATGATCCCTCCGTTTTTGCGAATGCATGTTTCAGCCAGAAAATCCAGAGAACGGCTTCTGCATAGGAAGATATTCCGGTTTCCTTCCGGTCGGCACAAAGCAGTGCAATGATTCTGTCCAGCGCCTCTTCCCTGCCCTGCTCCGACAGCAGCACTGCGATCCGTTCTGCCTGCAGCTGTGCTGCCTCACTGTCAGCCGGTTCCTTTGTCAGCATTGACAGGATCCCGAGCGGCTGCCGGACTGCATCCGCTTCCCTTTCATTCAGCTGATATCTTTCGTTTTCCTTCTGCAGCACTGATGTGATCCTTGCCCGGTCTTCAGCACTGAATTCTTCATTTTCCGCACTCAGAATACGTGCAAGTTTCAGACGGTTCCGGTACTGCGGCGGCACTGTCTGTTCCATGTACAGCAGCCGTGCCAGCTCTTTTTTATCCGGCCACTGCAGCAGCCAGTCCTTCATCTCCTGTGCCAGATTCGTTTCATTCAGAACCGCCCTGCCGATGCGGCAGATCTCAGCCGATGAGAACGCGGAAAGGATGCGGATCATGCGGGAAGAAACACCGGTCAGCTGCAGCAGCCTGACCAGAAAGATTCTTTCATCGATCTCCGTCCTGGTATTCCGCAGCCTGCGGATGCCGTATTCCAGGACGGTCTTTTCCGGTGTGCCGGTATCGGTAAGCATGGTACGGATTTCGGAGATCTTCAGTCCGCATTCCTTGTACAGACGGATCTTCTGCAGTGTTTCAACAGCTTCCTCGTCGTAGTACTTATGCGCCTGTGTCCCGACTCTGACGGTCGGTTTCAGAAGACCGATGCGGTCATAGTAAAACAGTGTCTTTCTGGTTACGCCTGCCAGACTGCAGATTTCCTTGACTGATTTCATAGGCACTTCAAATGTACTTCCGTTCCTCGCGGAACGGTCAATATGTACAGAAAGGCTTTGTAAAGGTCTCTTCATACTCTGAACATACCCGCCCTTTCTCACGATTGATATGCCCAAAAAACTTCCAAAGAGTTTTCATGATGAATTATGATGGAAACAGAAAGGATCAATGAATATGGATTATCTGGTACTGGTCAATCAGCTCCATGCCATGCCGGAAGACTGGTATGAAGATCTGAAAACAGACCGTTTCATCAATACTGCCGGTGAGGAAGTCGAAATCGAAAGCCGCACATTTCATGCCTATACGGAACTGAAAAAGGAACTGAAAGAAAAAGGCATCGAGATCGATGCCGACTCCGGCCTTCGCAGCATGGAACTGCAGCAGCAGATCATGGATGACTTTACAAAAGAATTCGGAGCAGGCTATGCCGCAAAAACCGTTGCCCCTGCCGGCTATTCCGAACACCAGACCGGACTGGCAGTTGATCTGTATCCGATCATCGACGGTCAGAATGTCATGAGCAATGCCGAACTGCTGAAACATCCGGAACTGTGGGTAGTGATCCACGCCTGCCTTGCGGGTCACGGATTCATCCTGCGCTATCCGGAAGGAAAAGAACATATTACCGGCTACGGCTATGAACCGTGGCATGTCCGCTTTATCGGCGATCCCGCAGAAGCCGGCTTTATCATGGCCGAAGGCCTCACCCTCGAAGAATACCTGCTGGGCAGACAGCAGCCGGATGTCATGTCTGTACCCGGTGTCTCTGCCTTATACAGCCGGGAAGAACAGCAGGAAATGTCAGTACTGATCAAATGTTCATTCGCTTCACGCGCCGGTATCAGGCTGCAGCAGATCCGTTACAAGGGCGATGAAGCCGTACGTCAGCTTTCCGTTCCCGGATATCAGAGCCTGGCTGTGTTTGCGGCAGAATACATTACAGCCGGCAGCTGTGAAAGCGAGGATTTCCTGCTCGGATACAGTCCGTACGGATGGGAAATCATTTCTCAGGAATAGAAAAAGGACAGCACGATGTCTGTCCTTCATCATTCATTTTCTGTCCCGGGAGAATCTGTTTCAGGTTCTTCCGTTTTTTTCGGCGCAATGCCGTAAATGTGTTCCCTCTGTTTTTCAATTGTATTCAGAATGGAATTTGTAACATAGTCTTTCTTTTCCTTTTCGCTCATGAGAAAGGGCCTTTTTCTCTTTGCGAAAAACCTGTTCCGTTTCCTGCTCATTGTTCCTGTCCCCCGTTCTGCGCTTCATCGGCGGAAACCGTTTCTTCACTGCCTTTTTTCTTTTTACGCGGTTTTTTGCCGGTGATGCGGCGGATGATGCCGCGGATCAGAAGGAACAGCAGCCAGAGCAGAAGAATCAGAAGCAGAACTGCACCGATCATGAACAGAATCAGATGTCTGGTGATAAATCCGACAATCGCACCTCTTATGTTCCGGGTGGCAGACATTTCAAACAATTTGAAGTCCGTCACAAATTCGGCGCCTTTGCCTTCGACATACTTTTTCAGATCACTTTCAACAAGATCGAACGGACGGGCACCGTATGTCAGAATCTGGCGATGGAAATCTTCGGCATCGAAAGCGCTGCCGAGCGATTTATGAACACGCTCATTGAATTCCCACATCCTGCACAATCCATAGCCGTACGGAAGGATCTGTCCGGGTGCATCGGTAACAGTTTCGACAAACGGTGCCGCATTCTGTTCTCCCATGTCGAGTCCGCAGGCACTCAGAGCCGCAGACAGCTGGGCAGCGTTATAGCCGAAACCGTTGACCAGGATATCGGCATATGACTGGGCAATATAGCCGATATAGACATTGACAGCGAAAAAATCACTGTCTTCCGTCGAAAGCGGTGATCTCAGCAGCATGATTCTTTCGACATATTGGGCCCAGCCTTCGGTATAGCCGATGCAGTTCAGGGCATGACGGAGCGGATTTGGATTCTGTGCATAGTACCAGGTGAACTGATACATATGACCCGGAAGACCTTCATGCGCCAGCGTATAGTACAGCGTATTCGGATCGCCTTTGACGGCATCGGCATTGATGCGGATGACATTGTCAGTGAGATTGTCGATCGGTGTCTGCATGTAATATGCCATGGTCGTGGGAACGGCAACGCTCGGATCCAGATAGGACGGTGTATATCTGATTTCCGGTCCGGCAGGAAAATCTTCCATATGTCCGCCGAGCCAGGAAAGCACTTCTTCCGGTGTCTGGAAACTGTCGATCGTGCTTTTTGTATCACCGATATGCGTGAAAGCATAATCCATCAGATCCTTCAGACACTTTGCCAGATAATCTCTTTTTTCTTCAAGTGAATTGCTGTCGGAACATTTCCTGGCCGCAAGCGTTTCATAATACTCCCTGCCGTCTTCATATTCATAGAGTGAGCCGGAAACACTGCGGCTGGAGCGCAGGCTTTCCAGAACGCTCATGGCATTCTGTATTGCCGGATACACGGAATTCACAACCAGATCATGGTTTCTCTGCCTGAACTGTTCCTTTTCTTCGGCACTCAGTTCAGCCATTTCATCAATGTGCTTGCCGTAGATGACAATGAGCGGATTTTCTTCACCCTTGTCGATGAATTCCTGCATCTTTTTCAGCTGCTCATCCAGCGCATCATCACGCATGAAGTACCCCTTCGCAGCCTGCTGTTTCGTGAATTCATTCATCTCCGAAAGCGCCCTCGGGAAATCGGCAGTCAGGCTGAGATAGTCCTCTGCCCTTTCTTTGTCATACGGTATGAATTCCGTCATGAGCGTGATCAGATTGCTGTAATCGCCGGTATACGGATTGTAGCATTCGCTGTAATCCGGATAATTCACGGAGGCAATGCTGTCTGTCAGATAGGCTTCATATATCAGATAGTCATGCTGCTGAGTTTCATTCAGCGATGCATAGTCAAACTGATGCAGCCTGTCCAGGGAAGTCTGCAGGCGGCGGGCAGATTCTGTGAACTCTTCATATGAAAATTTCGGCATCCGCGGTTCCGGCTTTTCAATCCCGAAGCTTTTATAGTCTTTTACTCCGAAATGAAATTCCAGATACTCGGAATGCATATAATTCCTGTATTCATTTTCCAGAAAAGCGTCAAAATCATTCTCATCCGCTCTGACCGGAACCAGGGATCCCAGAACCATCAGTACGGATAAAACAAGCATTGACAGTAATGTCTTCATTCTGTCCATTCTCAACCTCGTTTATTGTTTCCGGCAGTACATATCAGATGTCGAATTCAGTCATGCCGGCATGTACTTTGCCGAGCAGATCCCGCATTTCGTCCAGACCGATCTGACCGGGGGCGGAAGCCTTCGGGCCGGCCGCAAAAGTGATGGCAGATCCGGAGATTTCACCGCTGATGCGGCTGATCATTCCCATGCCGGACATCGAAACGGTGACGATCGGAACATCGCTGAAATCACGGCTGAGCTGTTCAGTGACAAGCAGCAGCCTGACAACATCTTCCCTGTCCGTCGGCATGACGGCAAGCTTGCAGATATCGGCTCCCAGTTCCTTCATGGTTCTGATCTCAGCCACAAGAAGATCATCAAGCGGTGTCTCCTTGAAATGATGCTTTGACATCAGGACCGGCATGGAATGCACATGGGCATTCTTCAGCAGCTGTCTGCAGATTTCTTCGCCTTTTGACATTTCGACATCGATCAGATCGGTGTCACCGGAGCGGATGACTGCCTGCAGCAGTGACAGATATGCATCATTTCCGAGATTGCTGTATCCGCCTTCCTCTTCGCTCCGCAGCGTAAACAGCAGCGGTTTCTTTCCGCAGGCCTGATGTACTTCCTTCAGCATTTTCAGCAGTTCTGCTTCATCGGCATGGCCGGTAAAATGATCGGCCCGCCATTCGATCATATCCGCGGAAGAAGCAGCGATTTCGCTGACGGTGCGGACAATGTCGGCTGCCTGCGGCTCGATCACCGGCACACAGATCTTAGGCATGCCTGCCCCGATCACTGTATTCTTGATTATGACTGGTTTCATATTGTTTACCCTCTGCCTATTATTGTAAATCAAAAAAGAAGATCAGTCTTCCTGTTCTTCTCTTCTTCTCCGGATTGCACGCATGATATCTTCACCGTCGACAGGACTGTTTCCCATGCGCCTGTCTTCCTGGCTGTTATAGATCACATGCTCGCTGATTTCATTTTCAAACCCGCAGGCAGTGCATTTCCATGGACTTTTGTGATCATCGAATCCTTCCTGTTCATTCAGATGTTCCCCGCATCTGTCGCAGTAGAACTCAATGCCGGGATATTTTCTGTCCAGTTCATCTCCGTAATAGACCGATTCATATTCTTCCGGATGGAAGAGATAATTCAGTCTGTCCTGCAGTGTATCGTTTTCGGAAGGTGTCCG
>CAMNGB010000031.1 GCA_946537835.1 uncultured Erysipelotrichaceae bacterium
GCTCATACGGTACTGAGATGAAGTCCTTCTTTTGGTGGTACAAGCAGCATACCGTTTCCACATGAACAGTCTGCGGAAACATGTCGACCGGCTGCACTTTTTCCAGGGAAAAGCCGCTGTCGCAGAGGATCCTGACATCCCTTGCCAGCGTGGAGGGATCACATGACACATAGACAAGCCGCTTCGGGGCAATTTTGATGATTGCATCAAGCGTGTCCTTTGAGCAGCCCTTACGGGGCGGATCAACGATGACGGCATCAGCCTTGATCTTTGATCTGAGCACCGCCTGGGCACCGTTTGAAGCATCCATATTCAGGAATTCTATATTATCGGCATCATTGATGCGGGCATTGACCTTTGCGTCCTTTACGGCGTCGGCAACGATTTCGATGCCGTATACCTTTTTGGCGTGCTTTGAGGCAAGAATGCCGATCGTGCCGGTGCCGCAGTACAGATCGATGACCGTTTCCCTGCCGCTGAGGCCGGCATATTCAAGCGCCTTGGCATACAGCAGCCTGGTGGCATAGGGATTGATCTGGAAGAATGATCTGGCACTGATGCGGAAGCGGCAGTCCAGAAGTTCTTCTTCGATATAGGCATCGCCGTACAGTACATATTCCCTGCCGTCGAGAATGACATTGTCTTCGCGGCGGTTTTCAATCGCAATCATACTGCGGACTTCCGGGAATTTCCTTACCGTCTTTTCCGTCAGTTCCTTTTCATGATCAAAGGGATGCTTTCTGACAATCAGGGCGATCATGACCTGATTGCTGACGTGGGCATGCTTGATCAGGACATGGCGGATATTGGCGGCACAGCCGTATTTCCGGAACTGTTCCTTCAGAAATACCGTGATCCTGTCAGACAGTTCAGACTGTACATTGCAGGTATCATAGTTAATGATCCGGTTGGTATGGTTCTGATAGAACCCCATTTCCACTTCGCCTTTGTTGAACTGTACCGGCACCTGTACCTTGTTGCGGTAATGATAATACGGTTCGGTGCGGATGATCGGCAGGATCTCCGGTTCCATGCCGGCATTGGCACGGAAACAGTTTCTGACCTTTTCTTCCTTGAAGAAGCGCTGGGCGCTGTCATTCATATGCTGGAGCTGACAGCCGCCGCAGGGACGGAATACGCTGCACTGCGGTTCGATCCTGTCCGGGGAAGGATCTGTCAGTCTGACAATCCGGCCGTAGCCGTGATTCTTTTTCAGCGCAGTAATGCCGATCTCTGCTTCTTCATTGATCATCAGTCCCTTGACGAAAATGACAAAACCGTCGATGCGTACAACACCGGCGCCGTCTTCTGTATAGCCAGTACATCTGGCAATGTAGGTATCATTCTTCTGCATAGTCTTAAAAAGGGGTATGCATACCCCTTTGTTATTCTCCTTCGCCTTCAGCAGGTGCTTCTTCTGCCGGTGCTTCCTCGGCAGGAGCCTCGCCGCCTTCTTCGGCAGCCTGTGCTTCTGCTTCTGCCTGAGCCTGTGCTTCTGCTTCTGCTGCAGCTTTTGCGGCTTCTTCTTCCGCAATGCGCTGGGCTGTCTGATCACGCAGTTTCTGTGCCAGTTCGGCATTGACCGGCTGGGATACAGTCTGGCTGCGCGGTTCGGACATCGAAGAGGACTTGGACTTGATCAGATAAACAAATCCGTCGTCATCTGTTTCTGTTGATTTCGGATGGTTGTAGACATGGATTTCCACGTCATACATCTTCTTGCCGTCAGCCTGCGTGAAATAAACATTCGGATCGAGGATTCCCGTGATCACGCCGTAGATTTCATCAGCCTTGCTGCTGGCCGCATCGGAGCCGGCATCATCGGCGATATCTGCATAGACACGCAGTGTTGCCGTCGGCATTTCCACGCGGTAAGCTTCAATGCCTTCCAGTGCCGCCACGCCGTTCTCGATGGCTGTCATCTGATCCATGGTGATTGCCGGATCAAGATCGCCTTCATAACGGTTGCCGAGGACAGGCTTGCCGGTATCCTGCTGGGAGGAATACAGTATCCAGCCCAGAACCGCCGGCGGTGTCACCAGCAGAATCAGGCAGATCCAGAACAGGAAGCCTGTAAAGTGGCCGGTTCTCTTTTTTCTCACAGACCTTTTTTTGGTCTGGTTCTTTGTCGTATTTGCCATATCTTAATTCTCCGCCTACTATTGTAAACTCTTTTAGTCTTCAAAGCCAGTATTTCGGGCTCTGCCGCATACGAATTGACGTCTCCGTCACCTGCAGAGTATACCCTATCCTTGCTCAGTTTACAAACTGTTCTATAAAATCATCCTCTGAAATCAGCGGAATGCCCAGGGCCCGGGCTTTCGTATTTTTGGAAGAAGATGACTCAGGATCGTTGTTGATCAGATAATTTGTGGATTTTGACACCGATCCGGTAACCTTGCCGCCCTGTGATTCGATATATGCCTTCAGGGCATTGCGGTTGGGATAATGATGCACGTCTCCCGTCACGACGAAGACGAGTCCCTCGCAGCGGTTTCCGGAAGGTTTTGTTTCCGACGCTTCGACTGTTACTTCGCCGAGAAGATCCCTGAGATCGCTGAGATTGGCATCCTCTTTGATCCAGCTGACAAAGGCACTGGATTTTTCCGGACCGATGCCGTCAATGGCTGAGAAGACAGCCGGATCTTCACTCTCCCTGGCAATCTGAATCAGTTCTTCCAGCGAATGGCTGCCCAGAAGCTTTTTGGCGACATCGATGCCGATCAGCGGTATGTTCAGGGCAAACAGCAGTTTCTGATCGCTGACTGACGATGCCTTCTGCAGCGATGCCATCAGATTGGCGGATGATTTCTCACCGAAGCCGTCCAGCTCAGCGATTTCCCCGGCATGATTTCTGAGCCGGTAGATATCGCCGTAGCGGCTGATCCATCCTTCATTGATAAAGCGGGCAAGCGTCGCTTCCGATATGCCGTCGATATCCATCCCTGCCTTGGAGACAAAGCGGGTGAATTTCTTCAGTTTCTTGGCAGCACAGTCAGGGTTGGTGCAGCGCAGCGTGCGGGTGCCGGATGCTTCGCTTTCCGCGATCATCGTCGCCGATCCGCATACCGGGCATCTGTCTGGAACCGGCAGGGTGCCTACTGTTTCGCTGACGGCAATGACCTTCGGGATGATCTTGTTGGCCTTGATGACCGAGATTTTCGTGCCGGCATCACCGATGCCGAGACGCTCACATTCAGAGATATTGCACAGGGATGCACGCCTGACGGTCGTGCCCTCCAGTTCCACCGGTTCAAAGACGGCGACGGGAGTGATCGTCGAAGCGGCACAGGACCATTCGATATGCTCAAGAACAGTCTCTGCCGATTCGTCCTGCCACTTGAAGGCATATCCGGCTCTTGTGGCATGATGGCCGGTCACCGATCCGGTTGAGGCATAAACCGTATCGTCGTAGCAGATGACAAGACCGTCTACCGGATAGGGATTGCGTCCGTCCGTGACCTTCCTTGTCCACTCGTCAATTTCCGCCTGCACCGAAAGAATATCGGGATTCTCCAGCGCCGCATGCTCAACGCAGACGAAGCCGAGCTTTTCCAGGAAATCCATCTGTCCGCCCCAGGATACAATTTCCTCATCGGCATGCACCAGGGTAAACGGAATCCAGTGAATCTCTCTCTTCTTTACTTCGCTGACATCCTTCAGGCTCAGGGAGCCGGAGGCCAGATTGCGGGGATTGGCATAGTCTTCCCCTGATTCCATGCGGAATTTTTCAAAGTCCTCATAGGAAATCACCGCTTCGCCGCGGATCACCAGATGGCCTTTATAGCCGATTTTCGGCAGGATGCCGTGGATGCCTTCGGCAAGGTGGGTAATATTGGTGCCGGTATGTCCGTCACCGCGGGTAACGACCTTGTGCAGACGGCCGTTGTCATAGGTAACGACCAGGGTCAGTCCGTCCAGTTTCCATGAGAACCAGATCTTTCTGCCTTCGGCCCATTTCACCAGGTCTTCCGGCTTCTTTGTCTTGGCCAGGGATAAGGCCGCAAATTCATGCGGTTCCTTGGCACCGGCGATCTGATCGGCTGAGACATTCATGGTCGGACTGTCTTCCAGTACCGTTCCTGTTTCTTCTTCGAGTTTTTTCAGTTCGTCAAACAGGGCATCCCATTCATAGTCTGTCATCAGTTCGCCGCGGCCGTTGTAATAGGCATCGGCAGCTTCATTCAGCCGGTTTACCATCTGCCGCATCTGCTGCAGTCTGTCTTCACTCATAATCTGCTCCTGTATCTTATTTCTTTCGTTTCAGGGAAGGATGTCCGCTGGCAATCTTCTTGACACCGTGCGGATACGGAAAAGCGATTTCGGCAATGCCGTTGACACATTTGATGACAACGCCGTCGCCGAATTTGGCATGGCTTACCATCTCGCCTTTCTTCAGCTGCGGGGCCGCAGTCTTCGACAGCCGGTCCGCAAATGAAGAAGAACTCTGGTGAAACAGAACCGAAGACATTGCCGTTTCCTGTTTCTTCTGGTTCAGGCCGATGCCGGTATGTTCAATGCATGCCTCATCGATTTCATTGATGAAGCGTGAGGTTGTGCGGTTTCTCTGCAGAATGTAGGAATAGCCGCCGGCTTCGGTCAGATACAGCTTGTTGCGGGCTCTGGTAAAGGCGACATAGGCCAGGCGCCTCTCTTCTTCCACCCCGCGGCTGCCTTCATTCATTGCCCTCTCGTTCGGGAAGATGCCGTCATTCATGTCGGTCACAAAGACGGTATCGAATTCCAGTCCCTTGGCCGCATGCACGGTCATCAGCTGTACATAGTCGCTGTCCGGTGTTTCTTCCCTGTCGCCGTAGAGCGCAACTGTCTGCAGATATTCATCCAGACCGCCGTCCGGGTCATTCTCACAGAATTCCCTGACATCGTCGATCAGTTCCTTGATGTTCTCCATGCGGTCGTGCTCGCCTGCCTCCTCCAGCATGGCCCGGTAGCCGCTCTCTTCGATGATCGTTTCGAACAGTTTCCAGATTTCCATTTCCCGCTTGGCCGCAATATCGCGCCAGCGTTCAACCTTTGCCGTAAAGTTCTGCAGGGTTGTCTTTGTCCGGCCGGAGAACAGATCGTTGTCCAGAAGCACTTCATACATGGAAATGCCGTCCTCCCTTGCCCTTTCGGCAATGGTGTCAACCGTTCTGGCACCGATGCCGCGCTTGGGGGTATTGATGATTCTCTGCAGAGCAAGGTCATCGGCAGATGCGATCATGCGCAGATAGCACAGCGCATCCTTGACTTCCTTACGTTCATAGAAGCGGATGCCGCCGTAGATGATATAGGGGATCCTCTCATCCAGCATGGCTTTTTCAAGTGCCCGGGAAAGATAGTTCGAGCGGTACAGCACCGCCATATCCAGATAGTTTTTGCCTTTGCGGTGCAGTTCGCTGATTTTCGAAGCCACCCAGGCAGCCTGGTATTCATCCGATCCGCAGGCAAAGTGCGTGATCTTCGCATCGCCGCTGCGGTTGGTGTACAGATCCTTCTTCATGCGGTTGCGGTTGTTGGCAATCACCGAGTTGGCACCGTTCAGGATCATATTCGTGGAACGGTAGTTTTCATTCAGGATGATCGTTTCCGCATCCGGATAGTCCTTTGTAAAATTCATGATGATGTTGACATCGGCGCCGCGCCAGGTATAGATCGTCTGATCGGGATCGCCGACCACATACAGCATATTGTCGCTGCCGGTCAGCTGACGGATCAGTTCATACTGCAGGGCATCGATATCCTGGAACTCGTCGACAAGCACGCAGCGGAAACGGTTCTGCCACTTTTCCAGAATATGCGGGAAGCGGCGGAACATTCTGACCGTCCAGAGGATCAGGTCATCAAAATCCAGTGCCTGCAGATTCTGCTGGCGGTTCATGTAGAACTCATAGACCTTTGCCCTGGTTCTGTCGGCGGAATAGTCCCCTGCCATTTCAAATGCTTTTTCAACGGAAATATCGGCAGCCTTGTTGTTGGAGATATAGTCGATCATGCCGCCGTAGGGCCAGCTGGTCGTATCCAGATTCATCTGTTTATATGCTTCCCTGAGAACGGTCTTCTGGTCATCGGCATCCATGATCGTATAGTTTTTCGGATAGCCCATGACTTCGATATCTTCCCTGAGAATCCGGACACACAGGGAATGGATGGTGCTGACCCAGGGCGAATATGTCTGATCTTCCAGCATGCGGCTGACTCGTTCCTTCATTTCATTGGCCGCCTTGTTGGTAAAGGTGATCGCAAGAATGCGGCTGGCATAGATGCCGCAGTCCTCGATCAGATGGACAATGCGCATCGTAAGAACTCTGGTCTTGCCGGATCCGGCACCGGCGATTACACGTATGTATTTTGCATCGGAAAGCACGGCAGCTTTCTGATTTTCATTTAATAAGGATACATCTGTCATTGTTTACTCCCGTCTGAACTGCCCTATTATATCATGATTCGCTGTACATTCACTGACCGCAATCATGTATAATATCCGTATGTTACGTATATCAGATCAATGGAAAGATTATGCCCTGCTGGATGCAGGGAACGGAGAAAAACTCGAACAGTGGAAGGGCGTAGTGCTGCGCCGTCCCGATCCCCAGGCCATCTGGCCTGCGGAAACCGGCGGAAAAGACTGGCAGCGTGCAGACGCAGTCTATCACCGTTCCAATAAGGGCGGCGGTTCCTGGGAATACCGCAGGAAGCTGCCGGAATCATGGACCGTTTCATATCACGGGCTGACCTTCAAGGTCTCCCCTACCGGCTTCAAGCATACCGGCCTGTTCCCGGAACAGGCAGTCAACTGGGACTGGATGAGCGACCTTATCCGCGCGCATCAGGATGAAAACATCCGCGTCCTCAATCTGTTTGCCTATACCGGCGGTGCCACCATGGCCTGTGCCGCAGCCGGGGCCGAAGAAGTCGTGCATGTGGATGCTTCCAAAGGCATGGTGCAGTGGGCCAAGGAAAACCGTGACCTGTCGCACCTGGAAGACCGGAAGATCCGCTTCATCGTCGATGACTGCCTGAAATTCGTCGAGCGGGAAAAACGCCGCGGCAGAACCTATCACGGCATTCTCATGGATCCGCCTTCCTACGGACGCGGACCGAACGGTGAAATGTGGAAGTTTGAAAAGGAAATCACCGGACTGATCGAGGCCTGCACGGAGATTCTCGATGAACATGCCCTGTTCTTCCTGATCAACAGCTATACCACCGGTTTCTCTTCCGTGGTTCTGGACAACCTGATGCAGACAATGATTCAGAGCGAGCATCCGGAAGGAACGGTGGAAACCGGCGAGATCGCCCTGCCCGTCAGAAACAGAAAACTGCTGCTGCCGTGCGGCATTTACGGAAGATGGCAGCGGAAATGATGAACGTACTGTACGAAGACAATCATCTGCTCGTTGTTGAAAAGCCGGCCAATGTGCCGGTCTGCGAAGATGACAGCAGAGATGATGACCTGCTGTCGATGGGAAAACGGTATATCAAGAAAAAGTATGACAAGCCCGGCAATGTCTGGCTCGGTCTTGTTCACCGGCTCGACCGTCCGGTCGGCGGTGTCGTTGTGTTTGCCCGGACTTCCAAAGCTGCTTCGCGGCTGGCGGAAAGCGTCCGCACCCATCAGCTCGGCAAGGAATACTATGCCATTCTGGACGGCATTCCCGAACAGAAGCAGGGAACGCTGACCGACTGGCTCCGCAAGGATGAAAGAACCAATACAACCAGAGTCACGGATGAGGCTCACGGCAAAAAGAGTGTCCTTCATTATCAGGTCATTGCCGTACGGCAGA
Organism: uncultured Erysipelotrichaceae bacterium; assembly: GCA_946537835.1. Lineage (GTDB taxonomy): Bacteria > Bacillota_I > Bacilli_A > Erysipelotrichales > Erysipelotrichaceae > Bulleidia. The sequence goes on from CAMNGB010000031.1 coordinate 7,788, forward strand.
ACCGCACCCTTGTCAGGATCCGCCTGGAAACCGGCCGGTCCCACCAGATCAGGGTTCAGTTCGCAAGCCGGGGTCTGCCGCTGGTCAATGATCAGCGCTATCACCCTCACCCTGCCCGCGGTCCGATCGCCCTGTATGCCTGCCGGCTGACGATTGTCCATCCGGTGACACGTCAGACCGTCATCGTTTCCCACAACCCGCCGGCATGTGATCCCTGGCTGACATTCGAGGACTGTTATGACTGTGAATAAGAAAAAATTCAGCTGGAAAAAGGAAAAGGTGAAAAAAAAGAAGCCGAAGCGGCGTGTCCGCTGGTGGCTTCTGATTCCTTTTTTTCTGGCAGTTGCTGCCATTGTCTGGCTGGCTACATATCCGTACCGGAATGACAACCGCCGGCTCAGGGAACTGGGGTATGACAATGAAACCATCGAAGTGATCCGGGAAAAGGAACTGCTCGGAACAATTCTTGAAAACAATTATTATTCACCCCATCTGGCAGCTGCCATCAAGGACGGAACGCTGCGCAAAGACTATATATCTCTGTATACGGTCGTTTCCGACAGACGTCTTGAGGCAACGGATTTCCTGCTGTACCGGCGTCTGGAAGATGCCGGATACGAAGAGGATCAGCTTCTGAACCTGTTCGGTTCGCTTAAGCGGGAGGAGATGACACCGCTTCTTCTCTATGATTATCAGTGGGATGAGCAGGCCTATATCGATGATGTCATCGAAAACCGGAGCAGCGGTCATTTCGATATCTCCGGTGATTACCGGCAGATGTTCAAAATCCCCGAGAAAGCTGATGATCCGGATTCCCTGCAGGTTCTGGTTGACCGCCGCTATTATCTGGATGAAAACTATGTGCCTTCCGGGCTGAAAAACCTGTCCGAAGAGTATGCGGTCGGCGGGAGCAGCCTGCGCGAAGAGACAGGCACATGGGCAATCAAGATGATCCAGGCAGGACAGAGCGGAGGCGCCTACTTCTACATCAGCGATTCCTACTGGGACTACGCTTCCCTGAAGGAACTGAATGACCGCTACCTCAGCTATCTGAATGAAAACGACTTTGATGCCTTGTATGCCCGGGCCGGGTTCAATGAACACCAGACCGGACTGGCGGTGAATTTTGCCGCAACCTATGAAGACGAAGAAGACTTCAGCCGCACCGACTGCTACCGGTGGCTGAAAGATCATGCGGCATCCTTCGGCTTTATTGAGCGTTTCCCCCAGAACCGGGAAGCGATTACCGGCCGTCCGGCAGAACCGGATCATTACCGCTATGTCGGCAGAGCCACAGCCGAAGCCGTAAAGGCATCCAAGCTTACGTATGATGAATTCTACAGCCTGTATCTCAAGGACTGGTACAATGAAGAGCTGAAACCGTCGGAAAGCATTCTGAACCAGATCGAATGGTACGGCATTACGGACTGAAAAGTCCGTTTTTTTAATAGAAAACGGAAGATTACTCTTCCGTCTCTTCTTTCTTCATGAAGGCCAGGATTTCTTCCTTTCTTGCGTCCATGTCATCATAGCCAAGCTGATACAGTTCCCGGCACTTATCCTCATCGCCCTTCCAGCGGCTGACCTTGATGGTTTTTGAAGGACAGCACAGCAGGGCTTTCTTTTCATCCGCAAGGGAGCGGACAATATCCATCTGGTGATTGTAGTTCAGATGGCGGACATGATAGTCTTTGGCAGCCTGCGGACATTCCTTATAGACGATTCTCATCAGGAATTCCACGATCGGGGCTGCCGGCTTGCGGACATAGTCACGCGGCTTGGTCGTGATGACCATAAACTTCGTGCAGCCTTTTTCCTGGGCTCTTTCGATCGGCACCATCTTGGTAATGCCGCCGTCCAGCAGTCTTCTGCCCTTGTATTCAACAACCGCAGAAGCCAGCGGCAGTGCACATGTGCCGCGCAGCAGAACCAGATCGTCATCCAGTTCATCCGGTCCGAACCAGCATGTCTTCCCTTCTCCCAGATCATAGGCACCGACTTCGACATCCGGCTTTGCGGCCCGGATCGGAGCCATGGTCAGGTGTTCCTTTTCCTTCAGGCATACATCAAAGATATATTTATATGCGACATAATGTCCTTCCTTCAGAAAGGCCTGATAGCCGACACACTCGGGTCCGGCGGCATATTTTGTGGACATCATCTTCGCGGCCTGAATGTTGTCGGCCAGAAAGCAGGTCAGATATACGGCCCCGGAAGAAATACCGACGCTGTAGTCAAATGATATGCCGTTGTCTTTCAGCCAGGCCAGTGCCCCGGCTGTATAGGCGCCGCGGACACCGCCGCCTTCCAGTACAAGTCCGATTCTTTCCATAGTCATTTACCTCTTTTTCAAGCCGTCAGATCAGCGGAATAAATACGCTCAGCAGCGCTTTCAGCATACGGACGACAACATTTGTCTGCTTCATCTCTTCGATTGTCATTTCGTGGGAAACCTTCAGAGCATCTTCGAAGTTCTCACGGATGCGGATGATCTCCGGTGTGTGATGAAGCAGCACACCGTTTTCAAAATGCAGGAAGTAGCTGCGGTAGTCAGTATTGGCTGTGCCGACGATGGCTATCCTGTCGTCGCTGACAAAGTTTTTCGCATGGTTGAAGCCGGGTGTATATTCATAGATCTTCACGCCGCCTTCCAGCAGCGGCAGATAATAGGATCGGGTGATCATGAAGACCAGCTTCTTGTCGGCAATATGGGGTGTCAGGATCCTGACATCCACACCGTTCTTGGCAGCGAGAATCAGTTCATTCTTCATCGCCTCGGTAAGGATCAGATACGGTGTATCGATATAGATATAATGTTTCGCATGGGCGATCATGTTCAGATGCATGTTCATGGCAACGGTTTCGTTGTCGGTCGGCGTATCGGCATACGGCTGATAGAAGCCGCCGTCACTTTCCGTGCCGCAGGGCAGATGATAGCGTTCATAGTCCACCGGATAGTTATCACCGCGGACATATGTCAGCATGCCCATGAACATGACGGTCATGGACCATACCGCTTCCCCTTTCAGCATCAGGGCACTGTCCTTCCACTTGCCGAAACGTTCGATGCGGCCGACATATTCATCGGCGATATTGACGCCGCCGGTAAAGGCAACACGGTTGTCAATGATCGTCAGCTTGCGGTGCGACCGGTTGTTCATGCGGAAGATCAGAGCCGGACGGACATGATTGAAGCGGTAGGCTTCAATGCCGAGGCCGCGCAGATAGCGGTCATAATGCCATGGCAGCGTGATGCTGCCGAAATCATCATAGATGAGCTTGACTTCAACCCCTGCCTCCGCCTTCTCCTTCAGGACTTCCAGCACATCCTGCCAGAAGGACCCTTCATCGATGATGAAGTACTCCATGAAGATATAATGTTCGGCTTTCTTCAGCTCTTCCAGAAAGACTCGGCCCCATTCTTCGCCGCTTCCCAGGTAGGTGCAGCTTGTATTTTCGAAAACCGGGAAGCCGCTGTGCATGCCGTAGCGGAAGATATGTGCAGCTTCTTCATCCATCTGATCCAGGATGCCTTCATCGGTCTGCAGCAGGCCGTCCATTTTCTGGGATGCCCGTATCGTACCGTTGCTCAGCTTTTTCGGCATTTTGCGGTTCGCCGCCATGGCATACAGAAGCACACCGACGATCGGCACCGCCAGCAGCAGGATGATCCAGGCAATCTTGTAGGAAGGATCGGAATCGGAATTGACAACCATGATGACCGTCAGAAAAGAGACAGCCGTCACGATCGGCATGATCCGGTAGGCCAGCGAGATACGATAAAAGAGTGCCACCACCAGTGCGAACTGCAGCAGAAACAGCGGCCCTATCAGCATCATTCTTCCTGTCAGTATCTTGATCAGTCTGCGCATGTAGGTATTATACCAAACCTGATCATGTCAGGGTGAATAAGTATATGTTCTTATTCGTTTCGCCTCTTTTGTACAGCCAGTGCCAGGCCGGAACATCGGTGTTCTCCTGCAGGATGCCGCCGAGGTTTTCCAGCGTCTTCCGGGAAGGTGTATTCTCGGGCGAACAGGTCAGAAGCAGTTCATTCATGCCGTATTCATCTCTGGCAATGCCAAACAGAATGCGGCAGGCATAGTAGGCAAAACGATGGCCGCGGTACGGCTCATAGATACGGTATCCGATCTGGCCGGCATAATACAGTTCTTCATTCATGCCCAGCCTGAGATCACATTCACCGACCTTCAGATCGGTTCCGTGTTCATAGATGCCGTAGATCACCGAGGGAACGTAGTTATTAAAAGCATTGGCAGAACGCGTAAATTCCTGTCTGAGATCGACAACATCACCGCTGTATCTTTTTTTGTTAAAAAAGTTAAAAATGCTTTTCATATCCTCTGTATTTATCTGCGGCAGCGGCTCATCCTCCGGTTATTTCCCGGATGCCGCCATACTGTTTCTTTTCTTAAGAACATTATACTCCAAAGAAAAAAAAGCGGCTGTTCAGTCAACAGTCGCTTCAATGATCGTACGGTAATAGCCCTGCAGTTCTTCCTTCTGTGCATCATCCAGCTGCTTGTCCTTGATCGTGCCTTCAAAGCTGTCGACCAGGGAAACATGGGCACCGGTGATTTTGCCGTTTTTGACACCGATCACTTCCGGCACGAAGAAGACAGGTCCTTCCCCTTCAACGGAAATGAATGTCTCTTCGATATAGGAAACGAGTTCCAGAACCTTTTCCTGTGAGGGCATCGGATAGGCTGCCGTATTGATATAGTAGATGGGAACACCGTATTCCAGTGCCACCCTGTTCAGTTCCGGCACGGCCCGGTTGCACCAGTAACAGTCATCCTTGCCGTAGTAAAGGATGCCGGATCCGCCTTCCTTGAAGAAACGGATCGACTCTTCCAGGGTGATTTCCCTGAATTCAACAGTATCGCCGCTCAGATATTCATAGCCGGACATGTCAGCCGCGCTGTATACAATATCGACCGGATTCGTAATTTCCGCCTTCTGTACAGGTTCTTCCGGTTTTGCGCAGCCGGCGCCGAGAATCAGAGCCGCTGCCGCCAGGATCGTTTTTGTTTTTTTCATCATGCCAAAAAGTATAGCACTTTCAGGACAGTCAGTCTAATTTCTTTATTTCCGTCTGCTCGTAGAACGAGTCAATCTTGCCGCGGGTTGCCAGGCCTCTGGAATAGGCAGTGGCAGAACCGCAGGATACGGCAAACTTGAAGCTGTCCAGAACATCGCGGGTACGCAGATAGTCCATCAGGAAGCCGGCTACCAGTGAATCACCGGTACCGACGGTATTGACGAACTGATCGTGGTGCAGGATCTCACTCTCATAGACACCGCCTTCATAGACAAGAACAGCGAACTTGGTATCCACCAGAACCAGTACATGCTGGGCACCGGCCTCATAGACTTCCTTTGCGGCAGCCACGATCTGCTTTTTGGTCTTCAGTTCGCGGTCGACCAGCACTGCCAGTTCATCATCGGTTGTCTTCAGCATGAACGGATGGGCAGGAAGTACCTGGCGCATCAGGTTCGGATTGGTATCGATGACAACCCTGACACCGGATTCGATCGCATTCTTCAGCATGTCGGCGGTATCATCTTCCAGATACTCCGGCGTAATGCCGGCCAGAACGAAGTAGTCGGTATCGCCGAGGCGTTCTACCTTTTCCCGCAGGTTCTTCATGTCGGCATCGGTGATGTACGGACCTGTCGCATTCAGATTCGTATGCATTTCGGCATGGCATTTGACATTGATGCGGGTATGGCCGTCAATATAGGTGAAATAGGGACGGATCTCCTGATACTTTGCCAGAAGTGAAATGTAGAAATCCTTGGTAAAGCCGCCGACAAAGCCGAAGGCTCTGGTCGGAATGCCGAGATTGTTGAGAACGATTGATACATTGATGCCCTTTCCGCCGGCTTCATAGAATTCCAGATTCGAACGGTTCGGCTTGCCTCTCTGCAGGGGACCGTCGACTTCCATGTAATAGTCCAGGGAAGGATTCATTGTGCATGTGGAAATCATAATTATTACCTCTCACAAGTTTTCTTTATGATACCGAGAATGACATCCCGTGCCATCTCGAGTTCTTCACTGACCAGATATTCATAGCGGCCGTGGAAATTGCCGCCGCCGCAGCCGAGATTCGGACACGGCAGACCGCGGAATGACAGCTGGGCGCCGTCGGTGCCGCCTCTGACCGGTTCGCTGACGACATTCAGTCCCATGTCTTCCATCACTTCTCTGGCAATGGCAGTCACTTCCGGATGCTCATTGAGCACTTCGATCATGTTGCGGTAGGAATCGCGGAAACTGACTTCGCAGGTTCCTTCGCCGTACTGCAGATTGACATATTCGGCAGCCTTCCGCATCAGATCTTTCATGGCTTCCAGCTTCTTCAGGTCATGGTCTCTGAGGATGTATGTCAGTTCTGCCTTGTCACAGTCACCCTTCATGCCGTGCAGGTGAATAAAGCCGTCCCTGCCCTCAGTATGTTCAGGCACCATGTGCTGGGGCAGATGCTGTTCGTATTCGGTCGCCACTCTTGCGGCATTGATCATTCTGTCCTTGGCTTCACCCGGATGGATCGAGAAGCCGGTGAAGGTAACAACGGCAGAGGCAGCGTTGAATGTTTCATCAGCCAGTTCGCGGACACTTCCGCCGTCCATCGTATAGGCAAAATCAGCACCGAACCTTTCAATATCGAAGTACTTTGTGCCGTTGCCGATCTCCTCATCGGGTGTAAAGGCAACCGCAACAGTACCATGCTTCACCTCCGGATGCGCAATCAGATATGCCATTGCTTCCATGATGCAGGCAATACCGGCTTTGTCATCGGCTCCCAGCAGAGTCGTGCCGTCGGTAACAACCAGCCGTTTGCCTTTCAGCTGACGCATCCACGGGAAATCGTCCATTTTCATTGTCACTTCGTCATTCAGCGGAATGTCATTGCCGTCAAAGCATTCAATGATCTGCGGATTTACATTCGTGCCGCTGTAATCAGGGGCCGTATCCATATGGGCAATGAAGCCGACCGTACGGGCTTCATGATCCAGATTGGACGGCAGCTTGGCATAGACATAGCAGTGTTCATCCAGGCATACATCCGTCATCCCCATCTCCTGCAGTTCTTTCTCCAGCACTCTTGCCAGATCAAACTGCTTTTCCGAAGACGGTGTCACATCTTCGTTCGCGGGATCGGACTGGGTATCGATCCGGCAGTAGCGTATCATTCTTTCTTCAGCACTCATCTGCATCGCCTCTTTCTGTGTCTTCTTCATCCAGCGTCATGCCCGAAAATGTGCAGTCAAACCAGGAATCCCCCGGACTGCAGGCATAGATGCCGATACTGATCGTTTTTTCTTTCTCGGGATCGATCCAGAATTCTCTGAGATCGGAAAACCGGCTGCCGGTAAAGCTGTACTGAATGCGCACGGCTCCGGCCCGGTACCATACCCGGTAATACATGGTGGAAATGTTGCTGCCGATGTCCCGCTTGGAACTGTCGCCGATGCTGTCATGATAGACAATGCATTTCAGGCTTGTCATGGCATCATCGCGGCATTCCGTGCCGCAGACAGCCTTGCGCCTGTCACCTTCATACAGAATCATGCCGCACTGGTCAAAAGGACTGCGGTAGCGGAAATCACTGCGCATGGTAAAACAGAAACTGCCTCTGACAGCCAGGGACAGCTCAATTGCCTCAGCGCTTTTTCCCTTCGGTTTCAGATCGGTAAACGGTTCGGTCTCAAGCACAACCTTGTCGGAGCTCTGCAGGAACAGCTGCGGCTTGCAGATCCAGACAAGATCGCGGGGATCGATATGTCTTGTTGTCATTTTGATTCTTCACGGAATGTGTGCTCGTACTGAATGCCGTATTCCACCCGTTTCAGAGTCTCTTCATCGGTGATGGCTTTCAGGATTTCACGGGCGAATTCGATCGTTGCGCCCATGCCTCTGCCGGTAATCAGATTGCCGTCCCGGACTGCCAGTTCCTGCTGATATTCGCCTTCGTAGGAAGGATCGTCAAAGGTCGGAAAGCAGGTATACTTCCGGTCTTTCAGAAGTCCCATGTGGCCGAGAATCGACGGTGCCGCACAGATGGCGCATGTCAGTTTTCCGGCTTCAAAGTGAGCCTTTACGGCTTCTCTGAGGGCATCAAACTGTTCCAGATTATCAGTGCCGACTCTGCCGCCCGGCAGGATCAGAACATCATACTCCTGCGGATCGGTCTCCATATAGATTCTGTCCGTCAGAAGATCTATGCCGTGAGAACTTCTCACAAAATTGGCATCTTTAATGGAAATTGTATCGATTTCGACATTGGCACGGCGCAGCAGATCCACGGTGATCAGTCCTTCGCAGGTCTCAAAACCGTCTGCCAGATAAATTGCACATTTCATAATATGTGTCTCCCTATGCCTCATTATAGCATTCCCGCAGGCAGACAAAAAGGGAAACCACACAGGCTTCCCTTTTCTCATCTGTGTCCGTCCGCTGAATCTTCAGCCTATTTCTCGATCAATTGTGCACGCGATTGATCTTCTAGACTTTTCACCTTTAATCAGTATGCTTTCTGTCATTTCCGGTTCGGTCTGCAGTCCAATCTGCCTGCTCGCCTGTGCCGTTCCTGATTACTCGCAGCCTGACCTCTCGACGACTATGCCTTCAGCTCTCTCTTTTGAACTCTCCTTATAGGATATGTTCATCTGGATCCTTTTCCCGGTTCGCACCGTTTCACGACCTTTTTAACTGCTCCATGCAGTGTATGGAAAGAAATTCCGGCTTTTTCAATTAGTGGATACCTAGGCCTATTTTTCAGCTCGGGCAACAGATTAATGATAGTCTGCATCGGCCTTGAAAAGCGGTTAAGCCAACCGTCCTTCATGCCTGTAATTGTTATGCAGCTATACTTCTTGTACTTCTATAATATTGATACAGATTTCAAAATAAAGGCTTTTTTTGGCTTAAAATTTCTGATATTGTAAAAAAGATGAGGGCCGGATTCATATCCCGGCCTTTTTGCATGGAAAAAGGAGACTTCCGTCTCCTCAGTCGTTCTCTTCGTTTTCGATCTTGCCGAGCTCACGGGCATGTCTGCGGCGGTCAATGGCAGTCAGATACTTCTTGCGGATACGGATATCCGTCGGAGTGATTTCAACCAGTTCATCGTCATTGATGAATTCGATCGCACCTTCCAGCGTCAGAATGCGCGGCGGCACGAGTTTCATCGCTTCATCATTGCCGGTCGAACGGACGGCTGTCATCTTCTTGTTTTTGATCGGGTTGACGCCCATATCCATGTTCTTGGCAGATACACCGATGATCATTCCTTCATATACCGGAGTCTGGGCACCGATGAACAGCTGGCCTCTCTCCTGGATATTCCAGAGCGCATAGGTCATGGCTCCGCCTGTTTCGGTAGAGATCAGTGCACCGTTTTCACGCTGCGGGATCTCCCCTTTCCACGGTTCATAGTCAGCCAGACGCTGCACCATCGTTCCTTCACCGTGGGTCATGTTGATGAAGTCCGAACGGAAGCCGATCAGGCCTCTGGTCGGGCACATATAGGTGATTCTGGTATACGTGCCGACATCTTCCATGTTCTCCAGCATGCCCTTGCGGATATTCAGGGCACCGATGACAGAACCGGAATATTCATTCGGAACATCGATGACAACTTCCTCAACCGGTTCGCAGGTAACACCGTCAATCTTTTTGAGAATGACTTCCGGACGGGAAACAGCCACTTCATAGCCTTCACGCCTCATCTGTTCCAGAAGGATCGTCAGATGCAGCTCCCCGCGGCCGCTGACCTTGAATGTATCGGTGGAATCGGTTTCCTCTACCTTCAGACCGACATTGACTTCCAGTTCCTTTTCCAGACGCTCACGGATGTTGCGGGATGTGACATATTTGCCTGTCTGACCGGCAAACGGGGAATCGTTGACCATGAAGTTCATGGACAGCGTCGGTTCCTCGATTTTGATCATCGGCATCGGATCCGGCTGTCCGGCCGGGCAGAGCGTATCACCGATATTGATATCGGGAATACCCGAGATCATGCAGATCTCGCCGCACTGGATTTCAGGAACGGCAATTCTGCTCAGTCCCTTATACACGAAGACCTGATTGGTCTTGCCTTTATGGGAAGTGCCGGCAGCATTGCATACCTCATACTGAGTCGCTTCCTTCAGTGTTCCTTTATAAATGCGGCCGATGCCGAGACGGCCGATATAGTCGTCATAGGCCAG
>CAMNGB010000032.1 GCA_946537835.1 uncultured Erysipelotrichaceae bacterium
ACCGAAGGGAGAATCAGTCCCCAGAAGGTATTGCGCATGCCCCAGTTTGTAATGGTCACAAAATTGGTGATGATGACCAGTTCGTTGGGAATCATCATCAGCGAAAGGAACATGCCGAACGTCATTTCACGTCCTGCAAACTTCAGTCTGGCAAAGGCATATGCGGCAAGGACAATGACCGCCAGCATGATTGCCGTAGTTGCCAGAGTGAAAATGATGGTATTGGTAAAATATTTCGCCAGCGGCACTGCCGTAAAGGCTTCCCGGTAGTTTTCAAGGGTCGGACTGGCAGTAAAGAACTGGGGAATATATTCGCCGTTATAGGCACTGTAGCTTTTGACCGATGTCAGCAGCATCCAGTAGAACGGGAACAGAACAACCAGAGCCCAGAATCCCAGAAGGATGTAGGTAACAGTCCTGAGAATCCTGTCATTCCGTTTCTGTGCCTTTTCGATTTTCATGTATTCACTGTTTGTTGTCATACATTCACCTCATCAGAACGCTTCCGATTTCCTGCTGATCATGAGATTGATGCAGGTAATCGTCAGAACGATCGCAAACAGGATCAGGGCTGCCGCCGATGCATAGGACGGATAGCCGCCGCCGGTTCCGTACAGCATGTCATAGACGTAGCCGACAATCGTATTCATGCCGGCCGCATTCAGATCGGTTCCGAACAGCGCAACCGCATCCGAATAGGCCTTGAAGGCCCCGATAAAGCCGGTGATGATCAGATAGAACAGCATCGGTGCGATCATCGGCAGCGTGATCTTTGTGAAGATGCGCCAGCGGGAAGCACCGTCGATTCTTGCGGCCTTGTAATAGTCGGGATTGACGGACGCCAGGGCACTCGTCAGGATCAGGATCTTGAACGGAAGAACCACCCAGACCGTATAGAAGCACAGCACGAACATCTTGGCCCAGTAGGGACCGTCGATGAAGTCGACCGAGGTGCCTCCGAAGCTCTGGATCAGAAGATTCACCAGGCCGTCGCTGTAGGCCGTTTTCTTGAACAGGATCATGAAGACCAGACCGACTGCCAGCGTATTGGTGACATACGGCAGGAAGAAAATCGTCTGGAACAGTTCCTTCAGTTTCGTGATGGAATTCAGTCCCACCGATATCAGCAAAGCGATTCCGGTTGAAAGCGGGACCGTGATAATGACAAGAATAAATGTATTTTTCAGAGCCTGCATGAAATACGGATCATGCAGGACATAGGAGTAGTTGTACAGTCCGATGCCGAATGACGTCTGTGATGCGGAGTTGTATCCCTCCTCGACGGAATAGACAAGAACATCGAAGAGCGGATAGATCATGAACACTGCCAGAAATGCCAGTGCCGGCAGCAGATACAGCCATCCTTTCAGTGACTTCTTTTCCATATGTCACCTCTCAGTCCGAAAGCCAGCAGTCCAGGGCTTCTTCCGTATCGTCCGCAAACAGCACCGTCTTGAACGGCTTCAGGGCAAAGCGCACCGTTTCCCCTTCCACTCTGTTTTCGGCGCTGATGATGGAAACAACCGTATCATTGAGCGATGCCGGATGGGAGGAAACGACACTGGTATCACGGCCCATGACCTGAACGCCGATCTTTGCACATTTCAGCGGTCCGTTTTCATCCAGGATAAATCCTTCCGGACGGATGCCGACAATGACCTTCCGGTCTTCCAGATCGGTTTTCAGAACTGCATCTTCGCCGATATAGAGCATATGGTCCTTTACTTCGCCGCTGAAGACATTGATCGGCGGCGTGCCGAGGAATTTTGCGACAAACAGATTGACCGGATGATCATAGACCGTCTGCGGTGCATCGATCTGCTGGATGATGCCGTCTTTCATGACGACGATCTGGTCTGAGATGCTCATGGCTTCTTCCTGATCATGGGTGACAAAGACAGTCGTGATGCCGGTCTCACGCTGAATGCGGCGGATCTCTTCACGTGTCTGCAGGCGCAGTCTGGCATCCAGGTTGGAAAGCGGTTCGTCCAGAAGCAGGACCCGCGGCCTTTTTACCAGGGCTCTGGCAATGGCAACACGCTGCTGCTGGCCGCCCGACAGCTGTGCCGGTTTGCGTTTCAGATACTGTTCGATCTGCACCAGATGAGCTGCCTCCAGCGCCTTTGCGTTCATTTCTTCCTTGCTGAGACGTTCCTTCCCTTTCCTGTTTTCCAGCGGGAAAAGAATATTCTGCAGCACGGTCATATGCGGATAGAGGGCATAGCTCTGGAACACCAGACCGACACCGCGGTGCTCCGGCGGCAGATCCGTTACATCGTCATCCCCGAAAAAGATTTTTCCGCTCGTCGGCGTTTCCAGACCGCTGATCAGGTTCAGGGTCGTGCTCTTGCCGCAGCCGGAAGGCCCCAGCAGTCCGATCAGCTTGCCGTCCGGTATCTCAAAATTAAAATTATTGACCGCAGTGACATCCGGCCCCTTGTCTTGGCTCGGATAGATCTTGGTCAGATTCTGAAGCACTACTTTCATATGCGATTATCCCCTTTCATGCAGGTCAGCCCTGCCATGAACACTTCTGATTCAATTGTATACTCCCGACTGTCCCGTACGCAAAAGAAAACACACCTTTTCAGGCATGTTCAGAATTCTTCTGCCCAGTCCGGGCAGCATTTCAGCTGCAGGCTCTGTTCAATCGCATAGCCGACATGAATCAGAACGTCCTCACGCCAGCGGTCCGCCATCATGTAGCAGCTGCAGGGCTGCCAGTTTCCGGTATCGGAAAGCCGGAGAGGAATCGTCATGCAGGGACTGCCGGAAATCGGCGCAAAATTGCTTTTGGGGCGGCGGCCGCAGCTGAGCAGGCAGTCCAGTCCGCAGGCCGCAAGAACATCCTGCAGTCCTTTTTCGGCATCCTTTCCGAGTTCGATGCGCTTTCTGATATATTCGCTTTCCGACAGCTGCCCGCTTTTTTCCTGACTGCTTTCCAGCAGATCCTGTCCGTGCACCAGGCATCTCTCCGCATGTTCACGGTTGAAGGAAATGACATCGGCAAGCGAGCGGCAGGCACTGTGATGTCTGCTCAGATACAGATCCAGACCATAGCGGAATTCATGCATCAATGCTTCGGTTTCATCAAGATAGAGTTTTTCCATGGTCACTTCAGTGACCTCGGCACCTGCTTCACGCAGAATCGTGCGCACCTGTGAAAGAACTTCCTTTTCCTGCTCACTGCATTCGGTATCGAAGATGCCGATGCGCATGCCGGAAAGATCAGTATTCAGCGCTGAAACATAATCGCGGATCTGCTGTGTTTTCGTAGCCGCATCATGTTCATCCGGACCGGCAACTGCCTGCAGGACAAGGGCTGCATCGGTGACACTTGTGCACATCGGGCCGGCTGTATCCTGGATATGGCTGATCGGCAGAATTCCGTTTCTGGAAACCAGGCCGACGGTCGGCTTGACGGAGACAACGGCATTGGCAATCGACGGCGACATCAGAGAGCCGTCTGTCTCAGTGCCGATCGCATACGGCACAAAGCGGGCTGCCACAGCCACGGCCGAACCGCTGGAACTGCCGGAAGGATCAACGCCCGGAACATAGGGATGAACGACCTGTCCGTTCATGGATCCGTATCCCGAAGGCATGTCCTGACGGGACATGAAATAGGCAAATTCGGACAGATTCGTCTTGCCGAGAATCAGTGCACCGGCTTCCTTCAGCCGCTTTGTGACGGCCGCATCCTCATCGGCGATCAGATCATGAAGGGCATAGGATGAAGCAGTCGTATGCATGTTTCTGACATCGATATTGTCCTTGAGCAGGACCGGCACACCGTGCAGCGGCGAACGTCTGCCGCTTTTTCTGATTTCTTCATCGATGGCATCCGCTTCTGCCAGTGCGTCGGCACTGATCTGCGCCACACTGTTCAGCTTTCTGCCGTCACCGTCCTCAGCCGCAATCGCCGCCAGACACTTCAGCGTCAGTTCACGGCAGGTCCATTTTCCCTCTTCAATTCCCTTTGACAGTTCTTCTATGGTCATATCTTCCCTCTTTTCTCTGTTTCATCGTACGCAGCAAACCTGTCCGCTTCAAACAGCATGCCCGCAAAAAAAGCAGACCGGAGTCTGCTTATGCTTTCTGCAGTTTTGCCTGAAGTGCTTCCAGTGCCGATACGACGACTTCGGCAAACGTCGGATGGCCGTGAATGATCTGCAGTGCTTCATTCACTGTCATGCCTTCCGCAATCATGGCGGCCGGCTCCTGGATCAGATCGGTTGCCCTTTCACACATCATGACCGCACCGATGATTTTGCCGGTTTCCTTTTCGGCCGTGATCTTGACAAAGCCGCGCTCACCGCCGCTGATCAGCGATCTGGCATTTGCCATCGTATTGGCCTTGCCGCTGATGCAGGCAATTCCCCGCGCCTGTGCTTCCTTTTCACTCAGTCCCACAGATCCGATTTCCGGAGAGGTATAGACACCGGAAGGAATCACATCCAGATTCCTGTGACTGTCCGTACCGGCAATCCGGGCAGCGGCGTTGACGGCCATGGCCATGGCCGTATGGGCCAGCTGCGGATAACCGGCAGCGGCGTCGCCGATGGCATACAGGCCTTCAATATCTGTTCTTCCGCATTCATCGGTAATGATGCGTCCCTTTTCCATCGCCGGTGCTGCACCTTCAAAAAGATCAGTCGATGCCCTGCGGCCGGCAGCGATCAGAATTCTTTCAGCCGTGACGGTTTTTGTAACACCCTTTTCTTCATAGGTCAGGCAAAGACCTTCTTCCGTCTTCTCTATTCCTTTTGCAAATGCTTTGCAGTGCACATCAATGCCGCGCTTCTTGAAAAGCATTGCCAGGCTTCTGCCGGCTTCGCTGTCCAGTGTCGGAAGCAGATTGTCCATCGCTTCCAGGACTGTCACCTTTGTCCCGAAGGATTCATAGATGCCGGCAATTTCACAGCCGATGACACCGCCGCCGATAATGATCAGGCTTTCGAAAACAGGCACATCCCTGAGAATGTCATCACTGCTGATGACACCTTCCAGACTGCAGCCTTCGATCGGCAGAACCGCAGGCACACTGCCGCTGGCAATGATGACATTATCTGCCGTAAGCTCAGCGTCATTGACTCTGACGGTATGACCGTCAATGACAGAGGCACGGGCACTGATCACTTCAACGCCGGCTGCCTTCAGCTGCTTTTCCAGGCCGCTGCGGAGAGTGCCGACAACCGTTTCCTTTTTGGCATTGAGAGCCGGAATGTCCAGTTCGCTGCCGGCAATGACAATGCCGTCTCCTGAAGCATTTTTCACTTCCCGGTAAAGGTCGGCGGTATGAACCAGTGTCTTGGTCGGAATACAGCCCCTGTTCAGACATGTGCCGCCGATCTCCCTTTCTTCGATCAGTGCCGTTTTCAGTTTATTTGCGGCGGCTTCAAAGGCTGCCGTGTAGCCGCCCGGTCCGCCGCCGATGATAATCAGATTATACTGCATTTCATTCCTCCCGATTCCGGATCCATTCTGCAATATCCCGGAATTCTTCGCTGTCCCGCTGCAGGGCGCTGTACATTGCCGTGCATGTATACAGAATCCCTTTCAGGCTCTGTTTCAGATCATCCGCCAGATTTTCATCCATGGCATCTGTCCAGACGGAAAGATCACTGATCCGTCCTTCCCTGACCGTGAATTCCAGACGCATTCCGCCCCATGCAAAGCGGGTTCCCAAAACCTGATCAAAAGGCGGATTCCTGCCAAAGGTCCATTCCCTTGACGCAAACCGCTCTTCTTCCTTCCGAAGCAGATCACGGTCAATGATGATATTCCCTTCCGCCTTCTGTCCGTATGCTTCTTCTGCACTTTCCGTGATCAGATCAGACAGAATGCCGATTTCTGCCCGCCTGCAGATTTCCTTCAGGTTCATGACCCGGCTGCGCACCGAATCCACGCCTTTGGCCTGAAGCTTCAGGGGATCGGGATTCAGATACAGCTTCATTTTTTCCAGATCACTGTTCACCAGCAGTGTTCCGTGCTGATAGGAAAAGCCGCTGTGACGGCGGAAGGCATTGCCCGATACCTTCCGGTTCTGTACGAGAATATCATTGCGGCCGCTCATTTCGGCATCGATGCCGAGTTTCTGCAGGGCCCGGACAATGATTCCGGTCTGCTTTGCGACATCATAGTGTGCATCATCGGTAATCATCGTATAGTTCAGATTTCCGAGATCATGGTATACGGCTCCGCCGCCGGAAGGACGGCGCACAATCGTTACGCCGTCCCGTTCCGTATTCTTCAGATTGCATTCTTTCCAGATGTTCTGGTTGCGGCCGATGACAACGGTATTGTCATTCTGCCACAGATAGAGAATCATCTGATTTTTCCGGACCGTTTCCAGAAGCACTGTTTCTGCCGCCAGATTGCGGCGGGGATCGGTGCTTTCGGCACGGATCACGGAAAGCTGCTCAATCATCGAATCTGTACCGCAGAACCGGATGTCTTGCGGCTTTGACTTCATCAGGTCTTGTGATCGGTGAATGCAGCGGTGTATGGTGCATCGCTTCCGGGTCCGCCTTGGCCTTCTCATATATTTCCAGGAATGCAGCCGCTGCCGCATCCAGAGTTTCCTTGGATTCGGTTTCGGTCGGCTCCACCATCAGCGCTTCATGCACATTCAGCGGGAAGTACATTGTCGGCGGATGCATGCCGTAATCCTGCAGAGCCTTGGCGATATCCATGGCACTGACACCGGTTTCCTTCTTCATTCCTTCCAGGGTCAGAACGAATTCGTGCATGCAGACACCCTTGTTGGTTACATCATATGTGCCTTCCAGCAGATGCTTCAGATAGTTGGCATTGAGAACGGCATTTTCGGCAACCGCCGGAACCCCTTCCCGGCCCAGGGTCAGAAGATAGGTCAGCGCCTTGACGACAACCAGGAAGTTTCCGTGGAAGCCGCGCACGGCACCGATGCTTTCTTCGCCTCTTTCCTGCCACCTGTATTCACCGTTTTCAAAGACGACCTTTTCACCCGGCAGATACGCTTCCAGGAAGGATTTGCAGCCGACCGGACCGCTGCCCGGACCGCCGCCGCCGTGCGGGGTGGAGAAGGATTTGTGCAGATTCAGGTGAATGCAGTCAAATCCCATGTCACCGGGTCTGGCAATGCCCATGACGGCATTCAGGTTGGCACCGTCGTAATAGCAGAGTCCGCCGGCTTCATGGACGATGTCGGTGATCTCGCGGATATGCTTATCGAAAATACCGAGTGTATTCGGGTTTGTCAGCATCAAGCCGGCAGTATCTTCACCGCAGGCTTCGCGCAGTCTGTCCAGATCGACACAGCCGTCTTCGGCAGACGGAATATTGACAACCGTAAATCCGCACATGGCCGAACTGGCCGGATTGGTTCCGTGGGCACTGTCGGGGACAATGATCTTGGTGCGGGCGGTATTGCCGTGCTTTTCATGATATCTCTTGATCAGCATCAGGCCGGTCAGCTCGCCGTGGGCACCGGCTGCCGGCTGGAACGTCATGGCATTCATGCCGGTGATCTCGCAGAGATACTTTTCGGCTGTTGCCAGCACTTCCAGACATCCCTGCACATGATCCTGCAGCGGATGAACTTCTGCGAACCCTTCCAGGGACGCTGCCTGCTCATTGACCTTCGGATTGTATTTCATCGTGCATGAACCGAGCGGATAGAAACCGTCGTTGACGCCGAATGTCTGTTTGGCAAGTTCGGTATAGTGTCTGCTGATATCGGTTTCCGAAAGCTCCGGCAGATGCAGCGGCTGTGTACGGGTATGTTCCGGAGTTCTTACAGGAACATCGCATTCCGGCAGGATGCTGCAGTGTCTGCCGGCAACACTTCTTTCAAACAATGTCTTCATGCCGACACCTCCTTCACCAGCGCATCGATTTCAGCCTTGCTGTTGAGTTCCGTTGCACACCAGAGGATGCCGTTCTCCACCGGCAGACCGCCGAGGATCCCTTTCGCATCCAGTTTCGCCAACAGTGCTTCGGGATCGTCACAGACAGTGACGAACTCATTGAAGAAGTCTGCTTCATAGACACGCTTCAGACCTGCTTCCTCCAGCCGGTCAGCCAGATAGTGAGCCTTGGAATAGCACTGGCGGGCGGCTTCCTTCATGCCTTCCGGTCCCATAGCCGCAAGGTATACCGATGCCGTCAGGGCACAGAGTGCTTCGTTGGAACAGACATTGGATGATGCCTTTTCCCTGCGGATATGCTGTTCGCGGGCCTGCAGGGTCAGGACAAATGCCCTTCTTCCCTCTGTATCCGTGGTTTCACCGACAATGCGGCCCGGCAGTTTTCTCATCAGTTTCGTATTTGTAGCCATAAAGCCGAGATACGGGCCGCCGAATGACAGCGGCATGCCGAGCGGCTGGCCTTCACCGACAGCGATATCGACACCGCATTCGGCCGGTGTTTCCAGCAGGCACATGGCAAACGGCTCGACGCCGGCGATGACCGTCAGACCAAAGCCGTGGGCGGTTTCGCTGATCTGCTTCAGATCTTCAATGACGCCGTAATAGTTCGGCTGCTGCACATACAGGCAGGTTGCTTCGCCGTCAAGTGCGGAAAGATCGGTGCGTCCGTCCTTTGCCGGCAGCACGCATACTTCCTCACCTGCTGCCCAGCAGTACGTGCGGATGACTTTCAGGGCATCCGGATGCACGGCACCGGACACGAAGACCTTTTTCTTTTTCGGCGAGCGGCACATGCTGACAGCTTCGGCTGCCGCAACCGCTCCGTCATAGACGGAGGCATTGGCAACTTCCATGCCGGTCAGTTCGCAGATCATCGTCTGATATTCGAAGATGGACTGCAGCACGCCTTGTGAAATCTCTGCCTGATACGGTGTATAGGCAGTAACAAATTCTTCCTTGTTTACAACGCTCTTCACGATTGCCGGAATATAGTGCCGGTAGGCTCCGGCTCCGCGGAAAACGGATTCATATACTTTGTTGTGCGATGCGATGCGGCGCATCGTTTTCGCTGTTTCCAGTTCGGAAAGTCCTTCCGGAAGATTCAGTTCTCCCTGCAGCTTCAGATCTTCCGGCACATCCCGGTAAAGATCCCCCAGCGATGAAAAACCGGCTTCTTTCAGCATTTCCTCCTGCTGGCTGACAGTCGAAGGAATATAGCTTCCCATCTCAGTGTTCCTCTTCGGCGCAGACTTTCTCGTATGCTTCGGCATCCAGCAGGTCTTCAGCTCCGCTGACATCCTTCAGTCTGAACAGCCATGCTCCGTACGGATCGTTGTTGATCAGTTCCGGGCTGTCCAGCAGTTCTTCGTTGACTTCAGAGACAGTTCCGTTGACCGGTGCATAGACATCGGAAACGGCCTTGACGGATTCAACATCACAGATCGTTTCATCCTTGACTGCTTCAGCATCGACTTCCGGCAGATTGACGAAAACCAGATCGCCCAGGGCATCCTGTGCGAAATCGCTCAGACCGACTTCACATTCGGTTTCGGATGTGAAACGTACCCATTCATGGGTTTTTGCATACTTTAATTCCTTTGGTGTGTTCATGATTATCCCTCCCTTTTATAAAACGGCAACGGTGTTACCTTTCCTTCAATTTTTCTTCCGCGCACATCGACAGTGACTTCCGTGCCCGGTTCATATGCCTCATCCGTCAGGGCCATGGCATAGGCACCCTTCAGATACGGGCAGTGCGTGCCTGATGTCGTATGACCGATCAGCTTTTCACCGAGCCAGACATCGCAGTGCTCTCTGGCAATGCCGCGGCCGGTGATCTGAATGCCGATGCGGTGACGGTTGGTTCTGGCCATCATGGCATCTCTGCCGATAAAGTCCTTGTTCAGCTTTACGCCGAAGTCCAGACCGGTCTCCAGCGGGCTGACGGTCTCGTCCATCTCATGTCCGTACAGCGGCATGGCTGCCTCCAGACGCAGCGTATCGCGGGCACCGAGTCCGCACGGAACGACTCTTTCATCCTTCAGCAGTTCGCGCCACAGTTCCACGGCATCTTCCGGCCGGCAGTAGATTTCAAACCCGTATTCACCGGTGTATCCGGTCTGGGAAACGATGACATCCTTTCCCAGAATCTGCGTTCTGATGAAGCTGTAATACTTCTTCGGCAGTTCCGTATACTTTCCGAGCACCTCGCCGGACAGCGGACCCTGCAGGGCCAGCTGGGCATAGTCATCGGAAACATCCGCGAATTCCACTTCCCCGAACAGATGCTCCTTGATCCAGGCAACATCCTTGTGGCGGTTGGACGCATTGACGACAACAAAGAAATCGTCCTCACCCATCCGGTAAACGATCAGGTCATCCACACAGCCGCCGTCTTCATAGCACATGACGCCGTAGCGGACCCTGCCGTTCTTCAGATTCGTGTAATCGTTGGTAAAAATGTAATTGATGTTGGCCAGGGCATCCTTTCCCCGGAAAGTGACCTCACCCATATGCGATACATCAAAAAGGCCGACGCCTTCCCGCACCGCCATATGCTCTTTGATCACCCCCGTCGGATACTGGACAGGCAAAAAATAGCCGGCAAAATCGACAATTCTGCCGCCCAGGGCAACATGTTCCTCATAAAGAGGGGTTTTACTTGTCATATTGTTTATTATCCTCCGAAGACAAACATTGTTTCTTCTCTAACATTGTATCCTAAAAACAGCAGTTGGGAGACAATTCTGTATGAAAAGGAAACGGTATGGGCATGTTTTGCGGACAGAATGCGAAAATCCGCTACAATGATGCGAAAAGGAGGTTTGCAGAATGAAGATGAAAGCCCTGAAGGCAGCCTTTCCGTATACAGTTCCGATTTTTGCCGGATTCTGGTTTCTGGCCCTTGCCTACGGTATCTACATGAATGTTTCCGGCTTTTCCTTCTGGTATCCGCTGCTGATGAGCATAACGATCTTCGGCGGGTCGCTGGAATTTGTCGCTGTCAGCATGCTGCTGGCACCGTTTGCACCCGTGCAGACCTTTGTCATGGCCCAGATGGTGCAGGCAAGGCATCTGTTCTACGGCATTTCCATGCTGGATCAATACAGGAACATGGGCTGGAAAAAGATTTATCTGATCTTTGCCATGTGCGATGAAACCTTTTCCATCAACTATACGGCCGAAATTCCCGAAGATGTCGACAAGGGCTGGTTTTACTTCTAGGTCTCCCTGCTCAATCAGTCCTACTGGGTCAGCGGCGCCCTGGTCGGAGGACTGGCAGGCTCGTATCTGAATTTCAATACCGAAGGCCTGGACTTTGTCATGACGGCCATGTTTACAGTCATCTTCATGGAACAGTGGATGAAACAGAAAAGGCATCTGAACGGGCTGATCGGCATCGGCTGCACGGCTCTGTGCCTGTATCTGTTCGGCAGCACTTCCTTCCTGGTGCCGGCCATGATCCTGATTCTTGCCATGCTGCTGATCTTCCGCATACCGCCGGAAAAGGAGGAGGTCTGATATGAGTCCGATGACAGTGATGCAGCAGGTTCTGACCATTGCCCTGTGTGTGCTGGCAACCATGACAACCCGTTTTCTCCCCTTCCTTGTCTTTTCAGGAAAGAAAAAGACACCGGAAACGGTACAGTATCTGGGCAGGGTTCTGCCCCTGGCCGTCTTCGGCATGCTGCTGGTATACTGCCTGAAAAATGTATCTTTCCTTGCCGGCAGCCGCGGTATTCCCGAGCTGGCCGCAATTGCCGTCACTGTTTTCTTTCACCGCTGGAAGCGGCAGATGCTGCTGTCGATCGCAGCCGGCACGGTCTGCTACATGTTTCTGATTCAGACTGTTTTCTAAAGGATTGTTTTCCATGTAAAATATGTATATAATCCTATGCTAAAAAGAAAGGCATATACAGGATGTAATAATGGACAGCAAAAAACCAATCAGAGATGATTCGCTTCTCGAAGTCGCCGGTGGAAAATGGACATACGAAACTCTGACCCAGGAAGAAAAGGATGAATTCAGCAGAGTAAGCCAGGCCCTGACCGATGAATGGGATTATGTCGGATATAACGATTTCATCCGGAGAATGAACGCAAAATACGGTGAGTAAGCCGCAATAAAAAACCGATGGTTCACAGAATCATCGGTTTTTTCTATACCTATTCCTTGAATTCGTCTGCTGCCTTGTTGATGATGCGGAGTGCATTCAGCGTACGCGGATAGCCGATATACGGAATGTTGCGGGAGATGACCTTGATCAGGGTTGCCCTGTCCGTACCCAGCCGCAGGTTGCCGGTTGCGTGGGAAGCCAGCTGCGGCTCGCAGCCGCCCTGGGCATACAGGAAGCAGAATGTGATCAGTTCCCTCATCTTCAGATCCAGTCCCTTGCGGGTGTAGTAGTCACCGAAGCAGTTGGCAGCCAGCCAGGTATTGATATGTCTGGTTTCTTCCGGGCCGCTCTTCCAGAAATCCTTCATGTAGTCGCCGAAGATCTTTGCCTGTACTTCCGATCCTTTTTCTCTTCTGTTTTCCGGTGTCGTTGTTGTACGCGGCTCATCGGAAACGATGATGCCGTTTTCGGCAAATACTTCATTGCATGCCTTCAGGAACGGGAAGACGCGTCCGATTCCGAGATAGGCAGCAGCCTGATAGATCGTTTCCTTGATTTCAACCGGATCAACACCGAAGTTCAGGGCAGCGCTGACCATGATGCGGAACTCATCAATGCCGCCGCATCCCAGCAGAACAGCCAGGGTGCTGATCATTGCCGTACGGTCATCCAGGTCATTCTGACTGACAACTTCGTCCATGGCGAAGTTTGCGAACAGTTCAAAGAATTCCGGATCGCTCTTGGCAAACGGACCTTCCTGATTGTTTCTCATCTTTTCTCTGTAGCTTTCAGCTTTTGCATTCACTGCCATAACAGTTTTACCTCCTTGTTTTCTGTTTTACAGCTGTTCCGGAAACTGCTTTTTCAGCATTTCCGCAAATTCTTCAATATAATAGCCGGAATTGTCCAGACTCCAGAAGGCACAATAGCGCCGGTATACCTGCCTGTCACGGCGGTACAGCGGAACCCTGCGGATAATTCCCGGGGGCATTTCATCATAGTTGCCTTCGATCGGCAGAAAACCTTTCCCTGCCAGCATCAGCATCCGCCCTTCTTCCAGGCTGCCGGCAATCACATACTGACCGCCGAAGCCGAGAATATCGCGGTAAAATTCCTTGTCGGTTTCTTCCTGGCCGGGTGAAGTGACAAGGATGCACGGTTTGTCTTCCAGTTCATCTATCGTAATTTTTTCCAGTGAAGCCAGGAAGCTTCCTGACGGAACTTCCACATAGCCTTTCTGTTCGGTCAGGATCAGATTGCTGTAATTATCCGAGAAAGCCCGCCTCTGATCATTCAGCACCAGATCGACTTCATCTGCCAGCAGACGTTCATACAGTTCTTCGTGGGTTCCGGCAAAGATCGTAATATCCACTTTCGGATATTTTCCCGCAAATTCCGCCAGAGCCAGCTGGAACTCATGACCTCCGTAATTCTTCAGATATCCCAGGCGCAGAACGGCATTTTCATCCAGGGCAATGCGGCGGCTTTCTTCACACAGCTTCCGGACATCGCTGACGATCGACAGACTGCGGTCATAAAAATACTGACCGGCCGGTGTCAGTTCGAAAGAACGGCTGCGTCTGATCAGCAGATCGAAGCCGAGTTCATCTTCCAGGGCCCGGATCTGCTGGGAAATCGCCGACTGTGAAATGTGGCACTGTTCGGCCGCTTCGGTAAATGACCTGCACTGCACAACTGCCTGAAAATATCAGATCTGTCTTAATAGCATACGGTTTCTCCTGCCACCATTATAACAAAAAAAGGGTCATGTCCCTCACGGTACATGACCCGGACCGAATTTCACTTTTCAAATACGGATGCCGCATCCTGCAGCAGGCTGCGGATCGGCAGATGCTGGGGACAGACACGTTCGCATTTGCCGCAGCGGATACAGTCGGAAGCTTTGCCGTTGTCTGCTGTCAGCACATTGTTGTAATAAAAGTCGGCATTCCAGTCGCCGAATGTCTTCTTGGAATTATAGGCCGAGAAGATATCGGGAATCAGAATCTTCTTCGGGCAGGAGCTTTCTTCAATGCAGTAGCGGCAGGAAGTACAGGGAATCATATTCAGGGAGTCAAAGACGGCACAGACCTTTCTGACTGCTTCCTGTTCCTTATCATTCAGAGGATGGAAGTCTTCCATGAAGGAAACATTGTCCTGCATCTGTTCCAGGCTGCTCATGCCGGAAAGAACGACACGGATGTTCGGAAAACCTGCCGCAAAGCGGATGGCATAGCTGGCATTGGAACCGCCATGCAGTTCATCGAAGATCTTCTGAGCTTCCGGCGGAAGATTGACAAGACTGCCGCCCTTGACCGGTTCCATGACCAGAACCGGCTTGTCATGTTTCTCGCAGATTTCATAGACCTTGCGGGATTCCACCGATGCACTTTCATAATCCAGATAATTGAACTGAATCTGCACAATTTCAATTTCCGGATATTCGCTCAGGATCCGGTCCAGAACTTCAGCCTTGTCGTGGAAGGAAATGCCGACGTGTTTTACAAGACCTTCCTTCTTCAGTTCAAAGGCTGTTTCATAGGCCCGGCACTGCTTGTATTTTTCAAACACCTTCGCATTCTGGGCATGCATCAGGTAGAAATCAAAATAATCAACACCGCAGGCTTCCAGCTGGTTTTCAAACAATGGCCGGATGTCTTCCTCGCGGTTGAAATAAGAACCTGTCAGCTTGTCTGTCAGTATGTATTTGTCACGCGGATAGCGGGAAGTCAGGCAGGCCTTCAGTGCTGTTTCACTGCGGCCCTGGATATAGCCGTGGGCTGTATCAAAGTAATTGAATCCATGATCGATGAAATAATCGACCATTTTTGCAGTCTCTTCCAGATCGACTTCGCCGTCCTTCATGGGCAGACGCATGCATCCGAAACCGAACCTGCGGTGAATAAATTCAAACTGTTCCATCACACTCTCTCCTTTTTTACAGACACATTCTGTAGATATTGACGACATCTTCCGGTGTCAGGTGTACAAAGCCGTAAATGACACCGTTTTTGCCGCAGGCATTCTTTGCCATTTCTTCAAAGCGGGAATCATCGATATTGAAATCACTGAGCCTGCTCTTGAGACCGAGGGTTTCAAAGAACAGCTTCTCCGTGCATTCTATTGTCTTTTCAGCCGCTTCCATAACCGGTGTTTCTCTGTCAATATCATATACTTCGTATGCCATTCTGGCCAGCTGCGGCGCTGTTTCTTCATTGAGGATATAGCGCATCCAGCGCGGTGTCAGGACGGCGATGCCGTGCCCGTGGGTAATGTCATAAACGGCAGAGAGTTCATGTTCCATGGCATGCACGCTCGGCAGCTGCCGCACACCGCAGGTCATGAAGCTGTTCAGCGCCCAGGCTGCCGCCCACATCAGATTGGCTCTGGCATCATAGTTTTCCGGTTCCCTGACGGCAACCGGCGCCCATTTGACAACTGTCCTGAGATGTTCATCCATCATCCTGTAAAGCATATCCATTTTGTCATCTCTTGAGAAATACTTGGTATCCATCGTATGGGACATGATGTCGACTGCCCCGCATGCGGTCTGATACGCCGGCACTGAATAGGTTGTCGTCGGATCTTCGAAACTGCATGTCGGGCGGACACCCGGACCGTTAAAACCGGTCTTTTCTTCTGTTTCCAGATTGGAAATAACACAGCTTGCATCCATTTCGGAGCCGGTGCTTGCCATGGTCGGAACGGCATAGATAGGAAGAGCGTCAATGATCGGTTTCTTTGCCGTGACCAGATCCCAGCAGTTATCTGTATCGGCTTTTGCCAGAGCGGCAATTGCCTTGGCACTGTCAATTGCAGAACCGCCGCCGATGCCGATAACGGCATCAATCTGATTGTCCCTGCACATCCGGCCGCCGATATTGATATCGGTATGACGGGGATTCGGCTTGACAAGATCATAGTCAAATATTTCGATATCTTCCTTTTTCAGCTCACTGATGATCCGGTCATACAGCCCGAATCTTTTGATGGAAGAGCCGCCGTATACCAGCAGAACACGGTGTCCGGCTTTGATTACTTCCGACGACAGTTTTGAAAGTGCTTCTTTTCCGAAGTGAACCTTGGTTGTGTTCTGAAATGAAAAGTCGTTCATCATATTATCTCATCTCCTTTATTTCACATTTCTGACGGCAAATGCCGCCGCCTTTGTTTCACTGTCTGCCGCATCCGATCCGCGGATGGAAAGACCTTCCCTGACATCGGCATCCGGGCATTCTCTTCTGATATCCCTTACCGATGTGCCGAGTCCGCTTCCTTCATTGGTGCAGAACGGAACAATTGTCTTTCCGGTGAAGTCAAAAGCGTCAAGGAATGTAAAGACCGGCATCGGTGCGGTCCCCCACCAGTTCGGATATCCGAGAAAAATCACATCGTATTGATCAATGCTGTCCGGAAGCTTTTTCAGGGCCGGTCTGGCATTGCTTTTCTTTTCGGCCATTGCCTCTTCTGTACATGCATGATAATCAGCGGCATATTCTCTGACTGTTTCCAGTTCAAACAGATCACCGCCGACGGCTTTCTGAACATATTCGGCAAT
This sequence comes from uncultured Erysipelotrichaceae bacterium, assembly GCA_946537835.1. Lineage (GTDB taxonomy): Bacteria > Bacillota_I > Bacilli_A > Erysipelotrichales > Erysipelotrichaceae > Bulleidia. The sequence continues at coordinate 16,587 of CAMNGB010000032.1, forward strand.
GCGCTCGGTATTGCCCTTGGCAATGGATCGGATCTCTCCGCCGAAATAGTTCTCTCCTTTTCTTGAATAATATACTGTAAGTACATTTGTCATCTGTACTCCTCCTTTATGCAGTTTCAGTATATTTATCATTCATGATCCGAACAATTCATGTTTCTGCAGTCATTTATAAGCAAAACTGATACAAAAGAAAAACCGGCCGAAGCCGGTATGATGAACTATTTTTTGAAGCCGTCGCGCAGGGATACGCTGCGGTTGAAGACGAGATGATCGGCGCTGCTGTCCTTGTTGTCGAGGCAGAAGAAGCCGACGCGCATGAACTGGAAGGTCGGTGCGTTGGTGCCGGTTCTGTTTTCCCTTGCATCGAATTCCCTTGCGATTTCGAGCATGGATGTTTCCACCTTGCAGTTCTTCAGAACTGTCAGGCTTTCCGGATTCATGGCATCCAGGAAGTTCTTGTCCGGTCCGTCCGGATTCGGATCGGTGAACAGATTGTCATAGAGACGCACTTCAGCATCGACACAGTTTTCACTGTCGACCCAGTGGATCGTAGCACCCTTGACCTTGCGTCCGTCGGCCGGATCACCGCCGCGGGACTGCGGGTCATATTCGCAGAGCACTTCAACAACCTTGCCGTTTTCATCCTTGACACAGCCGGTGCAGGTCACAAGATAGGCACCCTTGAGACGGACTTCATTGCCCGGGTACATTCTCTTGTACTTCGGAATCGGTTCTTCCAGGAAGTCATCCTCCTCGATCCAGAGCTGACGGCTGAAGGTGATTTCATGTGTACCCTGGGACGGATCCATCGGATTGTTTTCCACTTCGAATGTCTCGGACTGTCCTTCCGGATAGTTGGTGACCGTCAGCTTTACCGGATGCAGGACAGCCATGGTTCTTTCGGCTGTGGCATTGAGATCTTCTCTCAGGCATCTTTCCAGTTCGGCAAAGGCAATCGTGTTCGTGCTCTTGGCAACACCGATGGAATCACAGAAATTGCGGATGGACTTCGCCGTATAGCCGCGGCGGCGCAGACCGCACAGCGTCGGCATGCGGGGATCATCCCAGCCGGACACATAGCCTTCCTCAACCAGCTGTCTGAGCTTGCGCTTGGACATGACCGTATGGTCAATGCCGAGACGGGCAAACTCGATCTGACGCGGCTTGTGATACGGAATGGATACATGGTCAACCACCCAGTTGTACAGCGGTCTGTGATCTTCATATTCCAGCGAGCACAGGGAATGGGTAATGCCTTCCAGCGCATCCTGGATCGGATGGGCAAAGTCATACATCGGGAAGATGCACCACTTTGTGCCCTGACGGTGGTGGTTGATGAAGCGGATACGGTAGATGACCGGATCACGCA
>CAMNGB010000033.1 GCA_946537835.1 uncultured Erysipelotrichaceae bacterium
CTTCCTTCACTGGTGTACTGCCAGATCCGGAACTGATAGGGATACTGCGGCATGTAGTTATAGTCGGCAACCCAGATATCGAATTCCTGCAGGTATTCAGCCATGAAGATGGTGTCAAACAGCAGTGAACTGTTGTAGACCATGACATCATAGCCGGCATTCTGCATATGATGCAGAAAGGTTACTGCCGCAACCGTTCTGTCAAACCGGCTGGATTCGGTGATCCGGGAGGGATGGCCGTCCACGGAATCTTCCATGTCAAAGACAACCGGGAGATCAATGGTATACCCTCTCAGTATCCGGATGACAAAGTCTGCCTCTTCCCTCGCCTCTTCGACGGTCATTGCCTGGGAAAAGAAATAGACGCCGATTTCTATATCGTTATCTATCGCTCCCAGCATGTTCTGATGGAAATACGGATCTTCCCATACATCCCCGTACATATAGCCTCTGTAGCCGCAGCGGATATAGGCAAAGTCAATGCCCTGGGCCTTTACTGCCTGCCAGTCGATCTCCTCCTGGTGCATGGATACGTCAATCCCCTGACGGGAAGTATAGTTTTCATCTTCATAGCTGACAAAGGATCCGTTCCATACCAGATTCGAGAAGTCATAATCATGTTCGATAAATGCCGAGGAAACCGTTTCCGTTTCGGCCTGTTCGATTTCCCTGCGGCGCCTGAATCCGCCGTAGATACGGATCAGAATCACAATCACAAGAAAAACAAGAATGAGAATCTGGCCGCCGCTCAGTCCGTTTCTTTTTCTTCTTTTTCTTTTTGCGGTTCTTCTCTGCCCTGTCATGTTTTTCATTATACATCATCGTCTTTCATTCTGTTTTTCCCGGTTTGTGCGTATAATGAATGCATGCAGAAAAAACGGAAAAGACTGAAGAAAAAAGCACGTGCCTGGATGGCTGTGCCGCTGGTGATTCTCCTCACTGTCATGGCCGCACTTGGTTTCGTCATATATAACCGGGTTCAGCTGGCCAATGCCATGGCCGCATCGCTGGAAAAGGAAACGGCTTCGCTCAGTCTGCAGATCGACGAAAGCCTTCTCAATGTCGAATACGGCACCAATCTGAACCGGCTTCTGCCGGTGAAGGAAAGCTCCGGCAAGGTCTCCTATTACGGAACCGTCAACACCCTTGAACCGGGTGACTACACGATTACCTACCGGGTTTCTTCCACCGATGAATACGGTCAGAAAGCATGGAAGGACTTCCCGTTTCAGTTTCATATCAAGGATACCCGTGCCCCGGAGATCTCATTTGCCGAAGATGTCATTGAACTGACGGAAGGAGACGAATTCGATATTCTCTCCAATCTGAACGGTGTCAGCGATCCGGTGCAGGGAAGCCTTTCCCAGAGCGACGAGCTGACAGAAAGCAGCTATACCGTCAGCAGTGATCTCGATCTTTCCGTACCCGGTGACTACACCGTCACCGTCAGGGCCCGCGACAACCACGGCAATGAATCGGAAAAGTCCTATACCGTTTCCGTCGCCGAAAAGCCGCAGCCCGAACCGGAACCGGCGCCCTCCGCACCGGCCGACGACGGCTATCCGTACTATATCCGCATCAACCGCGCCATGAACACCGTAACCGTATATACCCGCGGCGATGACGGCAACTATTCCGAACCCTATACCGCCTTTGTATGCTCCACCGGTGCTGCGACACCGCTCGGAACCTACCGCACCTTCAACAAGAGCTACTGGCGGCTGTTATACGGACCTTGTTACGGACAGTATGTCACGGACATCGTCGGAGACATACTGTTCCATTCCGTCCCGTACTATACCCAGGACAAAGGTGACCTGGAATTCGAAGAATACAACAAGCTCGGCACCGCAGCCTCCATGGGATGTATCCGCCTGTGCGTCAGGGATGCCATGTGGATCTTCAACAACTGCCCCGTCGGCACCACCGTCGAACTTTACGACGACTGGAATTCCCCCGGTCCGCTGGGCAAACCGGGATCGATCTGGATCGATCCTTCCTCACCGAACCGCGGCTGGGATCCCACCGATCCCGATCCGGAAAACCCCTGGTCTTCATGACAAACAAAAAAGAGGCTGAAGCATAGCCTCTTTTCATATCTCTTACTTCTTTCTGGTAACGTCTCTCTCGTTGTTGATTTCCAGGAGCTTGTCGGTCAGCTGGTTCTCGATTCTTCTCAGTTCGAGTTCGGCAGCTTCGCGCTTCTCGTGGCCTTCCTTCTGAATGGCAAGCACTTCGTCCAGGGTTGCGATCAGCTGTTCGTTGGTATGCTGGAGAGTTTCGATATCAACGATGCCTCTTTCGCTTTCACGTGCTGTCTCAACCGTAGCCTGATGCAGAGTTTCGGCATTCTTCTTGAGCAGGTCGTTGGTCATGTTGGTGACTTCACGCTCAGCCTCAAGAGCTTCCTTGGAGTGCTGGATACCGAGGGAAAGAACGATCTGGTTCTTCCACAGCGGAATCGTATTGACCAGAGTGCTCTGGATCTTTTCGGTCATCAGGGTATCGTTGTTCTGAACCAGACGGATCTGCGGCAGCATCTGCAGAGCTACCTGTCTTGTCAGTTCCAGATCATACAGCTTCTTTTCAAAACGGACACATGCCTGTTCCAGGTCGTTGGCAGCCTGTGCATCTTCCGGCAGACCGCTTTCCTTGGCCTTGCGGATGGCAGCCGGCAGTTCATTGGCACGTACGCTTTCCAGCTTCTTGCGGCCGGCAAGAATGTACATTGTCAGTTCCTTGATGTTCTGGTTGTTGCGTTCATACAGTTCATCCAGAAGGGCAATATCCTTCAGAAGGGTGATCTGATGATCTTCCAGAATGGAGGAAATCTTTTCGACATTGGCTTCGGCCTTGTCATAGCGGGCCTTGAATTCCGTAACCTTATCCTTGCCCTTGTCAAACAGGCCGGAGAAGAAACCCTTCTTCTCTTCTTCCGCATCCGAGGTCTTCAGTTCAACGACCAGGCTGCTCAGCAGGTTGCCGATTTCGCCGAGGTCCTTTGTACGGACATTCTGAAGTGCTGTATTGGAGAAGTCGGTGACTTTCTTCTGGGCAGCTGCACCGTACTGCAGAATTGTATTGGATTCCGTAATATCGATCTTCTTGGAGAAGTCTTCAACCGTCTTTCTTTCGGCATCCGACAGTTTTGTCTCACTGATCGGATCCTTGACATTGGCATTCTGGGCAGCGGCTTCCTTGGCTTCCAGAGCTTCCAGCTGTCTGGCATTCTCTTCTTCCAGTTCCTGCGGTGTCAGAGTCAGATGAATTTCCGGTTCTGCGGCTTCCTGTGCCTGTACCTTTGTTTCGGCGTTATTATTTTCGCTCATGATACTATCCCTTCCTTTATACAGATTTGTATGTTCTGCATGCATTATAGCATGATTTTTTTACTTGTTTTTTCTTTTCCAGTCATGATTCAGCAGGATGACCAGAAGCTTCAGCGCGATCAGTCCGCCGATGACCCAGCCGGCGATCTTCATATACCGCTTCAGTGCCACCTTTGAAGGATTTTTGAAATAGCTGATCAGATCGACGTTCTTGATTTCCGTCTTGGTCTTGCGGGCCGATGCGTACTGACGCTTTAATGACGGCTGGCCGCTGGAATTGCGGCTCATCGGCAGAAGATAATCCACCACTGCCGTCAGCGGCTTGATCTCATTGCCGCTGCTGCTGCGCATGATCATATTGTCGATATTCTTGATATCACGTCCGAAGGAATCACGGACATGGCATTCAAGATTGCCGTCCGCCTTTTCAAACAGACCCGGCAGACGTCTCAGCAGCTGATACTCCATGACAACCGGATACAGCCTGTCCTTGATGACCGGCACATAATAGCCGTCCGCCGCATCGACATATACTTCCGTTACCCGGTCAAACGGGATGCGGGTATCGGTATATTCATAGCGCATGTTGGCGAAGTAGAACTGATTCTCAGGTTCATCGCGGAATATCGTGCAGTCCAGTTCACAGAGGTCGAACAGATCGCTTCCGTACATATAGACACGGGCCAGCGGGGAAGCCGGCGTTCCGTCGGTTCCGATGCCGCGGCCGATAATATTGAAGAGGTCTTCGGCCCTGATTTCTCCGGCAAACAGGCTTCCGGTCAGATCACGGCGTGAAACCATGGCAATTGCCATCGCCTCATCACGTTCAGCCGGCTCATAATACTGGGCATAGGCATCGGTGATCAGGTCGGCAACACTGTTGTTGGAAAGAATATCGGAATTGCGGTCAATATCCGTCAGATTGAAATCCGTTACCGCAAATACCCGGTCAAAGTTATATCCGTAGGCAGAAAGGACGCTGCTTCCGATTTCATTTCGGTAGCCGCTGATGACATCCTGAATGGATCCGTTTGCCTCATAGACAGACGTATTCACCGGCTGCATCATCACCCGCATCGGCTCCAGGGTTTCCTTATTCAGATCGACAACCCCGAGATAGTCGCCGTACTGTCCGCCGGAAACGATCAGCGTATCATTGGCCTTCACCGGTTCTTCCGTCGGAAGTACTGTATGGCCGCTGATCATCAGGTTGATTCCGTCCACGCTTTCTGCCAGCAGACGGTCATGTGATCCTTCTTCCGCCGGTGCACCTTTGGAGTGATACATGCAGATGATATAGTCACAGCTTTCCTGTTCCTTCAGCAGTGTGACCATGCGCTGTGCACATGCGATGGGTTCTTCCAGCGTTACGCCGCCGAGCAGGGAAACCGTCGTCACACAGGCCGGATCAAATACGGTAAACACACCGATCCGGTGTCCGCCCTTTTCAAGAACCTTATACTCCGTGCCGCCCTTTGCCTGCCAGGCTTCCTTCAGCAGCACCGTTTCGGCATCATCCGCAAATGTCAGATTGGAACAGACAATGGCCGGAGATGCGGAAGCGGCATTGAGCATCTGCGTCAGAGCTCCCGTCCCGCTGGCAAATTCACGTTCACCCAGCATCGTGGCATCATATCCCATCATGCCGAGCATGCTCAGATCCGGAGCGTTTCTGGTCAGAAGCGTGTCATAGATGGAACCGGTCGAGAAGTCACCGGCATCCAGAAGAACCGTGTCTTCATGACGATAGCTGTTGATCGCACTCATCAGATAGGCATAGCCGCCCCAGGATTCAATGTTTGTCACTTCTTCGGTTGTTCCGTCTTCCTTTTCAACCGTGCTTTTGACAAGCCGGCGGCGCGGCGAAACGGTATCCTGAAGATTCTCCGTAAACAGGATACGGATCGAGTCGTCATAATTGACTGTCTCCTCCGTCTGTTCTTCTTCTCCTTCGGCAAGCACCGCGAGAGTATTTATTTCACAGAGGCCGGCAATCACGGCCAGAGACAGAATAAAAACAAGTAATTTCTTCATACGCATTTTCCTACCACATGATTATACCAAAGTATTTCTCATTCATTACAAAGAGTATGTCAAAATTACCTGTTCATTTCTGCGGACTGTCCGTATCTCCCGGCACATAGCCCTTCTTATATACCCGGAAGGTCAGTGAATAGAGGAGATAGATCGTAATCACCGATGTTGCGGCACTCATCAGCCGCTCCGCCCACGGCCAGTTCGTAAAGAAATACATGCATTTCATCAATGCGATCAGTCCCATGCCGCCGTAGCCGATGGCCTGAAACCGGTATTCCTTCATCCGTTCCTTTTCTGTTTTCAATGGCACCACACTCAGCAGCGGCGTCTTTCCCTGCACAGCCAGAAATCCCCAGCCAAGCAGCAGGATGCCGCACAGGCCGCTGAAGAGATGGATCAGTATCTGTGTTCTCATACTGTCATTGTACTCATTTGCCTGCACAAGGAAACAAAAAAGCCTCTGTCTGCACAGAAGCTCAGATATCACTTATTCGCCGGCAGTGATGGCCATCAGTTTTTCTCTCTGCTTCATGGCTCTCTTACGCCAGCCGCCGTGGAAGTAATATGCCAGGAAAAGCAGTGACGTCGTGATCCAGGATACCGGATAGCACAGCAGTGTATCGAAGATCGTCTTGCCGGGATAGAACAGAATCCAGAGAATTCTCAGTGCCCCGATTCCGAAAGCCGTCATCAGCATCGGTGCCAGCGTATCACCGCAGGCACGCATGCTCTGGGAGAAGATCTCGGTAAAGCAGAACGTGACCCAGAACGGACACAGGAACCTTAACATGGCAACACCGCTGTCGATGACTGCCTGATCGGGCGTAAACAGCCGGTAGAAGACATCACCGAAGAAATAGCAGACGGAACTGATCGCAGCTGTTCCTATTATATAAATAAGCAGTGCCTCGCGGATGCCCTTCTTCACCCTGTCCATATTTCCGGCACCGAAGTTCTGACCGGTAAAGGTCAGTACTGCCGTGCCGAGAGCACCGGAAGAATTCCAGAAGATGGCATCGATCTTGCCGAAGGCAGTATAGGCCGCAACCACATCGGTGCCGTGGCTGTTGACACCGGACTGAATGAACAGATTGGCAAAGCCGTACAGCGACGCCTGGATGCCGGTCGGCAGACCGATAATGACGATCTGTTTCAGAATGTCCTTATCAAAATGCAGCTGCCGCAGATCAAAATGATAGATATCATCCGTGCGTCCCAGCACAAGCAGTGTCAGGGCACAGCTGATTACCTGGGAAATGACCGTGGCAGCACCGACACCGGCAACACCCCAGCCCATGATTGCCACAAAGACAATATCGAGAATGATATTGGTAATGCATGCGGCCATCAGAAAATACAGCGGCCGGCGGGAATCCCCGATGGCACGCAGGATGCCGGCACCGGTATTGTAGATCATGACCGGAACCATACCGCAGAGATAGATGCGCAGATACATCAGCGAATGCGGATAGACATCCTCCGGAACATTCAGCAGCCGCAGAACCGACGGGGCCAGCACCAGTCCGAGCACCATCAGAAGTGCACCCAGGGCAATGGCCAGAAACATGCCGGAATAGACACCCTTGCGGACACCTTCTTCCTCTCTCCGGCCGTAATACTGGGCAATGATGACCGTGGCACCGGAAGAAAGACCGACCGTAAAGCCGACCAGAAGATTGATGATCGTACCGGTTGAACCGCCGACCGCACCAAGTGCTTCCTTGCCGACAAAATTGCCGACAACCATCGCATCCACCGTATTGTAAAGCTGCTGGAAAATCGAACCGGCCATGATCGGCAGGAAAAACATCAGCAGCTGTTTCCATATCACGCCATGAAGAAGATCACCGCTCTGTTTACGCATATCATCCACCTCGTACGATGAAGAAGTATATCATGTTCTCTTCCGTATCAGCTGAAAAATACTTCATTATCTGCATTTCCTGTCCGATTCTTCAAAACCGCTTTCTGTATGATTCCTCCGGCAGTAGCCTCCGCATGCAAAAAGTCCCTTCCTGCACTGCAGGAAAGGAACTTCTCCCAGTCAGTCAATGACATGATTCCGGACAATGATTGATCAATAATCAATGACCATCTTCCGGCACTTTCTGCACAGGCACACCTTGACCGAAGCACGTCCGCATCTTTCTGATATCTGAACTCTGCTATTATCATACTTTGTCAATTCCTATATAATCCAGCAGATTCATTGAATTCAGATGTCAAAGGATTCCGTTACCGGTTCCGGCCTTTATGAGACGGTCCCTTCATGCGCCCGTTCGGACCGCCGTTTTTCATATCATAGAAGCCGACTCCATAGATATAGTACAGCGGGTTTCCTGCCTCATCCGTCTTTTCATAAATGAGACCGGACCATTCGCCGTCCAGGCATTTGACAATACCGGGATCATCAACCACATTCCTGTCATGATCAGCCCAGATCAGGGAAACAGTTTCGGCATTCAGATGCGGGAATACATTCTGTATATGAGCAAGAATATCTGCCGATGCATATTCAGGCGTCCTATCACGGCCGTGACCTGCCATATCACCGATCAGACTGACATATTCCACATTTTCCGGCATGCCGGTCATGGCAGTTTCAATGGAACCTTCCACTCCGTGATAGTCTGACGCAAATGCCAGATAATGCGCATTGTCCTGGGCAAGGATCGGCACAAAGGGTGTGCTGAAAACCAGCGACAGCACTGCCGCCAGCAATATCATCACAGTCCGTAATCTTTTCATCCTCTGCTTCCCCATAATATCTCTCCCGCTGATTTCGATTATATAATTAATTGCCGGAAGATCTGAATCAACAAACAAAACCCTGCAGACGAGTGAGATACTCTGCAGGGCTTTTTTGATATTGTCTTGATCTGTTTACTTGTTCATCAGCTTCATCAGGTCTTCCAGCGTGGTGTCATCCTTCTTTTCTGCCGGCTTGACCTTGATGGTGAAGTCGAAGTCTTCTTCCTTCAGCAGTGACATGTCTGCCTGCGGATCCTTGACGATTCTTTCCGACTGTCTGAGGATCGCATCTTCGACAACGTTTCTTGCCAGACGGCCGTTGCCTGCCTCTGCCGCATTGATGGACTGCACTTCATTGAAGTAGCTTTCCAGTTTTTCAAAGACAGCTTCATCGATGGTATAGCCCTTGCCCTTGGCCTGCAGGGCTGCGATCTTGCGCAGTTCTTCACCGGTGTAATCCGGGAAGTCGATCAGGTTCGGGAAACGGGACTTCAGACCGGAGTTGGACTCCAGGAAGACAGCCATTTCCTTCTTGTATCCGGCGAGGATGACAATCAGGTCGTCACGGTGGTCTTCCATTGCCTTGACCAGTGTGTCAATGCATTCGAGACCGAACGAATCGTCCTTGCCGCGGTAGAGGGAATATGCCTCATCGATAAACAGCACGCCGCCGATGGCTGACTTGATGACCGACATGGTCAGCGGAGCAGTCTGGCCGACATACTGGGCGACCAGATCGGCTCTGGTTACTTCCACCAGCTGACCCTGGGAAAGAGCACCGATGGCTTTCATATATCTTGAAATCAGACGGGCAATCGTTGTCTTGCCGGTGCCGGGGTTGCCGGTAAAGATCATATGCTTGGAGACTTCGGCAGTCTTCATGCCCTGTTCACGGCGTCTCTGCTGCATGGCAATATGTGCCTGCAGGGAACGGATATAATCCTTGACCATGTTCAGGCCGACGATCTCATCGAGTTCGGCATTGACGGCATCGATTTCTTCCTGTGAATTCTTCGAACGGGAAAGACGGATCTCCTGGCCATGGCATACGGCATACGGAATATCGTCACGCACCGTAATACTGATTGAATCGGTTTCCTTATGATCGGAACTCAGGACAAGTTCGGAAAGGGAAACATAGAAATCATAGAAGATGGCAGAGATGGAATCTGCACCCTGGGTCTTGTCATAATGTGCTGCCACCCAGTCCTGCACTTCCTGCGGCACGGTGATCTGTGTCTTCAGATTTTCCTGTGCCTTCTTCTGCAGCGCTTCCGACTGCTGGGCAATAATGGCCTTGACACTTTCTTCATCCAGCGGCTTCAGCACCACGGTATCGAGAACGTGATACATGAAGTCGGCGCCGAAGGCATCCTGTACCTTGCTCGGCTTCTGGTTCGTGATGAAGATCAGATACTTTCCTTCGGCACTGAGGGAATCGACGGAACTGGTGACCAGTCCGGTCTGGTTTTCCACCAGCACACCCTTGGAAAGGACATAGCGCTTGCTGAGAACGACACTTCCCTTTGTGACCAGCGAATCAATCATCCGCAGGAATGACGGGAAGCCGTTTTCGAAATGTTCAAAGCAGATGACAGAGCCCTTGCTCTGAAGCGCCTGATAGAGATCCTGCAGGAAAATGGTTTCCTGGGCACCGGATGTATAGCGGCTCATATCGATGGTGCATACTTCATCGGAGATGAAGACCTGCTTCTCATAGAGCGATCTTGCCATCTGTGTCACTGCCTCATGACGTCCGGATCCCTCCGGTCCGCTGATCAGAATAACATTCTTCGGACGGCCGCTTTCCTCGCCCATGACATAGGGACGGCGGAAAGCATTGACCAGCAGCTTCATGGCATCCTTCTGACCCATGATCTTTGAAATGACAACATTGTAGATGTCTTCGAAGACAGAATTCTCCACCTGCTTCATTTCCTGCTTGTAGGATTTCATTTCCTCAACACCGTAATCACGGCGGATATCCTTTTCGAGCTGGTCGAGATCCATCAGTGACGGATCGATCGTATCCTTCTCGTGCTTCTTCATTTCATTGCTGAGATTTTCCAGATCCTTCTGCTGCTTCTTCAGGATCTTGTTCAGTTCATCCATTGCCAGATCCGCTCTCTTCAGCGTTTCCTTCTGGCTTTCCTTTTCCTTCTCGTTGGCATTGATCGTCAGTTCGATCTCCTGGGAGGCATCCGTAGACTCATAGGTACGGGGCTTGTTCAGCACCTCATTCCAGAGCCGTTCTTTTTCTTCTCTTCTGCGGTCGTCCTTTGACATATCACTGTCCTCCGTTTCTTGTGCCGGTAATCTGTCCGTCGCTGGTCAGGCCGTCCTTCTGCAGAACAGCTTCCAGGGTGGAGATATCAGCCGCAAGGTTGATGAAGTCCTGGTCGGTCAGACTGGAAATGATCGTCTTCATCGCATCATTGATCAGGCTGATCGTACGGTTCAGCTTTTCCTTGGTCTCCTTATAGGAAGGATCGGTCTGGGCAGCCTGCAGATTGTCATACTGCTTCAGAATGCGTACCAGGATCGGCAGATAGTAATCATACAGCTTCTTGAGCTTGTCCTTCGAAGCCGGGAATTTTTCTTCCAGCGTCTGGATCTGCTTCAGCAGTGCACAGGTCTCATACAGACCGTTGGAAATTGCCTCATCCGGAATATCGTCGTTCAGACGGCTGATCTGTTCAATATATTCCTGGGCAGCCTTGGATTCCTTCTTCGGCTCCTGCTTCGGCGCCTGGGCCTGTGTCTGCTGCGGCTTCACTTCTTCCTGCTTTTCGCGGGCTTCCACATCAATCACTTCTTCAGCCCTGCCCTGCTGGGACATCCGGACCAGTTCCGCCAGGATCTCATTATAGGAATCCGGATAGCGGCGGCCGAAATCATTCAGCGAGCATACATAGTTATCATCGCGGTAAACATCCAGAGATGCCAGAGAGGCATATCTCTGGCCGTGAATGCGCAGATCGATGTTTGCGGCAATCGGCAGTGATCTGCGGCTGCGGAACCAGCTGCGCAGGTAAACATTGATCTTGGCCATCTGTGCAGCCGTGTATTTCTGCTGTCTGGCACCGGTATTATAGTAATTCTGTGTACGGCGGTATCCCTGACTGTAATTCTGTTCGCGGCGGTTGGAAGCATTCACGGCCGCAAAGGTTACAGCCATGACCACACCGAAAATCAGCGCCAGCGGAAGAAGTCCGCCGAAGCCGCCGCCAAGAATAATAAACAGGAAGATAAACCAGCCCCAGTTAAAGTTATTTTGATTTCTCATTTTATCCTCGCTATACAAAAAAGATTATAGCATATCGTCAAAAAAAAGACCCTTTTTCAAGGGTCGTTTGCATGATTATTCTGCTTCTTCTTCCGCCGGAAGTTCACTTTCCTCTTCCTGCGGCTGAGGTGCGGTAATTCTCCACATTTCACTGAAGCTCAGGAACGTCACATCATCGGCATTCAGTTTTGCCTGATTGCGCTGTTTCTTGACGTTTCCTTCGTGAACGCTGTTGAGAATGTTCTTGTTCACCATGTACTGAACATACAGAACCTTTTTCAGCAGGAACCACTGAATGACATACTGACGGATGCGCTCAGTTCTTTCGCTCAGCGTACCGAGAACATTGAAGGCATCAGCTTTCAGTTCTTCGGCAGCTTTCAGTGCAGCTTCCTTCAGTTCGTCATAGTTTCTGTAGTGAGCGGAATCCAGAGATCTCTGCAGTGATCCTGCTCTCTGTGTGAACATGTCACCGAATGTCTTTGCGATCAGATCGGCACTGTCGGAACATACGGCTACGATTTCGTTCTTGCAGTCGATATATTCGCTGCCCGGTTCGGTCATGCAGTAGTAGAGACCCTTGGCGATCATGAATCCGTAATCGGTATACGGAACCACCAGCAGAGCTCTTTCGTCTTCATTCCTGCGGGCATACAGAATGTACGGGAATGTCAGTGCCTTGCCTTCCAGCTTGAAGATATCCTTATAGCGGATGATCTGATTGCTGATGGCATCGCGGTTGATGACACTGCGCAGACCGACGCAGATCTTTGTCTCCGGCTCGCTCTGCTGAATGGCAGTGAATGCATCTCTTAATACAGGATCAAGTTCCGTCTCCTCAAGATTCAGATAATCCTCGAGATAACCGTTGAATTGGCAGTCATCTCCGTTTTTTCGGCTGTCGAGTTTGTCGTTTAACATAGTGCAAATAGGCATGGAACGATCCTCCGTGAATCACAATACGATTCGAAAAACAAACCGATTATTACGTTTCGTCTGTAAGACTATTACATAAAATCTACTCTATTATATGCATGCATTCAAAAAAATCAAATAGATTTGCATGTGAATTTTATGTGAACTTACTACCGTTCTCCGGCGTATGAAAATGGCTCCTTTCCGTTTTTTGCCGCTCTATGCGTGCATGTCCATGCAAGGCAATTGAAAACCGCTCCGTTTCATGAGCGGTCTGCATGTTCAGATCATGTACAGAACGGTTCCGATGACAGCAGTTCCGAAGATGATCATAATCGGATTGGTCTTGTATTTCCGCAGCAGGAAGAGACTCACCGCAAACAGTCCGATTTCGATCCAGCGGATCTCCTTCCCGATCTCGTTCAGCGATGAAGTTCCGAAGAATGCCAGCAGAAGAATTGTCAGTCCGGCACCGGCAATCATGGCCACGACTGCCGGACGCAGTTCACCGAGCACATCTTTGACAAGCTTCAGATTTCTGTATTTCGTATAGAAGTAAGCCAGTGTCAGGACAATGATCAGTGACGGCAGGATACAGCCGAGCGTGCATACGATTGCCCCCGGAAGACCGGCCATCTTCTGACCGACAAAGGTTGCACTGTTGACGGCGATCGGCCCCGGTGTCATTTCCGCAATGGTTGTCAGATCGGCAAACTCAGCCATCGTCAGCCAGCCCTTGCCCTCAACAACCAGATTCTGAATCAGCGGCATGGCCGCGTAGCCGCCGCCGAAGGCAAACAGCCCGATCTGGAAATATACCAGAAACAGTTCAAGGAATATCATGCGTCTGCCTCCTTGCTGCGGTTCAGCAGCGAAAGGGCGATGCCCAGAGCGATAAACAGAAGAATGATGACGATCGAAGAAACCTTGAAGTACCATGTCGCCGCAAACGCCGCAGCCATCAATATAATATTCAGCGTATTCTTTGTGCTGATCACATTGCCGGCAAGATCGATGACAACGTCGGTAATGATTGCCGCAACGCCGGCCCGCATGACCTGCAGCGCCGTCTGAACGATGCGGTTTGTCGAGAAGGCATCATAGATCATGCATACAACACTGATAATGACGATCGGCGGAATGATCGTAGCCAGCACCGAAACAAGCGCTCCGGCAATTCCGGCGATCCGATAGCCGAAAATAATGGCGCTGTTGACCGCCAGGGCCCCCGGTGCCGACTGGGCAATTGCCGTCATATCAAGCACTTCGTCATCCGTGACCCAGTGCAGTTCATCACAGAATTTCTTTCTCATCATGCCGATGATGACAAAGCCGCCGCCGAAGGTGAAGGCTGAGATCATCATCATTGAGAAGAACAGTTTGATCAGATTCGGTCTGTTGTTTTCCATTTCATCTGCCTCCCGCAGGTATATTATGCCGGCATTGTATTCATATTCCAATCATTATGTTAATATAATTTACATAACCATTCGGTAATGTATTATGACTTTGCGCCATCTTGAAATCTTTCTTACGGTCTGCCGCTTTATGTCCATGACAAAAGCAGCCGCAGCCCTGAATATGACCCAGCCTGCCGTCTCCAAGGCGATTTCCGAACTGGAGAGCTTTTATCATGTCTCCCTGTTTGACAGAATCGGACGCCGTCTGTATCTGAGCGATGCCGGCAAGGCTCTCAATCATTATGCCGATACGATCCTTTCCCAGTATGAAGAGTCCGTGACCTTCCTGCGGGACGGATCTTCCTTCCAGAGCTGCCGGCTGAGCGTCAACGTGACAGTCGGCGAAACAATTCTTCCGGAACTGTGCCGGACCGTATATGAGAGACTGCCGGAAATCGATCTGCAGATCAGCGTTCACAATACGGCCGCAATAGAAAACCAGCTCCGCAGCAACGAATGCGATATTGCCATTATCGACCGCAGTGACGATCCTTCCTTCAATGCCATACCGTTATACAGGGAGCCAATTGTCTTTGTCGCATCTGACAGCCTGATTCCCCGCAGTCATATTCTGAAGGAAGATTTGCTGAAGCAGCGCCTGCTGCTGAGGGAAACAGGATCGGGAAACCGGGCCTGTGTCGATGCCTGGCTGAACCGGATCTCCTTTCCCCGTTCCCGCATCTGGGAATGCACATCGGACGAAACCCTTCTGACCATGGCCGAAGCCGGGCTCGGCATCGCGGCACTGCCGCAGTCCTACTTTCAGAAAACCAGAAACAGATCCGTTCATACGGTTGCTGTAGGAGGGGAACCGTTCCAGAGAACTTTTTATCTGCTGTATATGCAGGGAAAGTACCTGAACCGGATCACCCTGCAGTGTATTGACATCATCCGCAAAACAGTCGGCAAATAATCAGACAGATCATTCACATATCGGGCAAAGAAAAAGAGACGATTGCATTTTTCGTCTCTTTTCGGTTGTTATCGGTAATTACTGGATTCTTGTGCCGGGTTCCAGGCCGTTGACTTCAACAACGGCGATCTGGGTTCCGTCCTTGCCTGCCAGCAGCATGCCCTGGGATTCAACCCCGCGGATGACAGCCGGTTCCAGGTTGGTGATGACAACGATGTTCTTGCCGATGACCTGGCCCGGTGTATAGCTCTGAGCCAGACCGGAAACAATCGTTCTTCTTTCACCGCCGCCGAGATCGATCTTGAGCACAAACAGCTTGTCGGCATTCGGATGTCTCTCGCAGGAAAGAACCTTGGCAACTCTCAGCTCAATCTTTTCGAAATCATCATAGGCGATGTTTTCTTTCTTTTCGCTGATCTTCTTGGCAATGGCCGCATATTCCTTTTCGGTTTCTTCAACCTTGGCCATGATTTCCTTTTCGTTCAGTCTCTGGAAGAGGATTTCCGGCTTTTCGACAACCTGAATGCCGCTTTCGAGGCATCCGAAGACATTGATCGAATCACGGTCGGTATATTCGGTATTCAGGGAACGGAGGATCTTTTCGGCTGTTTCCGGCAGATACGGCCTCAGCAGAACGGCTGCCGTACGTACGGATTCCAGCAGGTTATACAGCACCGTAGCCAGACGGCCGATCTTTTCCGGATCCTTGGCCAGAGCCCACGGCATTGTTTCATCAATATACTTGTTGCATCTGGAGAACAGATCCAGAATATCCTGAATGGCATCGGCAACACGCAGATCATCCATGTGGGCATCAACCTTGCGGATCGTTTCCCTGACGGTATCTCTCAGTTCGTCATCGACTGCTTCATCCTCATGCGGATTGGCAACGATGCCGTTGAAATACTTGTTCTGCATGGACAGGGTACGGTTGACCAGGTTGCCCAGGTTGTTGGCAAGATCGCTGTTGATGCGCTCGATCATCAGATCATATGTGACATGACCGTCCTGTGCGAACGGCATTTCGTGCAGCATGATATATCTGACCGCATCGACGCCGAACAGTTTGACAAGATCATCGGCATAGATGACATTGCCCTTGGACTTGGACATCTTGGAATCACCGGTCAGCAGCCACGGATGACCGAAGACCTGTTTCGGCAGCGGCTCACCCAGTGCCATTAACATGATCGGCCAGTAAATGGTATGGAAACGGACGATATCCTTGCCGATCAGATGCAGATCTGCCGGCCAGTATTTCTTATAGAGTTCTCCGGAATTGCCGTCGGCATCATATCCCAGACCGGTGATATAGTTGGACAGCGCATCGATCCATACATAGACAACATGATCCGGATCGAAATCGACCGGAATGCCCCACTTGAAGGATGTACGGGATACACACAGATCCTGCAGACCCGGCTTCAGGAAGTTGTTGATCATTTCATTCTTGCGGCTTTCCGGCTGAATGAAGTGCGGATGCTCTTCAATATATTTGATCAGTTCCGGCGCATACTTGGACATTCTGAAGAAATATGCCTCTTCGTCCATCGGCTTGACTTCCTCACCGCAGATCGGGCATCTGCCTTCTTCCGTCAGCTGGCTCTTGGTATAGAAAGCTTCACATTCATGGCAGTACATGCCTTCGTACTTGCCCTTATAGATGTCGCCCTTCTGATACAGCTTCTTGAAAATCTTCTGAACCTGATGTTCATGATAGTCATCGGTTGTGCGGATGAAGTGATCATAGGAAATATTCATGCAGTCAAACTGTTCCTTGATCACACCGGAAATCTCGTCAACGAATTCCTTCGGTGTCTTGCCGGCTTTCTTCGCTCTTTCCTCAACCTTCTGACCATGCTCGTCGGTTCCGGTCTGGAAACGGACATCGTAGCCTGTTTCCCGCTTGTGTCTGGCAATGGCGTCTGCCAGCACGATTTCATAAACATTGCCGATATGCGGCTTGCCGGCGGCGTAAGCAATCGCCGTCGTAATATAATACGGTCCCTTGTTCTGCATTTTCATTCACCTCCTGAAAATAAAAGACATCCCAAATGAAAGGACGTCTTGCACGCGGTACCACCTTTGTCTTGCCCGAATCTGTTCAGGCCCCTCTCGTGATAACGGACGTCTCCGGGCACGGCTCAATATCACCGCACCAGCTCCAAGACCATGTTCATCTGTCTTCCGAAACAGGCTCGCATCACCCGCCTGCTTTCTGCATTCGTCTTTCAGACTACTCTTCTTTTCGTCGCTTATGAAAACATTATAATCAAGGATATGTTTTTTTAAAAGCACAAAAAAGCAGAAAAAAAGAGCGGGGTTCCGCTCTCATGCGTGCATCAGTTTTCTAATGATTAGAGCTTAACGACGTTAGCTGCCTGAGGACCACGGTCACTCTCAGTTACATCGAAAGTTACAGACTGATTTTCTTCTAACGTTCTGAAACCTTCGCCCTGAATTGCAGAATAGTGTACGAATACATCTTTTCCTTCATCTGTAGTGATGAATCCATAGCCTTTCTCAGCATTGAACCACTTTACTTTGCCTGTTGCCATCCTGGTTTTGATTCTCCTATTCTATGTACCCGGTGAGAAGTTTCCCACTTATACAAGACTAAGTTTATACTTATTTACAGTCGATTACAAGATTTTTAACATCATTTTCACATATTTTTTCACTGGTTTTTCACACAAACTCTGTCTCCGCTCTGATGACAACTGTTTCCGAAAGGCGGAACACAAACGAAAAAAGGATCCTTCCGGATCCTCCTGCTGCTTATTTGTAACTGTCGTAGTTATAGTCGTCATACACGCGGGAAACCGGTGCATGATTCTTGATCGAATCAATTGTCTTGGCAATCATGTCGGATACCGACAGAACCGTAATCTTTGAGGTTCTTGCGGCCTGTTCCGGTGTCAGGGCAATCGTATCGGTAATGACCATTTCCTTGATCGTGGACTTTTCAATCTTCTCGAGCGCATCACGGGAGAAGACACCGTGGGTAATGCCGGTGTAGATATCCTTGGCGCCGTGATCCTTCAGGATCTGGCAGCCGGCTACGAGTGATCCGGCAGTATCGCAGATATCGTCGATGACAATACAGTTCTTGCCTTCGACATCACCGATGACATTCTGGGCTTCGACCATGTTCGGCTTCGGCCGGCGCTTGTCAATGATGGCGATCGGAGTA
>CAMNGB010000034.1 GCA_946537835.1 uncultured Erysipelotrichaceae bacterium
CGAAGTCAGAAGACTGATCTCCGAAGACAAGATCAGACCGGACGGAAGAGCACTGGACGAACTGCGTCCGCTCGACAGCCAGGTCGACCTGATGCCGCGTGCCCATGGTTCTGCCATGTTCACCCGCGGTGAAACACAGGTTCTTTCAGTTACAACCCTCGGACCGCTGTCCGATGCCCAGATCATTGACGACCTGACAACTGTCACTGAAAAGAGATTCATGCACCAGTACAACTTCCCGCCGTTCTCTGTCGGTGAAGTAGGCCGCATGGGTTCTCCGGGCCGCCGTGAAATCGGTCATGGTGCCCTCGGTGAAAGAGCACTTCTGCAGGTTCTGCCGAGTGAAGAAGAATTCCCGTATGCAATCCGTACCTGTGCCGAAGTTCTGGAATCCAACGGTTCCTCCTCACAGGCTTCGATCTGTGCCGGCACAATGTCCCTGATGGCAGCCGGTGTTCCGATCAAGGCCATGGTCGCAGGTGTTGCCATGGGTCTGATCACAGTCGGTGATACCTATTCCATCCTGACAGATATTCAGGGTATGGAAGACCATTACGGCGACATGGACTTCAAGGTTGCCGGAACCAGAAACGGCATCACTGCCCTGCAGATGGATATCAAGGTTACAGGCATCTCCCAGGAAATCCTCAGGGAAGCTCTGGCACAGGCTCACAAGGGCCGTATGGAAATCCTCGACAACATGGAAACAGCAATTTCCGAACCGCGTGCCGAAGTATCCAAGTGGGCTCCGAAGATGGATATGATGATGATTCCGACCGACAAGATCCGCATTGTTATCGGCAAGGGCGGCGAACAGATCGACAAGATCATCGAAGAATGCAATGACGTCAAGATCGATATCGATGATGACGGCAAGTGTGTCATCTATCATACAGACAGAGAAATGATCAACAAGGCAAAGCAGATCATCAGCGACCTCATCCGTGAGGCAAAGGTCGGTGAGGTTTACGATGCGACTGTTGCCGAAGTCCGTGAATCCTTTGCGTTTGTAACGCTGTTCCCGGGCACCGATGCACTCCTGCATGTCAGCCAGCTGGCATGGGAGAGAGTCGACAAGATCCAGGATGCCCTGCATGTCGGCGACACCATCAAGGTCAAGGTCATCTCCGTCGACGAAGCCGGAAAGCTCAAGGTTTCCGCAAAGGAATGCATTGAGAAGCCGGAAGGCTATGTCGAACCGAAGAAGGCTCCCCGCAATTTCAGAAATAATAAGAAAGACGGAAAGAACTCCGGCGACGGGAAGGTTGAGCGCCGTACTTTCACCAGCAAAAAAACGAATGAATAAGAAGGCTTTATGTCTTCTTATTTCTTTTTACCTACCTGATGAACGAAAGGAGAACGTATGGGTGGATTTTTCGGAACAGCATTAAAGGAAGACTGCGTTTTTGATTTATTCTACGGAACAGATTATCATTCACACCTCGGAACAAGAAGGGCAGGCATGGTTGTCTATGACGGCAGCAGCGGCTTTGACAGAGCCATTCACAATATTGAGAATTCACCTTTCCGCACCAAGTTCACCAACGACGTGCAGGATATGGCAGGAAATCTGGGCATCGGCTGCATTTCTGATTATGATCCGCAGCCGCTGATCGTCCGTTCACATCACGGCACCTATGCCATCTGCTGTGTCGGACGCATCAACAACACCGATGAGCTGGTGGATGAAATCTTCAATTCTTCCCATTCCCATTTCATGGAACTGAGCGGCGGTGAAGTGAACAAGACAGAACTTGTCGCAGCTCTGATCAATCAGCAGGACAATCTGATCGAAGGCATCCGCTATGCCCAGGACAGAATCAACGGTTCAATGTCGATCCTGCTTCTGACGCCGGTCGGACTGTATGCCGCCCGCGACAGATACGGGCGCACGCCGATCCTGATCGGAAAGAAGGAGAGCGGCTACTGTGCCACCTTTGAATCCTTTGCATATATCAAGCTCGGCTATACCGACTACCGTGAACTCGGTCCGGGTGAGATCGATGTCATTACACCGGACGGTGTCAGAGTTCTTTCCGCTCCCGGAAAAAAGATGCGGATCTGCACCTTCCTGTGGACATATTACGGCTATCCGCCCAGCACCTATGAAGGCGTCAATGTCGAAGCGATGCGCTACCGCTGCGGCGAACTGATGGCAGAAAGGGATCCGCTGAATGCGGAAGATATCGATGCTGTTGCAGGTGTGCCGGATTCCGGTCTGGCCCACGCTGTCGGCTATGCCAATCAGAAGCATGTGCCGTACACAAGGCCGTTTATCAAATATACGCCGACCTGGCCGCGCAGCTTCATGCCGACCATGCAGACAAAGCGCAACCTGATCGCCAAGATGAAGCTGATCCCGGTCAGGGAACTGATCGAAAACCAGCGTCTGCTGCTGATCGATGATTCCATCGTCCGCGGCACCCAGCTGCGTGAGACTTCCGATTTCCTCTATGAAAGCGGAGCCTGTGAAGTCCATGTCAGACCGGCATGTCCGCCGATCATGTTCGGCTGCAAATACATCAACTTCTCGCGTGCCACTTCCGATATGGAACTGATCGCCAGAAGAATCATCTCCGAGGAAGAAGGAGAGAATGTTGACCGGGTGATCCTGGAAGACTATGCCGATCCGGACAGCCGGCGCTATGAAGCCATGGTTGAAAAGATGCGTGAGCAGATGCACTTTTCTTCCTTGCGGTTCAACCGTCTGGATGATACCGTAAAGGCGACCGGTCTTGATGAAGACCAGCTGTGTACATACTGCTGGAACGGCAGAGAGTAAATATCTGTACAGCAAGGAAGGCGAAAGCCTTCTTTTTGGAGGAATCACCAGATGAGAATGAGAAAAAAGAAATGGGCCGACGGCTGGCTGGAAGAACACAGTGACTATGTGTTCACTGATCCGAAGGAATATGCCGGTAACTGGCGGAAACTGCTGAACTGTGAAGTTCTGCATGTCGAGATCGGAACCGGCAAGGGGGATTACATCAACAACATGTCCCGCATGTATCCGGAAGAAGGCTGGGTCGGCATTGAAAAGGACCGCAGTGCGGTGGCTGTGGCAGCCCGCAAGGCAGTCGAA
Source organism: uncultured Erysipelotrichaceae bacterium (assembly GCA_946537835.1). Classification (GTDB taxonomy): domain Bacteria; phylum Bacillota_I; class Bacilli_A; order Erysipelotrichales; family Erysipelotrichaceae; genus Bulleidia. The sequence continues at coordinate 3,083 of CAMNGB010000034.1, forward strand.
GATGAAAACGATGACCGGCACGGAAAACGGCTGATTGCCGGTGCTGCCGAAAACATGGCAGAATGGTTTGCACCGGGTGAGATCGATGTCATCCATCTCAACTTTTCCGATCCCTGGCCCAAAAAGCATTACCATAAGCGCCGTCTCAGCAGTACCAGATTTCTGCAGATGTACAGGGAACTGCTGAGTGAAAACGGATATATCCGCATGAAGACCGACAATAAGGATCTCTTTGAGGCATCGGTGCTGTACTATCTGCAGAACGGTTTTACCCTGACCGAATTCTCGGTCGATTACCGCCGCAGTGAACATCCCGAAGATGCCGTGACGGAATATGAAAACCGCTTTCTGGAACTCGGACAGCCGATCTATCAGCTCTGTGCCAAACCGGTTCGGGAATGATACAATAGAAATATGAAGATTCTGAAAACGATCGCCGCAGTCCTGCTGGCATGTATGCTCAGCAGCTGTGCAGCAGCAGAAACAGATATGAATGCAGCTCTGGAGAGAAGTCTTGCCCGGGCTGCAGAAATACAGATTCCGGCAGCCAACTACCATAAAAAGTATTATTCCTATTACGCCCAGCCGTGTATCGGCCGCATTACCGCCACCGAAACCGGCAATGTCTTCGCCTTTGAAGGCAAGCTGTTTGCGATGAATCTGAATGTTCCCGGCATCCTGCGTGAAGAGGGCAGTGAAGCCGTCATGCCGGTGCTGAGCGGCGGCATACAGGAAGCATATTATGAAGGAACATGCCAGGACAGAAACGGGGCAGACATGCCGTACCGTCTGACGGTATCGGCACTGGGGAACAGACACTATATCTCCCTGCAGACAGGTCACATGCATTTCTATGCCGTTTCGGATATCACTTCGGTTCCCGGCCTGGCTGCGGAAATGCTGCGGATCGCCAGATCGGCTGCGGTTGACAAGGCAGCGGTTGCGGCGGCATTCAGCAGCAGTGATGAGATCATTTATGCCGGGGAAACGATCGAACTGTTTGACAGCATCACGCCTGAGAACGGATCGATCGAAGAACTTTTCCCGGAACCGGTCGCATCCGAGGAATTCAATCAGACCGGTGTGCAGGATACACAGGAATCGGAAACAAATGGTGAAAAAGACTAAATTCTTCACGATTTGCGCACTTTTCTGCTATTATTAATATTGTTCACAATTATGTGGAATTGGCATAAAATAAAAGAAGTATTCAAGAGAGGGTGGATCTATGTTTAAGAAATTGCAGAACCTGCTGTTCGAAGATGATGAAGATGTCATTGAAGAAGAGGAAATAACGAAACCGACTCCGGTCGTTGAAACACCGGCAGCACCGGTACAGCCGACAGTTCAGCCGGCTCCGGTTCAGGAAGTTCCTGTTATCCCGGCAGCTGAGCCTGTTCAGGTTCCGGAAGCTCCGTCTTTCCCGGCTGTCGAACCGGAAGAAATCCGTCCGGCAATGCCGAGAATCGATGTAACACAGCCGATTCCGGTTCAGAACCAGAATGCAAAAGCTACACCGCGCCGCACCGAATCCGTATTCAGAGAGCAGGCGCCGGTTCAGACTGCAAAGCCTTCTTCTCTGGGTATTACAGTCGATAACAGATTTGAAGAAAAGAAAGTCAGCACCAAACCTGTCAGCAAGCCGACAAAGAAGGAAGAAAGACCGGCCCGTACTTCCTATCAGTTCCAGCCGGTCATCAGCCCGATTTTCGGTGTTGATGAAAAGGATATGAATGCCCTGAAGACAACGACGACAAAGATCACGGCTGCCGAAAGAGCCAAGACAGAAACCAATGTCACACCGATCATTTCGCCGATGTACGGACGCAATCAGGATGACGTTCCTTCCACAATTCAGAAGACCGTCGAAAAGTCCAACTATCAGGAAAAGCTCCGCAATGATCCTGTCAAGGCAGCAGCCGAAGATGAGATTCCGGAATTCTCTCTGGATGATATCCTGAAAGTCAGAGATGAAGAATACAAAAAGCCGGATCTTGAAGATACTGCTCCGATCAGCGGCGGTACGGACAACCTGTTCCCGGATCTGAATCTCAATCTCTGGGATGATGAACCTGAGAATGCCGAAGATCAGACAACGATCATCGAAAGACCGAACAAGTAAGGATGGAAAGAACTGCTCCGGCAGTTCTTTTTTTACGCCCTGTGATACAGATACGGAAAGCGCTATCAACATTGGTTGAAAACTTTTTCATTTCAAAGTATAATGCGGTTGAAGAAACACTTCTGTAAGGAGATAAAATACTATGCTTGATTCATTACTGATTGCTCTGAGAGATGTATCGCAGGCTTTATTGCCGATTCTGGGAGCTCTCGCACTTCTCTTTTTATGTATTCTTCTTTCCAAGCTGGGAAAGATGATCGACAGTCTTACCGATACAGTGAAGGGACTTGATCCGACACTGAAGAAGGTAGACGAAAGCATTGCAAAGGTTCAGGCACCGCTGGATACGGTCGTCAAATATTCGCATTCACTGGATAAGGTGCATGACAAGACAGCTGAAGCCTTCGGCAAGGCTGCAGATCTGGCGTCTGAAAGCATTGACAGCCTGAGAACCACCGTGACTGAAGCGGTTGCAGAGCTGAGCGGCGAAACAGCTGCTCCGGAAGCCCCTGCAGCAGAGGAGGACAGCAGCGATGAGTGAAGAAAACAAGAATGTGCATGAAGACAACAAGCCGGTTTTTGATGATTCCGTGGAACCGATCGAATCCATTGAGAAAACAGTCGAGGAACTGAAGCGCAAGATTCAGGAGCTTTCCGAAAAGAATGCGGCTGAAGCCGAAGTGAAACCGGAAGAGGATCCGGGTGTTCCCGAATTTGCCGAGCCGGAAGTCAGGGAAGAACCGGAAGAAGCTAAGGATACTGCCGCAAATCTTCTGAATGATTCGATTGAGACCATCAAGGAAAAAACAGAGCAGGTCATGAGCAGTCCCGACCTGCAGAAAACCCTTGATTTTATCCGTTCCAATGCCGTCAAGGCCGTCAGTGCCGCCAGGACAAAGCTGGATGAAATCTCAGCAGATCCGAAAGTACAGGAAGTTTCCCGCAAGACTGCGGAGACCTTTAAGAACGCTGCTGACACCATCGGTGAAGCAGTCAAGCCGGTTGTTCAGAATGTCGATGCATTCATGAACAAGCCGGAAGTACAGGAAAAGCTTGCCGATCTGCGCACGGCAGCTGCCGAAGTGACAGACAAGGCTGTGGATACGGTGAAGGATCTGCTGAAGATCGATGATGAAGACACTTCCAGAAGTGAGGAAGATACCGAAGACAAGAACGACACCGAATAAGAACGGAGAAACAGTATATGAAAAGAGTAACAATATATGATGTAGCCAAAGAAGCCGGAGTTTCTCTGGCTACGGTTTCCCGTGTCATCAACGGATCCAACGTTGTAAAAGGGCCGACCCGTGAAAAGGTTCAGGCAGCAGTGGACAAGCTCGGCTATAAGCCGAATGCCATTGCCCAGGGCCTTGCCCTGCAGAAGAGCACAACCATCGGGCTGATCGTTCCGGAAGCAAGTTTCACCTATACCGGACAGATCATCAACGGTCTGATCGATGTGGCAAAAATCTATAACTACAACATCATGCTGCATACGATCACAGCCGGCATTACCGATCTCGGCTCGGTCATCGAGGAAATCATCAAATCACATGTTGACGGTGTGATTCTCTACAACAACAAGAAGTCGGCACCGGAGATCGAGCAGCTTTCCCGCTATAATATTCCGATCGTCGTCATCGGAAACAAGATCAAGGGCGAGAATATCTGCAGCGTATATATTGATATTGAAAAGGCAATTTTTGAGCTGTCGACCAAATACCTGGAAGAAAAGAAAGACAATATTGCGATTCTGGAAGACCGCAAGAATATCTATTTCTCAAAGGCCATGGTCAACGGTGCCAAGAAGGCATTTGCGGCCAAGGGCAAGACCTTTGACGGCTTCCTGGAAATTCCTTCCGAAAACAGGACAAGTTATTCATTCCTGAGCCGCTGGCTGAAGGATCATAAATATGATGTCGTGATCGCCAACCGCGATTCCCAGGCAATGGCAGTTGTCAATGCCGGCCGTGAGAACGGCATCAGGATTCCGGAAGAAATGGAAGTGGTCTGTGTCATCGACACCAAATACAATTCGATGATGCGTCCGCAGATCTCCAGCTTCTCGATTCCGGCATATGATCTCGGTGCCGTTTCCATGCGGGTCATGACCAAGATGCTGCAGAACGATACCGAAACCGACCGGATGATCGAACTGAGCTATCTGTTCACACCGCGCCAGACAACCAATAATTGACTTTGAAGGAAAAGAACTATAAAATCATTTTTGCGATGAACAGGATCAGTAACTGACGCAGAAGCCGCAAAAGAGACGTCCCGGCTGGTGAAAGGGAACGGCAGAACATCAGCGAATACACCTGGGAGCTTCCGGCCTCAAAAGACCGGACGTGTGCGCCTGCGTTAAAGGCATAGATGAGGGTATACCGTTCCGGTATAAACTAAGGTGGTACCGCGCTGAGGCGTCCTTAGACAATGATAAGGACGCTTTTAATATGCGTCCCAAGGAGAGAGAAAATGAGCGAAACAATGACATTCTATGATGAACTGGTATGGCGCGGACTGGTCCAGGATATTTCCAGTCCGGAACTGATCGACAAGCTGAACGAAGGCGGTCTGACATTCTATATCGGAACCGATCCGACCGCAGATTCCATGCATATCGGTCACTATTCTTCATTCCTGATTTCCAAGCGTCTGGCACAGCACGGACATCATCCGCTGCTGCTGGTAGGCGGCGCAACAGGTCTGATCGGCGATCCGAAACCGGATGCCGAAAGACCGATGATCACCTATGAAGAAGTTGCGAAGAACATTGCCGGACTGAAGAAGCAGGCAGAGGACATCTTCGGCTTTGAAGTCGTCAACAACTACGACTGGACAAAGGATATCAATGTCATCGACTTCCTGCGTGACTACGGCAAATACTTCAATGTCAACTACATGCTGGCAAAGGACAAGGTCAAGTCCCGCATGGAAAGCGGCATTACCTATGCCGAATTCAGTTATATGATTCTGCAGGCACTGGACTTCCTGTGGCTGTTTGAAAACCGCAGCTGCACCCTGCAGGTTGCCGGAAGCGACCAGTGGGGCAACATCACAAGCGGCATCGAACTGATCCGCAAAAAGCTGGACAAGACAGCCTATGGCATGGTCATGCCGCTGGTTACCGATTCTACCGGCAAGAAGTTCGGCAAGACGGAAGGCAATGCCCTCTGGCTTGACAAGAACAAGACCAGTTCCTATGAGATGTATCAGTACCTGATCAATCTCGAAGACTCAATGATCATTGACTATCTGAAGAAGCTGACATTCCTGACACCGGAAGAAATCATGGAGATCGAACGTCAGCATAACGAAGCACCGCATCTGCGCATTGCCCACAAGGCTCTGGCAAAGGATATCATCACCGGTCTGCACGGCGAAGATGAATACAACAAGGCAGTGCAGATCTCCGAGGCACTCTTCGGCGGTGACCTGAAGGGACTGAGCGCCGAAGACATTCTGCTGGCCGCAAAACAGGTACCGAATATCAAGGTTGAAGAAGGACAGACACTGATCGACCTGCTGGTCAACAACAAGATCTGTTCCTCCCGCCGTGAGGCAAGAGAAATGCTGGCTGCCGGTGCCATCAGCATCAACAACGAGCGTCACAGTGATGAAAATGAGACGATGAGCAGGGAAGCAGCCATCGACGGCAGGGTGTTCATTATCCGCAAAGGCAAGAAAAAACAGTTTATCGGACTGATCTGAGTATTCAAAGAGGCGAAAGCCTCTTTTCCTTTTTCAAACCCGACTCTTTTCTGCAGGCAGGGGACAACTATGGTATAATCCTTTCGAGGTATTCTATGCGCAGACTTATGATTGTTCTGACACTGTGTGCAGCCCTGATCTGCGGCTGCCGCAAACAGTCGGAAGAAGATATATACAGAGTCAACTATGAGGCATACTGCCGCTCCCTGGCTGAGGCGACAAAGCTTTCACCGATGTCGAAATACTATTCCGTCAGCGGTGCCATGAGCGAGCTTCCGGACGGAACCTACCGGTATTATGTCTTTGTCGATAATCCGAAGATTGCCATGAACGATGTCGTTGTTCTGGCAGTTGAAAGCGGAATGGAATATTCCGCATCCGGAAAAATGATGCCGTCCAGCGGTATTTTCGGCACTCCTTTCAGTCTGATCCCGTATCAGGTCAACAAGGCAAACGGCTTTGTCAAAGGCATTATGCTGAACGGCGAATGTGCCGAAGATCATGTCAATCTGCGGGTGCTGGTGGAATGGAAGGACCGCAGCCGCAAAAATACGACCCGGGAATTCATCGAACTGTCTCTCAGCTATGAAGCGGATCCGTATGTGCCGCAGGAGAGCAGTGAAGAAACAGAAGGCGGGGGTGACTGATGGCAAAACGCAGGCAGTCATCCGTTTTTACGGTCGGAGCCCTGTCCTGTACGACGGGCATTTTCCTTGCGACGCTGACAGGCATGATCCTGTGCCTGCCGTATGTCACAATTGCAGATACTGCCCAGCTGAGCGGTCTCGGCATCTTTCATGCTGCAATGATAATGATTACCCGCTGTGCGGCAGCCTCGCTGCCGTTCGGCCTGATGGCTCTCTGTGCCAATTACAGCAGCCGCAACGACTGGCGGACCGTCAGGCATCTGCGGCTGTTTACAGCCATTGTCATGATGGCATCCGCAGCCGTGCTGGCAATTGCCCTGACAGCCTGTGCCGCGCCGCTTTCCGGGTTCATCTTCGGAGCCGGTGCCGGCGATGATATTCTGACTGCTTCCGCAAATGCTTTCCGATTTGCAGCAGCGATGATTCTGCTGATTGCCGTGCTGTATCTGTACCGCGGCTATTATCAGGGACTCAATGAAACGGTGATTGACAGCCGTTCCCAGATGATCGAACAGATCACATCCGGTCTGTGTGCTGCCGCGGTTCTGGCATGGATCTGGTTTCACCGCGATGCCGATCATCTTCTGCTGTATCTGATCATGGGAGCATCTGTTTTCGGAACTGCGCTTGCCATCGGCTACTATGTCCTTTTTGACAGCCTGAAGTATCCGAGGGTTGAAGCACTTGCCAAAGCCCAGATCCAGCTTCCGGTCAAAAAGAAAAAGGCAATCGGGGAACTGTTTGCCTTTACCGTTCCTTCTTTCAGTGTTGTGGTGCTGCAGGGACTGTTCCTGCTCATCAATGCCGTCTTTTTCCTGCCGGCATGCCGGATGGCAGGACTGGATCAGAAGGACACTCTGGATCTGTATAACATGATGATGGTTCACTGTGCCTGGCTGGCAGAAATTCCCGTACTGTTTGCCTACCGCTTCTCCACCGGCGTCATTCCCGACATTGCCGAGGGAGTGGAAAGAATGCAGATGACGCTGCTTGACGGCGGCATTGAAAAAATGTTCGGACGGTTCCTGTATGTGGCCGTACCGTTCCTGTTTGCACTGATGATCCTGTCACCGCAGTTCTTCTACGTACTGTACGGAATCAAGGATGCGGAAGGGGGAATTCTGCTGTGCTGGACTTCGGCGGAAGGCATGGCAGTTGCCCTGGCGATGATTTCATCCTGGCTCATGATCACGCTGCGCTTTCATACGAACAGCCTGTTCTATACCGGTGTCGGTCTTGTCATCAAGGCTCTGACATTCTGGTTCCTGATCCGCTACATGGGCTATGCCGGTGCCATGGCATCGACGGTGCTCGGCGTATTTACGATCCTCTTCCTCTGTCTGAGCCGTATTTCCAACCGTTTCGGCATCTCCTACCAGCGGCTGTTTCTGCAGCTGGCCAAGATCCTTGCGGCCTGCCTCTGCATGAACGGCATCTGGGCACTGGCCAAGTTCTTCGGCATTGACGGACTGCATGCCGACCGTATGCTGGCGGCTGTGCAGCTTCTGGCCATGATCGCTGCGTCCGTTCCCGTATATCTGTTTGTGACCGGCATGATGAAGGTCAGGGTTCAGCTGTTCGGCAGAAAGAAGAACAGCAGATGATGCGTCTGGACAGATTCCTGGCGGAGAACGGCTGCGGCACCCGCTCGGAAGTCAAAAAAAGCATCCGCCGCAGGGAAGTTACGGTCAACGGCGAAACTGCGCTGAAGGCCGACATGCATATCGATGAAGAAAACGATGTCATCTGTTTCCTGGGGGAAGAGATCATCTATCAGAAATATGTCTATCTGATGTTCCACAAGCCGGCCGGCTGTATCAGTGCCACTTCCGGATCGGCTGAGACCGTCATGGATTATATTGCCGAACCGTACAAAGATCTTTTTCCGTGCGGCCGTCTGGACAAGGATACGGAAGGACTGCTGCTGATCACCAACGACGGACCGCTTGCCCACGAACTTCTTTCACCGAAGAAAAAAACGGAAAAGGAGTATCTCGTGCATTTTGCAGAAGATCTCAGCGAAGCCGATATCGGAAGGATAGAGAACGGAATTACATATCAGAAGACAGTCTACCGTCCGGCCCGGATCACGGAAGTCAGCGGCCGTACCTGTCATATCATTCTGACCGAAGGAAAGTTTCATGAGATCAAGCTGATCTTTGAAGCCCTCGGCAATGAGGTTCTGTATCTGAAACGGCTGCGCATGAAAAACCTGGAGCTCGATGAAAATCTGGCTCCGGGTGAATACAGATATCTGACTGAAAAAGAAATCAGCGATCTCAGAGAAGGCTGCTGCTGACCTCTTCCGGCAGTTCAAAGCGTCCGGTTTCGGCGTACTCCTGCAGAAAGGAGATCACCTGTGAGGTCAGGGAATTCGGTGTGGATGAACCGCTTGTTACGGCAATGCGGTTTTTATTTTTTACCATTTCTTCCTGCAGGGATAGAACGCTGTCGATCAGAAAGGTTTCCTGAATGCCGGCCCGGGTGCCGATCTGTTTCAGCTGGTTGGAATTGTTGGAGCGGGGATCGCCGACAACGATCAGAACATCGGTATCCTTCAGTTCCATGACCGCTTCCTGACGGATCCTGGTGGCATTGCATATTTCCCTGGCGATTCTGGCATCCGGCCATTTTTTCAGGCAGGCATCGATGATGTCCTGGGTATCGAGAAGCGAAAGGGTAGTCTGGTTGGTGATCAGAATATCATGCAGATCATGCAGATCATCAAGATCTTCAATGCAGGTGATCAGGTGCACATGTTCCGACAGTCCGACGGTTCCCTCCGATTCGGGATGATTCTTTTTGCCGATATAGATGACATCACCGTGCCGGGCATGTTCACGGACGATCGTATGGGTGTGGATCACATCCGGACAGGTCGCATCCACAACGGTCAGGCCTTTCTTTTCGGCTTTCAGTCGCACGGCATCACTGACACCGTGGGCCGTAAATATGACGACGCCTTCACTGATTTCATCAAGCAGGTCCAGGCGGCTCTTCTTCGGATCCTCGACAAAGCGGATTCCCATCCGCCGGCATTCCTCAACAACGAAGCGGTTGTGCACGATCATTCCCAGCATTGTCACCGGTTCACCGGGATGCTGTTCAACAGTACGGCGGGCGGTCATGATTGCCCTGACGACACCCTGACAGTAGCCGCGGGGCGTAACAGAAATAATTTCCATGGCAGTGTTACCTCTGTCTATCATTATATAACTGCAGCAACTTAACGTGTAACTTATCAGTACCGCATCGGGATGCTATAATAGGGAAAGACAGCGAGGTGAAATTATGTATCAGATTCAGCTTGATCATCCTGTACATGCGCATTTTATCGGCATCGGCGGAACATCGATGAGCGGTCTGGCGGAATTCCTTGTCATGAACGGATTTACCGTCACCGGCTCTGATTCAGCCCATTCCAAATATACCGGACACCTGGAAAGTCTCGGCGTCAGGATCAATTATCCGCAGAGAGCCGACAACATTACCGACGATATCGATGTCGTCGTTTTCAGTGCTGCGATCCGGCCCGGAAATCCCGAATATGATGCGGCAGACTACAGAGGCATTCCGATGCTTACAAGAGCGGAACTGCTCGGTCAGCTGATGGCGATGTATGACAACGCGATCAATATTGCCGGTACCCACGGCAAGACAACAACGACTTCGATGATCACTCAGATCCTGCTGAATGCCGGCATGGATCCGTCGGTTGAAATCGGCGGCGTACTGCCTGCCATCGGCGGCAATATGCGCATCGGTGAAAACCGTGACCTGATGGTCGTGGAGGCATGCGAATATACGAATTCGTTCCTTTCATTCCATCCGACGATCGGCGTCATTCTGAACGTTGAAGCCGATCATCTTGACTTCTTCAAGGACATTGCCGATATCCGCAGATCCTTCCGTGCCTTTGCGAATCTTCTGCCGGAAGACGGACTGCTGGTCCTGAATTCCGAGATTACGGACAGGAATTATTTCACCGACAGCCTGAAGGCACAGGTCATGACTTTCGGACGCGATCCGAGAGCTGATTTCACTGCCCGCAATATTTCCCTTGACCTGCTGGTCAGACCGACATTCACGGTCGTTGAACACGGTAAGGAGATGGCTGAGATCACGCTGAACTGCTCAGGTGAGCATAATGTCTGGAATGCACTGGCTGCCATTGCTGTTGCCAGATATCTCGGTGTTTCCTATGAAGCGATTAAAGAAGCTCTGAAATCTTTCCGCGGTGCCGCCCGCCGGTTCGATATTCTCGGCCATGTCAACGGATTTACCGTCATGGACGACTATGCCCATCATCCCCAGGAAGTCGATGTGGTCATCAAAACACTGCTGCAGTATCCTCATCATAAACTGTGGGCGGTTCATCAGCCGCACACCTATTCCCGCACCAAGCTGCTGATGCAGGACTTTGCCGATGTGCTTTCCCGCTCCGAAGCAGTCATTGTCACTGATATCTTTGCGGCAAGGGAAACCGATACGCTCGGTGTCACTGCCGAACAGCTGGTTGACGAACTGAAAAAGAGGGGAACGGAAGTCTATTACTGTCCGACCTTCGACGATGCCGAAAAGTTTATCATGGAACACTGTGAAAAGGATGACATTGTCGTAACCCTCGGCTGCGGCAATATCAATATCCTGGCTGAAAGACTTGTTGAAAAATACGGATCTGAGGAAACAGAATAACTCCGATATATGACTGCGGTTTCATCCGGAAACGGCAGTCATATTTTGTTTTTTGCGGAGAGTATGGTAAAATCCGGGTGCCTGAAAAGGAGGTGAAACCGTGAAAAAATACGAAGATTTCAATCTGAAGCCCGAAACGATGGACTTTATACATAAGAATCATTTCAAGGAACCGACACCGATACAGGAACAGGTGATCCCGACCGCTCTGAAAGGCAGGGATATCATCGGTCTTTCCGCGACCGGTTCGGGAAAGACACATGCCTATCTGATTCCGATCATGGAAAAGACAGATGAGACAAAGGAGTACTGCCAGGCTGTCATTACGGCACCGACCCGTGAACTGGCTGCGCAGATCTTTGAGATGGCAAAGGTCATGAACGAAGTCAAGCCGGATCTCAGGATCCGTCTGCTGATCGGTGGCAAGGAAAGAAGCCGCGATGCCGGACAGCTGGAAAGGAATCAGCCGCATATTGTGATCGGCACACCCGGCCGCATCCGTGACCTGTTCCTCAACGACGGCAATCTGCGCATTGAAAAAGCGAACATCCTGGTCGTGGACGAAGCCGATATGACACTGGAATACGGTTTCCTCGATGAAATCGATGCATTTGCCGGCAGACTTTCCGAAGATCTGCAGATGATGTGTTTCTCGGCAACGATGCCGGAACAGCTGAAACCGTTTATCCGCAAGTATATGCACCATCCGATCACCTATCAGATCGGAGAGAAGGTACGCTTCAATCCCGATATCCGTCACGTTCTGGTGCCGTGCTACCATCATGGCTATGCCAAGACGATTCTTTCGATCCTGCCGGGATTCCGTCCCTATGTCTGCCTGATCTTTGCCAATACCAGACAGGAAGCTTCCTCGATCGCCGAAGATCTGAGAAAGGCAGGTGTCAGCGTCAGTGAAATTCACGGCGATCTGACCAGCAGGCAGAGAAAACAGGCAATGAAAAGCATTGCCAATGCCGAACATACCTATGTCGTGGCAACCGACCTGGCAGCCCGCGGCATCGATATCGGGGAGGTCACCCATGTCATCTCCTGCGGATTCCCGGAAGACCTGGAATACTATGTTCACAGGGCCGGCCGTACCGGCAGAGCCGGAGCCAGCGGCACCTGCTATGCCCTGTATCGGGAAGGCGATGATGCGGCGATCCGCTCCCTGAAGAAGAGGGGCATCCGCTTTGAACACCAGCGCTTCCGCAACGGCAGCTGGCAGGATCTCCATCCTTACGGCGTCAGAAGAGCACCCAAGGATGATGAGCTGGAAAAGAAGATCGCAATGATCATGACCAAGAAGAATGCCAAGGTCAAGCCCGGCTATAAAAAGAAACGGGCAGCCGCAATTGACCGCATGCACCGTCAGAAGAAGAGGGAAATGATCCGCTCCAAGATCCGTGAGGAAAAGAAGGCGATGTACAAGGCAAGAGCCAAGCAGGACAAGGAGAACGGCCTGTGATCATCGGCAGCCATGTGCAGATGAAGGCTCCGGATTTCCTGGAAGGAAGCGTCAGAGAGGCGCTTTCCTACGGCGCCAATGCCCTGATGCTGTATACCGGGGCACCGCAGAATACCAGACGGCGTCCGACTGAGGAACTGCATATCAGGGAAGCAGCCGGACTGATGGAAGTGAACCGGATACCGATGGAGCACATGATCATTCATGCCCCGTATCTGATCAATCCCGCCAACAGTGTCAGACCGGAGGTTGCCGAACTGGCTGTGGAATTCCTGATGAGCGAGCTGGAACGTACGGCAGCCATCGGTGCGAAATATATCGTTCTGCACCCGGGAAGCTATACGACGACGGATCCGGAAACAGGCATCCGTACGGCCATATCGCAGCTGAACAGCCTGCAGATTCCGGATGGACTTGTCATCTGTCTTGAAACAATGGCCGGGAAGGGAAGCGAGATCGGATTCCGCTTTGAGCATCTGGCAGAGATCATTGCCGGCATGAACCATCCCGAACATTTCGGGGTCTGTCTCGATACCTGCCATATCAGTGATGCCGGCTATGACGTCAGTGATTATGACGGTGTACTGGATGAGTTTGACCGGGTGATCGGCCTGAACCGGCTGCATGTCATTCATCTCAATGATTCGAAGAATGAGAAAGGTGCCCGGAAAGACCGGCATGCCAACCTCGGACAGGGAACGATCGGTTTCGATACACTGTGCCGGATTGCCCATCATCCCCGCACCGCCCATATTCCCAAGATTCTGGAAACACCGTATATCGACGGAAAACCGCCGTACGGCGAAGAGATTGCCATGCTGAAGGAAAAGAAATTCAGAGATCTGATGAAAGCGCAGTAATGCGCTTTTTAAAATGAAAAAGAGAATGCCTAGGCATTCTCCTGTTCATGAATGATTTTCTGTATTTCCGCCTTGAGGGCATCAGCGAGCTCGGCCTGAGGAACGGAGCGGATCAGTTTTCCCTTGCGGAAAAGCATGCCGGTTTCATATCCTCCTGCCACACCGACATCGGCACGGCTGGCTTCCTGCATGCCGTTGACCGGACATCCCATGACGGCAACGGTGATATTGGCACGGACACCCTGAAGATAGTCTTCCATTTCCTTTACCAGCGGCAGCATGTCATACTGGATGCGCCCGCAGGTCGGGCAGGCGACAAGGTCGGGGACTCTGTCGGCAAGATCGAAACTGCGCAGCAGCTGCTTTGCAATAATGAGTTCATCCTTCGGCGGTCCGGAAACGGATACGCGGATCGTATCGCCGATGCCTTCGTTCAGCAGAACACCGAGGGCGGCAGAAGACTTGACTGCCGATTCGGCAAAGCCGCCGGCTTCGGTCACGCCCAGATGGAGGGGATAGACAAAATGTTCGGCAGCTGCCTTGTAGGCATCGATCGTCAGTCTGACATTGCTGGATTTAAAGGACAGGCAGATATCCCGGAAGTCCATGGATTCGAGAATATCGACATGTCTCTGGGCACTGGCGACCATCGCTTCCGCACAGGGGCCGCCGTATTCCTGCAGAAACTGCTTTTCCAGGGAACCGGAATTGATGCCGATGCGGATCGGCACCTTTTTTTCCTTACACTTTGCAACAACGGCTTCGGTGTTTTCACGGGAACCGATATTGCCGGGATTGATGCGGATGGCATCAACATTGCCCTCCAGGGAAATCAGCGCCAGCCGGTGGTTGAAATGAATATCAGCGACCAGCGGAATATGAATCTTCTCACGGATGAACGGAATCGCCCGGGCATCCTCTTCGTCCAGAACGGCGGTGCGGATCAGTTCACATCCGTTTTCCTCCAGTTCCAGAATCTGTCTGACAGAGCCTTCAATATCCTTGGCGGGCACATTGGTCATCGACTGCAGAACGCATTTGTTCTGGCCGCCGATCTGAACACCGCCGACCTGGATCGGTCTTGTTTCGGTACGTTTGATCATAATGTATTTACCTCGTTCCTATTATCTCACGAAG
>CAMNGB010000035.1 GCA_946537835.1 uncultured Erysipelotrichaceae bacterium
TCGTTGCACAGTATGTGACAATCATTCCTTCCGGCATTTCTTCCTCTAGTTAGTCTTGCCTAACTACATACAGATTACTGCCTGCTCCCGCAAAGTCAACTAACATCGGCAAGAAAAAAAGCGGAACCGCACTGATGTGCAGTTCCGCTTACGGATCTGTGACTGTGTAACGATTACCAGCCGACTGTCAGATCGCTTGCACCCTTTTCAACAACCGGAGCGCTTTCGACCTTGATCTCACCGGAGACGATCTTGTCTGTGTAATCCTTGACTGTTGCCAGGACATCGTCTGTCAGGTTCGGGTTTTCTGCCGGCAGACCTACGCCGCCGTCAGCCAGAGTATAACGGACTACGCCGCCCTTGAAGGTGCCTTCAGCAACCTGTTTGCAGGCATTGTATGTAGCAACGTCAACTCTCTTCATCATGGATGTCAGAACGGAAGACTGGGAACCGTCGCCGTATACACCGTAGGAGTACTGGTCTGTATCAACACCGATAACCCATACGTCTTCACCGTTGCCGCGTCTTTCGGAAGCTTCCTTGATGACGCCGTTGCCTGTGGAACCTGCGCATGCGAAGATGACGGTTGCACCGGCATTGTACTGCTTCTGAGCAAGGGACTGACCCTTTTCAGGACTTGTGAAGTTGTCAGCGTTGTCATAGCTGATGATGCAGTCCGGGCAGACAGCCCATACACCCTGCTGGTAGCCGGCCCAGAAACGGAACATGGATTCGGATTCCTGACCGATGACCATACCGACATGCTTGGAGCCGTTTTCGATTGCCTTCAGACCGGCAACAACACCGACCAGATAGGAACCTTCGTGTTCTGCGAAGACAGCCTGCTGCAGGTTTTCACCTTCGAGCCAGTCAACGTCGATGATCAGAATCTTCTGATTCGGATACTGTGTAACTGTTTCAGTGATGGCATCGCCGAACATGAAGCCGGCAGCTGCGATCAGGTCAACACCCTTTTCAGCAAATGCAGAAAGGTTCGGGATGTAGTCCGCTTCATTGTTGGACTGCAGGAACGAATAGTCTGTTCCTTCCTTCAGACCGTTTTCGTCGCCGAATTTCTTGATGCCTTCCCAGGATGTCTGGTTGAAGGACTTGTCATCGATACCGCCTACGTCGCTGACGAAACCGACACTGACAGTGGCATTGCCGGAAGTTTCGCCGCCGTCGCCTGCACCGGTGGAAGCCGGCTGAGAAGAACAGCCGATCAGCGCTGCAGCCATGAAAGCAGCCAGAGAAGACTTAAGTAACTTGTTCATTGTTATTCCTTTTCCTCCTTGCGTTTTCTCTATTTTTAATTCTAGTTGCTAAAATGCCTTTTTACAATGTTTTTCAGACCTGTCCGGCAATTCACAAGCACAGGAATGACGTACCTTTCCTTCCCCTGTCTTTTCGCCGTGAAGATTGTTATAATAGACAACGTATTTTATAAGGAAAATATATGGTATTCAGCAGTCTGACATTTCTGTTCGCCTACCTTCCTGCCGTTCTGGCAGTGTATTTTCTTGTGCCGTCCAGGTTCCGCAACCTTGTACTTCTGGCTGTGAGCCTGTTTTTTTATGGATGGGGTGAACCTGTCTATGTTCTTGTCATGATCTTCTCGATCCTGTTCAACTGGGTCTTCGGCCGGCTGATCGGTCAGTACCGCGACAGCAGCAGAGACCTGGCAAAAAAATATCTGATCATATGCATCATCCTGAATCTGCTGCTGCTCGGCTTCTTCAAATACAGTGATTTTCTGATTGCCAATCTGAATGCGCTGGGGATTTCCTTCCTGAAGCCCCTGCATCTCGGCCTGCCGATCGGCATCAGCTTTTATACCTTTCAGGCCATGTCCTATCCGATCGATATCTGGCGTCATGACACCGACCCGCAGAAGTCGCCTGTCAGTTTCGGAGCCTATGTCACCATGTTTCCGCAGCTGATCGCCGGTCCGATCGTCCGCTACCGTGATGTTGCGGAAATGCTGGATCACCGCCGCGAAAACGGCGATAAATTCTATGAAGGCGTCATCCGCTTCATGACCGGTCTTTCGAAAAAGGTTCTCCTTGCCAACAGCGCCGGCCTGGTCTTTGATACGATCAACTCGCTCTCCGCTGCCGAAAGCAGCGTTCTGACGGCATGGATCGGCATCATCTGCTATGCCTTCCAGATTTATTTTGACTTCAGCGGCTATTCCGACATGGCGATCGGCCTCGGCAAAATGTTCGGATTCGATTTCCTCGAGAATTTCAATTATCCGTACACTGCCCGCTCCGTTACCGATTTCTGGCGGAGATGGCATATGTCCCTCTCCGGCTGGTTCAGAGACTATGTCTACATTCCTCTCGGCGGCAACCGTCACGGACTGAAACGTCAGATTCTCAATATCATGATCGTCTGGCTGCTGACCGGTTTCTGGCACGGTGCCTCCTGGAACTTTGTCCTCTGGGGTGTTTTCTACGGAATTGTCCTGATCATTGAAAAAGTATTCCTGCTGAAGGTTCTGAAGAAAACACCGTCATGGCTCTGCCGTGTCTATACGATGTTCATCGTCCTGATTGCATGGGTGATGTTCGCCTTTACCGATTTTTCTCAGATGCTGAACTATCTCGGCATGCTGTTTGGCCGGGCTTCCTGCTTTGCCAATGCCTATACCCTGTATTTCCTGCGTGACAACCTGATGCTTCTGATCGTCTGTGCAGCTGCCTGCACACCGATTGCATCATCGCGCTTCAATTTCCTGAAGGATGATGCCTTTGCACCGGCACAGCCGCTTCTGGTGCTGCTCATGCTGGTGATCTGCACCGCCTTTATCGTCGACGCTTCGTACAATCCGTTCCTGTATTTCCGCTTCTAGGAGAAATGATGAAAAAGACAGAGCTCAGAAAAAAACAGATCCGAACAGCAGTCTCAGGTGTTTTCTGCCTGTTCATTTTCACGCTGGCTCTCATCGGTCCGTTCGTGCCGAAAAAGGAATTCTCCGAGAATGAAAACCGCATGCTGGAACCGTTCCCTTCCCTTTCCGCCCGCAATATCTTCTTCGGGGATTTTGATACTTCGTTTGAAAAATGGTTTTCGGATCATTTCATCGGCCGCGACGGCTGGATCCGCCGCAAGGCATCCCTGCGGATCGATATGGGTGCCATAGAAAACAACGGTGTCTGGCTGGGAAAGGATCACCGCCTGATGCAGCAGTTCCTGACATACGATGCGGACAATGTTGAAAAGAACATCAGCTATCTGCAGGAATTCTCACAGGATACCGGCATGCGCCTGAACATCATGCTGGTGCCGGGTGCTTCCTGGGGTGAACAGAAATATCTGCCGGCTGGTGCTGCCAATGTCAATGAGAAAAAACTGCTTGAAGAAATCGGCACAAAGCTTACCGGTCAGAACTGGATCGATATTTCCGAAGATCTCATCAGAATCGATGACGGCTATTACCGCACCGATCATCACTGGAATGAAAAAGGAGCCATGATCGGCTATCAGGCGATCTGCCGGCAGGTTCTTGACAAGAAGCCGGAAAGCTTCACCTATGCCGATGTATCCGACACTTTCCGCGGCACCATGTATTCCCGTTCCGGTGCCTTCTGGACACCGCCTGATACCATCCGCAGAATCATTCCCGAAAAGGAACATTCGGTCTCGGTCTCCTTTGAGAACGGACAGACGACAGACTCTTTGTTCTTCGATGAACATCTGCAGGAAAAAGATCAGTACACCTATTATCTGGACGGCAATCACGGCTATGTAAATATCAGAACCGGCAATCACAACGGCCGCAGGGCCATTGTCATCAAGGATTCGTTTGCTCATATCCTTCTCCCCTATCTGGCGCAGGAGTATGAGGAAATCGAAGTATTCGACCTGCGATATTACACCGAGAGTGTATCCGCGCACATCAGTGAAGACAAAAAGGACATGACGGACATTTACGTCATCTACGGTCTGGAAACATTCTGCAGCGACAACGGTCTTGCAGTATTATGGTAAACGCTATGAAAATGAATTTTGTAAAAATGGGAATCAACGGCGAGGGAATCGGCTATGATCACCGCAGACCGGTCTTCTGTGACGGTGTGCTCCCTTCGGAAACGGCAGTTGTAAAGATTACCGAAGACCACGGGACGTATGCCAAAGGACAGTGCCTGCGGATTCTGAAGAAATCGGAAGACCGCATCAGGGCTGCCTGCCCTCATCAGGCTGAATGCGGCGGATGTCCGCTGATGATCATGAACTATGAAGCCCAGCTGAAGGCCAAAACGGAACTGCTGGCAGAAGCGCTGTACAAATACGGGAACGTGAAAAAACACTTTATCCGCGCCATTCACGGCAGTGCCGATACAGCCGGCTGGCGTTCCCAGTGCAAGCTGCCCGTCAGGGAAGCAGACGGTGAACTGCACAGCGGCATGTACCGGGCCGGCAGCAACCATTTCATTCCTGTCAGGAAATGCCTGATGCATGATGAAATGCTGGAACAGGCCCGCCGGCAGGTCATGAAGATTCTGAACCGGGTCGGCATTCCTGCCTATGATGCCCGCACCAAAAAAGGTCTGCGCTATCTGGTCATGCGCTGTGCCGATGCACAGATCCAGTGTACCCTGGTCGGCGGCAGGGATACATATCCGCAGGATGTCATCACTCAGATCATGAAGATCCCGCATATGTCCGGACTCTTTCAGTCCGTCAATACAAGCCGGCGTACTCCGCAGATCTTCGGTGCGAAGACAAAATGCCTTGCCGGAAATGAGACCATCTCCCTTGCCGTTCACGGCATTACCCTGCAGCTTTCGCCGCAGGCATTCTTCCAGCTGAACATCGAACAGGCAAAGCAGCTGTATGAAACAGCCGTATCGAAGATCGATCCCTGTGATGTACTGGCGGAAGCCTACTGCGGCATCGGTGCCATGTCACTGATGGCACATGACAAGGCAGAGCATATTGTCGGCATTGAAAATGTCCCGGATGCGATACGGGATGCCAAAGCCAATGCCCGTGCCAACAATATCACCAACTGTGAATTCATCTGTGCCGATGCGGCGGAAGGACTTCTGAAAACCGCCATGCGGATGCCGGTGGATACCCTGCTGGCAGACCCGCCCCGCAGCGGTATGGACCGGAATATGATCGAAGCCGTCATGAAGGTGCATCCCCGCAAGATCATCTATATATCCTGCAATCCGGCAACGCTTGCCCGCAATCTGAAGGACCTCAAGCGTGCCTACCATGTGGTCACCGTCATCCCGTTCGATCTGTTCCCCAATACACCGCACGTTGAAAGCATTACGGTTCTGGAAGCAGATACTGTGAGGTAGGAAATGAAATACGAACGCAGAAGTGACAGAATCATCATTCATCCCTCTCAGCAGCAGGCAGATAAAACCATCGGGGATTTCCTGGACGAATATCTGGTTTCAAGGAAAAACCGCTATCTTCTGCTGCAGAACAGGCAGATCCTTCTTGATGAGGACCCGGTAAAAAACATATCGGAAATCATCGGAAGGCACGATATCACGATCATGATTCCGGATGAGGAATGCGGATGGGTTCCTGCCGGCACGGCATGTGATGTTGTTTACGAGGATGACTTCGTCTATATTGTCCATAAGGACGCCGGCATGATCATCCACGGTGAACCCGGTGATACGGACTGTCTTTGTGCAAGAGCGGCAAAATGGCAGGAAGATCACGGCATCCATGCGCCGGTGCGTCCGATCCACCGTCTGGACAGAGATACACAGGGTCTTGTTCTTTTCAGCAAGATCCCCTTCTTCCAGCCCTGGCTGGATGCACAGCTGGCAAAAAAGGAAATCCGCAGGCACTATCTGGCAATTGTCCGCGGCCGCAGTGAACCGGGGAAAAAGTATACCTTCCGTGATCCGATCGGACGTGACCGCCATCAGAGCGGTGTATACCGCATCAGCAGAACCGGACTGGAAGCCGTCACGAGAGCGGAATGCCTGGCGGCAGAAAACGGATACCTTCTGTTCGGATGCGAACTGGAAACAGGGCGCACCCATCAGATCCGTGTTCATCTTTCCCATCACGGTTTTCCGATTGTCAATGATCCCCTCTACGGCACCGCTTCAAAAGATTTCACCCATATGGGACTCTGGGCTGACGAAATCACCTTCCGCAGTCCCGTTACCAGAAAAAAGCACCGTATTCACGATATCGGAAGCGAAGACTTTAAGATCTTCCAAGGAGAGAAAAAATGACAAAGTTTGACTTTACTTCCATCATGGACCGGCGTCACCATGATGCAATCGCAGTTGACTGCCCGGCCGAACAGAAATTCGGCTTCGAGGGCTTCACCCTGAAGGAAGGATATGACATCATCCCGATGTGGGTTGCGGACATGAACTTCCCGGTCGTCCCCTCCATTCAGAAGGCCATGCAGGAAAGGATCGCCCATCCTGCCTTCGGTTACTTCACACCGCGCGATGAGTATTACGATGCCATTATCCGCTGGCAGCAGGAGCACAACAATGTCGAAGGACTGAAGCCTGAACATATCGGCTATGAAAACGGTGTTCTGGGCGGTGTTGTTTCCGCCGCAAACGTGCTTGCCGGCAAAGGCGGCAAGGTGCTGCTGCACTCTCCGACCTATATCGGTTTTACCGGCTCACTCAAAAACAACGGCTTTGATATCGTGCATTCTCCTCTGTACAAGGATGAAAATGACATCTGGCGCATGGATTATGAGGATATGGAAAAGCGCATCGTTGAAGAGGACATCCACACTGCCATCATGTGCAACCCGCACAATCCGACCGGCCGTGTCTGGGAGAAGGAAGAACTGGAAAAGGCATATGAGATCTTCGAAAGGCATCAGGTATGGGTCATCAGTGATGAGATCTGGTCAGATCTGATTCTCGATGACCGGCACCATGTCCCCTGTCAGAGCGTCAGTGACTATGCCAGAAGCCATACCGCCGCAATGTATGCGCCTTCCAAGACATTCAATCTGGCCGGACTGATCGGCAGCTATCATATCATCTATGACAAATGGCTGCGTGACAGAGTCCTGAAGGAGTCTTCCCTGTCCCATTACAATTCCATGAATGTCCTCTCCATGTATGCCCTGATCGGTGCCTACAGCGAAGAAGGAAAAGAATGGGTTTCCGAACTGCGGGAAGTGCTGTCCGGAAATGTTGAATGGGCATACCGGTATATCTGTGAACACTTTGACGGTGTAAAGCTGTCGAGGCCTCAGGGAACTTACATGCTGTTTATCGACTGCGAAGAATTCTGCCGCCGAAACAATCTGGATATCGATACCCTGCTGCGCAGAGGCTGGGAAGTCGGTGTCTTCTGGCAGGACGGCAGACCGTTCCACGGCACCTGGTGCATCCGCATGAATCTTGCCCTTCCCCTCAGCCGTGTGCAGGAGGCATTTGAACGTCTTAACGAGAACATTTTCAAAGGATAACGCAAATGGGAAAAGTGCTGTTTATAGATGTTGACGGAACACTGTGTTCCCCGATCTACAACAAGGTTCCGGAATCTGCTGCAGAAGCGATCCGTCAGGCCCGTGCCAACGGTCATAAGGCATATATCTGCACCGGCCGTTCCAAAGCCGAAGTCTATGATGATATCTGGGCTGTCGGCCTGGACGGAATGATCGGCGGCAACGGCTGCTATGTCGAAGACCACGGCGAAGTGATCCTCCATCAGAAACTGACGGCAGATGAGTGCCGTCACGTGGTCGACTGGTGCAGGGCCAATCATCTGGAATTCTATCTGGAATGCAACAGCGGTCTCTATCCTTCAGAGCGCTATAAGGAAGTCAGCTATGAAGCCTACCGCAAAAAATACGGCCGTGAGCCGCAGTACGGAGACTTCTTTGAAAAGATGATCTACAATGCCAGCCCTTACCGGGACGATGTCAACAAGATCAGCTTCCGCCTGAACAGCTGGCAGGACTACCTCAACGCCTGTGAGGAATTCGCCGGTCTGCATGTCGGCTGCTGGGGCGGAGACGCACCCAACTGCTCGCACGGCGATGTCAGTCCGAACGGCATCAACAAGGCCAATGCCATCCGTACCCTGCTGGAGCACATCGGCGAAACAACCGAAAACACCATTGCCTTCGGTGATGAGGCAGTAGACATTCCGATGTTTGAACTCTGCGGGTATTCCGTTGCCATGGGAAGCGGCAATGAAAGCGCAAAAAACGCCGCCGACTATATCACAACCGGAACAGACGACGACGGTTTGTACAATGCCTTTAAATATCTGAAATTAATCTGAATGACGGCGGCCGGAACGGCGGCCGTCTTTTTATAATGATTTCCCGGCAGCAAGATCAGATGATTCCGTCTCTGTCTGATTTGTTTTTTACCTTCCTTTTCATACACCCATTTTGCGTATGTTCATGATCGTGCCATGCAGGAAAAAAGAATCCTGCCGCCAGGATTCCTGATGTCTCTATTTTGCCTTTTCTTCCTTCAGCCAGCCCATGAAGACCTCCATCGGCGTGACCTTGTCCTTGATGCTGTAGTCTTCATAGGAAATGTCGGAATGGAATTCTCCGGTTCCGGCATTGTAGTACATCCGGATCTCATTCGGTGTATTGGCCTCATATTCCCGGCAGATGTCTTCCAGTCTTGTGATATCGTTTCTTCCGACTTCCAGAAATTCCTCATCACTGCAGGATGACGGCAGCTGGCTTGCGGCCAGAATCTTTCCGTCCGACCGGAAAAAAGCATTGAACATCCGCATTGTACCGGTTCTGTATACATAGGCGAAGACTTCCTGTGCATGTCCTTCCGCATATTCCATGCAGAGGGAAACATAATCGGTCATCAGCCCGCTCAGGGCGTCTTCATATCCAGGCTTCACTGTATCCTCCTCAGACGATCTTAAGATCTTCAAGCACTTTGGCAACGCCGTCATGACGGCAGTCATCGGCAATGATATCGGCTGCTGCCTTGATATCGTCCTTGCCGTTGCCCATGGCCACACTGATTGCGGCCTTTTCCACAAACGGCGTATCGTTGCCGGCATCGCCGAAGGCAATGACATTTTCCCAGGTCAGTCCGTACTTCTCAAGGGCTGCCTCTACGGTCAGCGACTTGTCGACAGATGTCAGGAAGACATCAAAGCCGCCCCGGTATGACCAGGCAAACTGCAGTTCCGGAATCACTTCCACAAAGGGCCTGACAATATTTTTCCCGCCGACCAGAAAGGTTCCGAGCGGACAGCCGTGCTTCAGATGATGTCTCTGACGCATCGAATCATCGATGATCTGATCTTCCCAGGGACTGTTTTCATCCAGATAGCCCTTGATGAACTTCTGATGATGGGCATAGGTAACGATATGATCCTCAAACTTGAAGCCCAGTCCGACGTTGTTGCTGAGACACAGCATCGTAATGGCTTTCATCTGATTTTCGTTCATCGGATACTTCTTCAGCGCTTTGCCCTCACGGTCGGTTACACAGGCACCGTTGATCGTGCCGATCAGATCCATCGGCAGATCCTCAAACAGGCTGTCCTGCAGAAAGGTATAATGCCGGCCGGTATTGACAATGACCCTGATTCCCCTGTCCATCGCCTTTCTGAAATCTTCGGCAAGGCGTCTGGACATTGCCGGCTCGCGCGAAGGAATGATGGTATTGTCTACGTCACATACGATCAGACGGATATTGTCAGCTTTTTTTTCCATATTCAAAATTATAGCATATCGTGGTAATATAACATATGCTCATTGAGCGCCCGTGGCGCAATTGGATAGCGCATCTGATTCCGAATCAGAAGGCTGTGGGTTCGAGCCCCGTCGGGCGCGCCATAAAAACTGAGGCATCGCAGGATGTCTCAGTTTTTTATATCATCATTCTTAATTTTTCATCCAGCAGTTCCAGAATAATATGCGTGGACTGCCAGTCGATCTCACCGTCGGTGTGGACCCATACCGGTTCATCGGTTTCAATTTCGGCTGTTCTGCCCCGTTTGATATAAATGCCCTTGAATTTTGTATGGGCACCGCTGTAGGCATACGGGAAGATACGGAAGAAATCCCACTGCGACAGATTGTCGGCAATGCAGAAATCCAGCAGGGAATCACCGGGATCGGCATCCGGCGCGAAGCGGAAGCCGCCCCCTTCAAAGGCTGTATTCATTCCCACCGTCAGAAGCAGACTGGGATAGGTGAAGGTCTCTTTATGGTCCAGGGTAATGCGTGCCGCTGTTCTTTTTGCCGTAAAAATCTGATGTACTGCCACGTAAAGATAAATCAGTTTGCCGAGATGTATCTGATTGAGAACTTTCTTGGCGGCAGAGCGCTGCACTTCTTCACAGATGGCCGCATCGAATCCGATTCCGCTGCTGATATTGAAGAGACGGCTGAATCCGCCTTCTGCCGGCCGGCCGTTTCCGTCAAAGCGGTTCAGGAATGTTACCCTGCCGATATTGATATGCCGTTTTACCTGATTGTCCAGAAGTATCCGGACAAGAATTTCCGGGTCGGAGGGTATGTTCAGTGCCTTGGCCAGATCATTGCCGGAACCGGAAGGAATGAATGCCAGTCTCGTCTTTTCGAAACTGCATATGCCGTTGACGGCTTCGTTCATCGAACCGTCACCGCCGATGATCAGC
The DNA here is from genome assembly GCA_946537835.1 of uncultured Erysipelotrichaceae bacterium. GTDB lineage: Bacteria > Bacillota_I > Bacilli_A > Erysipelotrichales > Erysipelotrichaceae > Bulleidia. The sequence continues at coordinate 10,600 of CAMNGB010000035.1, forward strand.
AGGTCCGTTTCCCCTTCGGCAGTCAGTTCGCTGACAAGTTCACAGATACCGTATTCCTTTTTTGAAAAGTGTTCCCGGTACGGAAGATGATACTGCTCCAGCAGATCCTTTGTCTTCTGCCACGTCTGCATCGCCGCACCGCCGGCACCGGCCGGGTTGATTACTGCTTCAAACATGTTCATTTTCCTCATTTTCGAAAGCCAGATCAATCCGCTGACCGTCATGGGAAATGACACAGCCGGGATAGATCTTTTCGATTTCCTCAAGATAGATTTCAGGTTCCTTCACAGAAGGTGAATAATGCGTAAACCACAGCCGCTTCACGCCGGCACGGGCGGCAATCGCGGCACTTTCCTGCATCAGCATATGCCTGTTTTTCTTTGCCTTTTCCAGACACTCCGGATCACCGTACATGCCTTCCGCGATCAGCAGGTCGGCATTTTTTGCATGTTCATAAATGACATCGGCCGGCCGTGTATCGGTGACATATACCATTTTGAGTCCTTTCCGTTCTTCGCCCAGGACCTGGTCCGGTTCATATACAACACCGTCCGCTTCCGCTTTTTCACCCTTCTGCAGGCGGCTCCACAGCTTCACCGGGATCTGATTCCGGCGGGCCTTTTCCGGATCAAAGCGGCGGCTGCGGTTCAGTTCAAAACAGTAGCCGTATGTTTTCACACTGTGCTTTACGGCAAAGGCGGTGATCTTCAGTTCACCGGCCTGAAAAGACACTTCATCTTCTGCCAGTTCGGCATAGCGGATTTCAAACGGCACATATCTGGCAATGGCGAAAACACCGTCCAGAAATTCCTTCAGTCCCGGCGGACCGATAATCGTCACCGGTTCGGTCCTCTCGCTCTTTGCCATCGTCAGAAGCATGCCCGGCACACCGGCTGTATGATCAGCATGATAGTGCGTCAAAAGAATCGTGCCGATCTGCTTGCACGATACTTTCTGTTCATGGAGTGCGATCTGTGTTCCTTCACCGCAGTCGATCAGCACCGATTCTCCGCGGCAGCGGATATAGCACGATGTCAGCCAGCGCTGCGGAAGAGGCACGGTGCCGCCGGTTCCCAGCAAACATACTTCCAGCATGGTTCTTCCTCTTTCTTCTGTATTATGGTATCACATCTCAACGGCCTTTCCGCAGAAAAGGAACCTGTATCAGGTTCCTCTGCAGATCAGATATCCTTGAGCAGCTGCGACAGTTTCGGCATCATCTGCTGCTTGCGGGAGATGATGCCCGGGTCGAAGCCGGAGTGTTCATCGAATACCGTTTCTATGACGTCGTTCATGACATAGGACAGCGGTCCGTAGAAGACAAACTGCGATCCCTCGCCCATGACATCCGTAAACAGCATGACCATCAGGTCAAGACCTTCCCGGGCCTGATCCTGTTCCATATTGGCACGGAATTCCGGCAGAAGCTTCTGCACTTCTTCAACATGTGAATAGTTGGTCTGGCCGATCGCAACCTTGAAGCCGTTGATCTCATAATACTTCAGGTCGCGGTAGAGAATCTCATGCGGAGTGGAATCACGCAGGGCGACAGAAGCTCCGAGCATTTCCCTGGCATAGGCATCGACATCACCGATGCCGGCCCTTTCTGCCAGCCACATGACAGCCAGACGGTCTTCGTCGGTCGTTGTAGCCGAACGGAAATTCAGGGTATCGGACAGAATTGCCGACATCATGATTCCGCTCATCTGGGCATCCGGCAGAAGTCCGTTTTCCTGATACAGCGTCGAAATGATCGTGCATGTGCAGCCGCAGCGGTGATTGCGGTATTCGATCGGCAGATCGGTCTGTATATTGCCGATATGGTGATGATCGACGATGGCTACGATCTGGGCCTTGTCGATATTGTTCATCGACTGATTGACGGCACTGTGATCAACCAGAGCCACCTTGCGGCGGTTATAGTTGCGGGTATGATAACGGGAAACAGCACCGACAATATACCCGTCGTCATCCAGAACCGGATAGCTTCTGACACGTGAGTTCATCATCTTGGCCGCAACATCTTCGACATATTCGTTCTGATTGAACGAGATGACCTTCGTCGTCATGATCTGGGCAATGCTGTAGCTCTCGGTAATTACCTTGGCCGTATGCATTGTATCGTTTTCGGTGGTGATCAGTCCGCATCCCTTTTCCCGGGCGAGTTCAATGACTTCATCGCTGACGGTCTGGCCGCAGGTAATGACAAGACATCTGACACCGAGTTCGATCAGAGCCTTCTGCAGAGTCTCATCGGACGAGAGAATGGAAATGCCGCCGGCCAGTTCAAAGCGGGAAATCTCCCACTCCCTGAGCGTGATGACATGGATAACTCCGTTGTGGGAAAATCCTTCCGGTTCATACTTTACCTCGCCGCCGATGGTGCGGGCGATCTTGTCAATGCCGGCAGTTGACATCAGGCGGCTCAGACTGACATCGTTGTCGATTCTGGTGCGGGAAAGATCACTGGTCGAACAGAGCCCGCACAGCTTTCCGTCCTCATCCACAACAAACAGCGATTTGTTCTGTGTATGCAGCATGACATGCCAGGCATGATGGACGGTCTCGTCCATTCCGATGACAGTCGGTTCATCAAGATCGATGTCCCTGAGCATGGCCCTGGCATCTGTCAGCAGGAGCGGATTTTCCAGCCCGAACCGTTTCAGAATAAACTTTGTCTCTTCATTCAGCGGTCCCTGACGGCAGGCAACCGCCGGTTTGCCGGTGCGGTTCATCAGATCTGTATAGGCAATGGCCGCACAGATCGCGTCGCTGTCCGGGTGTCTGTGTCCGGTAACATAAATGTTATTGTTCATAAGTACACCTCTGCAAATTACTGTATATAGGAGAACACATTATACTGTGCCTGATATTCCGAGCTGTCCTTCTCCCTGCCGATGATCACTGCGCCTGCACACATGCAGTTCTGCGGCACGCCGCAGGCAGCACTCAGTTCATGAAAGGAAGGATTCTGAAAAACCTTGACGGCAAATGCGGCCGGAGCTGAAGCCCAGCCCTGTCTTTCCGCCTCGGCACACATGGCATGCAGGGAGAACAGAGCCTTCTGCCGGGCCGTCTTCACCAGCGGGTCGCTGAAGGCGCATACCAGCAGCTGTCCGTTCAGCGATGCACCGTCTTCATCGGCCAGCGCTTCCAGTTCCCTGATCATGTCCCGGCGCATGACGAAGACAAAAAAGGAATCCTGTCCGGGCGCAAAGCCATTTACATGCATGGCTGCTTCCTCAAGGTCGTGAATCAGCCTGCCATTCGGTTTTTCGTCTGTGAATGAAAGGATTTCTTTTCTCATTTCTGCCTCAGTATGTCAGTATTTCATTTCCGGTTTCGGTAATCAGAATGGTGTGTTCCCACTGGGCACTGTCCCTGCCGTCAGCGGTGTAGATCGTCCAGTCATTATACGGATCGATGACCACGCCTGCCTTGCCGGCATTGATCATCGGTTCAATGGTGATGATCATTCCCGGCACCAGCACCATTCCCGTGCCCTTTTTGCCGATGTGGGAAACAAACGGATCTTCATGGAATTCCAGTCCGACGCCGTGTCCGCCCAGTTCCCTGACGACGCTGTAGCCCAGTGAACGGGCATATTTCGAAATGGCATAGCCGATATCGCCGACGGTTGCCCACGGCTGGGCTGCCGCAATGCCGATCTCCAGACACTTTTTCGTCTCTTCAACCAGTTTCTTTCTTTCCGGCGAAACATCGCCGATCATGAACATACGGCTGGCATCGGCATAATAGCCGTCCAGAATGGTCGTGCAGTCAACATTGATGATGTCTCCGTCATGGAGTTTCTTCAGACGCGAAGGAATGCCGTGGCATACCTCCTCGTTGACGGATGTGCAGACACTCTTGGGAAATCCTTCATAATTCAGCGGTGCGCATACGGCACCGTGTGCTTTCGTATATTCGGCAACGATATTGTCGATGTCCTGGGTGCTCATTCCGGCATGGATCTTCGCAGCCACCTCATCGAGAACACCGGTATTGATCACACCGGCCCGGCGGATGCCTTCGATCTGGCTCGGCCGCTTGATATATTCTTCATCCGGAAGAATCATCCGCTTTCTGCGGCATTCTTCCATTTTTTCCTTAATATGCGCCGGAATCGGTTCATCCCGATCAATCTGTTTCCAACGTTCGTCCATAAACTTCCCTGCTTTCTAATGCTGTGCGGTCGTGCTGCCGAAACCGCCCGTCCTTTCGGCTGCGGCTTCATCATCCTCGGTAATGCCGAACGGCAGGAACAGTCCCTGCACCATGCCGTCACCGGCTCTGACCTGTACTTCCCTGCCCTCTCTGGAATCATTGATCATCTTGCACATGATATGACCTTCATTGGCCGCATGATAATAGTCACTGTCAATGATGCCGGCTGTATTGTCCAGCTGGAACCGGTACTTGAAGCCGAGCGAGCTGCGCGGGAAAAGGATCAGCACGTATCCTGTATTTATTTTAGCACGAATACCTGTCGGAATTAGTCTTTCCTTACCGGCCGGAATCAAAAGATCGCACGGCGCAAAGAAATCATATCCGGCTGATCCTGCGGTCGCCCGGCGGGGCAGGCGGATACTGTCATAGATTGCTCTGACTTCGTCTTCAGAGGCTGTTTCGCTGAACTTTGTCCAGTCCTTTCTGAACTGTTCAAAGCTGACTTTTTCAAATACGGCAATACGGTTCATTCTTTCTCTCCGCTCAGTTCTTTCATCATGTTTACAACAAGATTTGCGAGTGCATATTCATACGGCACGACGGTCAGGACAACATTGTCACCGCCGATGGCATGTTCGGGATAGAAGCTGCAGTGCACCAGCTTGGCGATGATTCCCCTGGCATCCATGGATCCGAGGTAGGAGGCAATATCCAGCACATTCAGCGAAGGCACGAAATAGTTTTCGTCCAGCGCTTCCGCAAAGTTTGCCAGAATGGCATCCCGGGCACTTCTGTAGGTATATACCGCGGTATCCTCCATGCCGCAGATCTCCAGCAGGGAATCCATCATGCCGTAGAGATACTGACGGGGATACAGATGATCGGTATGGAGCTGATTCTTCAGCCTGTCGGTCACTGCCTGATCGGAATACAGCTGGCCGCTGATACTGTTGGCAAGCTTGATCCTTGTCTCCAGCATCATGATGCTGCGGTACCATTCATCGAAATAGACCGGCCGGTGGAACGGCTCGAATGTATACCGTTCGCCGTACAGTGTCCCGAACTTCTTCATCGTGTCAAGATAGCCGCGCCGTCTTGCTTTTTCCATTTTGCTGCGGTCGAAATCCAGGAAGCTGAAGAGTTCCTGATGAGGATGAATATATACGATATTCTCACGGTCGACGTAATTGAGGTGGGCGGGAATCGGTTCAAGATCAATGGCAATCACCTGTTCTGCCCCCAGACGCAGTGCAAAATCAATCGGGAAGTTGTCAAAATAGCCGCCGTCGACATAATCGGTGCCGTTGATGTTCATCATCGGAAATGCCGGATAGGCAGATGCACTTGCAATCAGCCAGTCAAGACCGTTCTCCTTCATCATGTCCTTGGTGACATAGACACCTTCATGCCCTTTTGCGGTGGCGGTAATGCAGCCGAAATCGATATCGGACCGGAAGAAGCGTTCCGGCACATAATAGTCGGCCATGTTCTCCTTGAAGGGACTGATGTCCACGCCGCGGTCCCGGAGCCATGCCTTAAAGGAAGGAATAAACTCCTCCCTGTCTCTGATAAAGTTGGCAATCGTCATATCGTCGGGATTCGGCACAAAGCCGTTGACAATCTGATCTGCCTTCAGATGTTCATACATATCGACCATGCGGTCAAAATCACCCTGCACCAGCATCGCCGCATTCAGAGCCCCTACCGAAGTGCCGGTAATGATATTCCAGTCATCTTCACCGATTTCCTTCAGGGCTTCGATTGCACCGACCTGATAGATGCCTCTGGTGCCGCCGCCGGCCAGAACCAACGCCTTTTTCATAGTCTTACCTGATACATTCTAATATTATATACAGTTTTGCACCAATCGTAAGATACACCTGCGGGGAATTGTATTATAATATATCGGTAATTCACGGAGGTTCCATATGAAACTGAATACAGCCGTATTCTTCGGCGGCGAATCGGTAGAGCATGAGGTATCGATCATCTCCGCCCACCAGGCCATCGAAGCACTTGATAAGGAAAAATATAACGTGATCCCGGTCTATGTGGCCAAGGACCGCAGACTCTATACATCCGAAGCCATGCAGGATATCAGCTTCTTCACCGGCCGCAGGCTGGATGAAGCAATTGCCGAAGCAACCCAGATCGACATTGTCAAAGAGAACAGCCAGGTTGTCATCAAACCGGTACAGGCAAAACTGTTCGGCCCGAAAAACCTGGGCACGATCGATATTGCAATTCCGGTCATGCACGGCACCAACGGTGAAGACGGCACGATCCAGGGTTTCCTGGAAATGCTGAAAGTTCCCTACGCCGGCTGTGACCTGTACGGCGCCGCAGTCGGACAGGACAAGGTACTGCAGAAAAACATTCTCAATGACAACGGACTGCCGATCACAAACTGGTTCTGGGTCTACGGATATGAGATGGATGAAAACAGAGATGAAATCCTGAAGCAGGTTCACAAGCTGATCTATCCTGTCATCCTGAAGCCGGCCCGCACCGGTTCATCCGTCGGCATCTCGATTGCCCATAACGATGAGGAATATCTGGCCTGCTTTGAAGAAGCACGCCAGTATGACGAAAAAGTCATCACCGAAAAGGTTGTAAAGCCGATGCGTGAGATCAACTGCTCCGTGCTCGGCGATACCTACGGTGCCGAAGCTTCCGTTCTTGAGGAAGTTGCCAGCGTCTCCCATGACGAGCTGCTGTCTTTCAAGGATAAATACCAGGGCGGCGGCAAAGGTGCCAAGGGAGCCAAATCCTCCGGTCCTTCCAAAGGCATGGCCAGCACTTCCCGCATCGTGCCGGCACCGCTGAGCGATGCCGAAACCGATCTGATCCGGAAA
>CAMNGB010000036.1 GCA_946537835.1 uncultured Erysipelotrichaceae bacterium
CGGAATTATCGGCAACGCTGACAAAGGTGGGGCGCAGCTCGACATTGGCAATATCCTCCGCCACGTTGCGGCTGACGCCGCCGTGGGTATTGACGACATTGCCGACATTGCGGCCGCCCGGAATATACTGCGCTGTCGGATATCCCTTGACATCCACGAAGATTGCTCCAAACACTGTGATTCCCATATCAAGTTCCTTTCTGCTGATATGCTATACATTTTAACTGCTTAACTGCCGTACGCAAAGCAGAAAATCATTCTTCCAGAATATGTTTCAGATAGGCATGCCAGAAGGAATCCCCGGCTTTCATTTCCCAGTTCTGCCAGGCCTTCGAATTCAGATACGCTTCCCTTTCCGTCAGTTGTCCGGAAAAATACATGGCGTTGACCTCGCATGCCAGCTGCCGCATTTCCTGATTCTCTTCTTCCGCAAGATCAATGCCGGCAAGCACCGGTCCGATCATGCGGCACACCGTTTCATCAAACCTTTCCCTGCTTTCCTGCTGCAGGATATTCAGGCTGCGGTTTTCATAGGTGAATGTATCCGCCTCCGGATCAGCCTGCAGACTGCCGTATGTCAGCGGCCAGACACTGAGGCTTTCGGTGCAGATATCTGTCAGTCCGCCGGAAACGGCTGTATGCTGCAGATGCGAATGGCCGCTGAGATTGAGGAGGACATGATATTTCTTCAGCAGTTCTGCTGTTTCCTCATGATTATTGATGACAAAACCCTGATACATCAGATCGTTCTGTTTCAGCACATTCTGATGGGTCATGGTGATGACGGTGATATTCTTTTCTTCTGCTTCCTTCAGGATGCTTCCGGCCCAGCCAAGTGTTTCGCTGCGCAGCGCTCCGGGAACTTCCGGCGTATTGGCATCGAGAGTGAGCAGCCACAGATCATCCCTCAGTTCTGCCGCATAGCTCAGGGATGCCTCATCTTCGGAAAATGCTTCATCATAGCCGAACGGAGCCATGATGCTCCGGAAGTCTCCGGGACTGATATTGTCGGTATGGATCGCCTTTCCGGCACGGAACATGGCAGCCACGGGATATTCGATATCATGATTTCCGGGAATCACAAAGACGCGGCTTCCCGCCTCTTCCATTTCCGAAAGATACCCGGCAGTTTCCTTCAGTGAATACAGTTCGCCGTTGAATGTCAGATCACCGCACAGAAGAACCGCATCCGGTTTTTCCCGCTTCACCGTTTCCGTCAGTTCCTGCATGATCTGCGCACCGCCTTCGGTATATTTGCCGTCGCCGGTTGACATCAGTTTCCGGAATGCTTCCCCTTCATCATACAGATCCGCAGACAGATAATGGATGTCCGTCGCAACGATCATTGAAACAGAACTGCTTTCACTTTTCGCTTCGCTCATACACCCTCCCGTACAAAAAAGCAGCGGCAGCACGGCCGCCGCCTTTTTTACAGCACCTTTTCGAGACATGCTTCTATGGCCGGCACATACCAGAACAGGTAGCCGGACTTCATCGGATGGATGGGATCATTCATCATCAGTTCCCTTTCATCAGCCGGAACATGGGTGGTTTCGGAATTCCAGAGATCGGCAATTTCAAAGTGCCATTTTTCCTGCAGTTCATACAGTCTGCGGATCATCTCCTCATAATTGACGACAAGGTACTGATATCCTTCTTCGGCAGAAACCGGCACTTCCGGATGAGCTTCCGCAAAGCGTTCGATATCTTTGCGGGTGAGATGCGCATTGGTATAGAAGATGACGGGACAGTGCCAGTTTTCCTCAATGTATGCCAGGATATATTCCATGGCGCCGGTAATCGTTCCCCGATGCTGCCATTCCGGTGATTTTGAATCGGTGATTTCTCCCATCGGTATGCCTTTCTGGGCATCGTTGGTGGAAAGCTGTACGACAAAAGCATCGATCTTTTCTTCTTTGTCAATATGATCCATCAGCTGCCGGACATAACTGTCCTGCGGATTCGTTTCCGGCCGGTCCGGGCAGTACGCCAGAGTGGAGCCGCTGACGGCCTGCTTGATCACCCGGCACTGATCAATGGCAGCAATCATTTCCGCAAATGCAATCCCTTCGCTTCCGAAGCCGTATGTGATCGAAGATCCCAGCATGGCAAATGTTCTGCCGCTGAGAGCGGATGTTTCCGGAATCAGATTTTCCGGATTATAGACGGAACTGTTTCCCTCTTCATGCCTTGCGGGCATGATATATGATCTGACCATAGTCGTATCTCCCTCTTTCTGTTCATTATAGCAGGCGGGTGAATGATGTTTTCATGCGTCCGGAAAAAAAGTACAATGAGAAAAAGAAAGCAGGTATCCCTATGCTGAAAAAAGAAGAACTTTCGGAAATGAGCAATCACGATCTGCTGTGCGAACTGGTATATGCACAGCAGCAGACCCGTCTTTATACCATGCTTCTGTGTGTTTTCTGCTTTACTGCCGCCGTTGCCCTGATTGTCATGATGTCCTCGGTATCCGCTGCCCTGAACAGTGTCAATGAGACACTGACCTCCGTCAGCAAGCCGATGGAAGATCTCATCAGAACGATCGGATCACTGGATGTGGAAGCCTTCAATGAAGCCGTGCAGTCACTTGCCAATACGCTGGCCAGGCTGCCGTTCTTCGGGAACTGATCTATGGAAAAGCCGATCGTACGCGACGTCTTCTTTCTGAAGCAGAAAAGCACGCGGGTCACCGCTGACGACCTGGCGCAGGTGCAGGATCTGATCGATACCTTCCGTGCTCACCGCAGCCACTGTGCCGGCATGGCCGGAAACATGATCGGATATGCAAAACGCATGATCATAGCGGCGGAAGGAGACATGACGGCAGTCATGCTCAATCCCGTGATCACACAGAAAAAGAAGCCCTTTGAAGCAGAGGAAGGCTGCCTGTCACTCAGCGGCACAAGAAAGACGGTACGCTACCGGGAAATCACCGTGACCTGGGAGGATCTCTCCTTCCGGAAACATACAAAAAAGTTCAGCGGCTGGTTTGCCCAGATCCTCCAGCATGAGATCGATCATCTTGACGGCATTATCATATGAAAAAAAACTGTCAGCCTGAATGCAGGCTGACGTTTTATGATTCTCAGAATTCAACTGTTTCCGGTGCTGCCGTGAAGGACGCAAAGACTGCCTTTGCATTCTTCAGCCAGTATACGGCAGTATTGCCGTCACCGGGCTGATACATCTTTGCCAGGCTCGGATAGGCTGCCAGCATGGATTCCTGTGCCTCAATGCGCTCATCAAGAACTGCTTCGCCGGATACGCGGACCCATGTGCCGTCCTTGAAGGCACAGAGTTCTACCTTCGGATTGGCTCCCATCTGCTTTGCGACATCCTTGGAAAGACCTGTCTGAAAGTACAGTTTTCCTTCAAAGATATGGGCTGTTCCGAACGGACGGACACGCGGCTGATCGCCTTCGGCCGTTGCCAGATAATAGGTTCCTGCTTCCTTCAGGAACGTGCAGACACGCTCAATATTGCTCATATGATAATGTTCCTCCTGCTTGTCATTGGACTTACTTTCATTATACCTTTAGAATACTTTATGTGAACTGAATTGCCTTGAAGGGAGGTAAGCAGATGATCATCAAACAGGAATTCTGGTACTGGCCGGCCGGTCAGAACCGCATGCTGCACATATGGCTGCCGGATGACTACCAGTATACAAATGAACGCTATCCCGTCATGTATTTCTTTGACGGCCATAATCTTTTCCGCGACAGTGATGCGACGTTCGGGAAAAGCTGGGGAATGAAGGACTTTCTCGATCAGTGGCACAAAAAGATCATCATCGTCGGCATGGAATGCTCACACGAAGGCAATGAGCGCCTGAATGAGTATTCCCCCTACCGCAAGCGGATGTTCGGACATGTCCTGGAAGGCAAAGGAAAACAGACAATGGAATGGATCGCAAATGATGTCAAGCCTTACATCGACCGTACCTTCCGCACCTGGGGACACCGCGAGGCAACAGCCGTCGGCGGCTCCAGCATGGGCGGACTGATGTCGATGTATGCCATCATTGCCTGGAACCATATCTTCTCCAAGGCGGCCTGTGTATCGACCGGCGTCTTCTGGAATCTTTCCAATTTCCGCCGCGATCTTTCCCGCAGTGAAATCAATCCCGATACCCGCATCTATATTTCGTGGGGCGAAATCGAGGCAGGAAAAGCCGCCCATAACGGCAATCCCGAATATGACACCCGGGAAGCCCGCAGTATCCGCCGGTTTGAAAAGGAGCTGCAGGAAAGAGGTGCTTCCACCTATCTGTTCTTTCAGCGCGGCGGCAGGCACTGCGAGGAAGACTGGGAGAAACAGGTGCCGGTCTTCATGAATTATCTCTGGTTCTGAGCAATGGACATCTTTTCCGAAATCTTCAGCAGATCGGATTTTGCCTACGATATCCGCTTTTACTTCCTTGCCCTTTTTATCGGCGTGCTTCTGTATGTTCTCTTTCCCGGCAAGGACCGCCGCAGCATTCAGAAGATCAGAAAGCTGGCCAGACAGCAGCTGGAAGTGACACCGGATGAATTCTTTGCCATCCGCAGTGACCGGGACGGAAAGGAATATATCTCAAAAGGATTTGACTTTGCCGGTGTCTATATCATCCACAACCGGACAAAGCACAAATACTATGTCGGCCAGGGCACCAATGTCATGGACCGCATCAGCCAGCACCTGATGGGTCACGGCAACGGCGATGTCTACGCCGACTATGTCTACGGTGACCGCTTTGCGATCTCTGCCCTGGCTCTGGAAAACAGCGGCTTCAAAACCCTGGATGACCTGGAACGGTACACCATCATGACCTATAAGGCCTATGAAAAAGGCTATAACCGCACAAGAGGAAACGGCGTCTGAGTTTCCTCTTTTTTACGTGAAAAACACCTTCCAAAAGAAGGTGCTTTCCACAGGTGGGTATGTTCAGCAGACCGGCAGATTTACTTCGGCCTTGAAATAGTCGCCGTCAATGGTGATATTCAGATCCCCGTTCTGCAGGACGGCAAGTGATCTGGCAATGTTGAGACCGAGTCCGCTTCCTTCCGTGCTCCTTGCTTCATCTCCTCTGACAAAGCGCTCCGTCAGTTCCTCGGCAGGGATATTCAGCGGCTCGCGGCTGACATTCTTGACGGCAATCAGAGCCCTGTCTCCGTCTCTCTTCGCATCGATATAGACACGGGTTCCTGCCATCGCATACTTGACGCAGTTGGACAGCAGATTCGACAGGATCCGCCACAGCAGCTTTCCGTCAGCCATGACGCACAGACCTTCCTGGATATTTACGACCGGTGTCAGTTCAGCCTGTTTCAGCTTTTCCTCAAATTCCGCAAGCGACTGATCGACCAGTTCCCCGACATCGGTTTTTTCCAGCTCGAGGGGGACATTGCCGGTGGATGCCTTGGAAGCTTCCACCAGATCCTCCGTCAGTTTCTTCAGACGGCTGCTGTTTCTGGCCAGGACATCAAGGTATTCCTTTTCCTCTTCTTCGGTATGTTCCTTCTGCAGCAGATCCACATAGTTGATGATGGAGGTCAGAGGCGTTTTGATGTCATGCGAAACGTTGGTGATCAGCTCGGTTTTCATGCGCTCCGATTTCATCTGTTCCTCAACGGCGATGTTCATGCCTTCGGCAATGCTGTTGAGCTGTTCGCCGTGCTTCCGGAAGAACCAGTGCATATGCTTCATGTCCTCTTCCGGGATCCGGTAGTCCAGATCCCCTGCCGCCAGTTTTTCCGATGCCTTCAGCAGCTGCTTTCCGTTGGCAAACATCAGCAGGAAGAACACTGTAACGATCAGGTCACACAGGATCACAACAAACTGATTTGATGAGATGAACACTCTGAAGATCAGATACAGCGCTGCTGCCCCGAATACCTGAATGGGCATCGGAACCTTCTTCAGCAGATAAACAAACATGCCGCAAAGACTGGTGGAAGCCAGGGTCTTCGTCTTGATGCGTCTTGCCAGACTCATGAGTACGATGAAGATGAACAGTGAGGCACTCATGGCGATCAGTATGGCCAGCATGATCCGCAGTGCTTCCGTTCCGTAATCGCCGCCGACAAATTCCTTGGCGATGAGCATATGAACAAACAGAATGAAGCAAAGACATGCCAGCAGGAATTCAAAGTTGAGACGGTCGATCCAGTACAGGCGGATGCCTTCTTCCTTCCGGCTGTGACCGGCAGACAGGAAAGCCATGATCAGAGCGGTCACAAAGACGACAAGCGATCCTACAGTCACCGGCAGATACAGATGCTTGTATTTCGCAAAGGCACTGTACAGTTCGTATTCGGCCGCATAGTCATCCTTTTTCGGCAGACTCTCATCCACGAACAGGGTAATGCGGCCGTATGTTGCCGCGGGATCTTCCTTTTCGATTCCCATCAGATACGGTTCTTCATCCAGGATGTCGATATGATTGCCCTCGCTTCTGAACCACAGGGTCGTATTCCAGCCGTATGTCTGGCCGCTGTATCTGTCTGTTACCCATCCTTTCGTATAGGGATTATAGAAAGCGATGGCATATTCGACATTGGTTGCCTTCTGGAGAAAATATGTTTCTTCATCCAGCCGGTCATTGACATAGCCGTCGGCGATCTGCCAGGCATAGTTTCTGCTGATCCATTTCGCTCTGTCGGATTCAAGGAATGAGACATCCCTGTCAAACAGTTCCCTGCCGAAATAGGCAGTCCCGAATCCGCACCACATGACCAGAGCACCGCTCGCACAGAGGATCAGTACCAGCAGGATCTTGATCAGCGGACTGCTTTTCCAGTTTTTCATAGACTAACCTCCGAACCGGTATCCCTGGCCCCAGATGACGCGGATATAGCGCGGCTGGGCGGGATCGATTTCTATCTTTTCCCTTAAATGACGGATATGCACGGCAACCGTCCCTTCGCTGCCGATCGGATCATCCTTCCATACCAGGCGGTAGATCTCCTTTGTCGAATAGACGCGGCCGGGATTTTCCATCAGCAGCTTGAGAATGCCGTATTCCATCGGTGTCAGCGTTACTTCCTCGCCGTCCACCGTCACCTTCTTTGCCGGATCATCAAGGGCAATGCCGCCGCTGGTCAGAACCTTTTCGGCCTGGACCTGGCCGCCCAGGGACTGATAGCGCCTGAGCTGGGAGCGGACCCGGGCAATGACTTCGGCCGGATTGAACGGCTTGGTGATATAGTCATCGGCACCGATATTCAGACCCAGGATCTTGTCGGCATCTTCACTCTTTGCCGTCAGCAGAATGATCGGCACATTGGATTCTTCACGGATCTTCGCCACGGCCGTAATGCCGTCCATTTCCGGCATCATGATATCCATCAGGATCAGATCGATCCTGTTTTCATTCAGGCAGCTGATTGCCTCCCGTCCGGTATGAGCCTCATACAGTTCATAGTTTTCCGAAGAAAGATAGATCCTCAGAGCAGAACAGATATCCCTGTCATCATCCACGATCAGCACTGAACTCATATGCCACCTCCTGTTTCTGCATTTATTGTACCCTTCCGGCTGTTTAAGAAAAAAGCAGGCATTTCATTAAGAAATCCTTAAGAAAAAAGGAAGACTGTCTGACAGTCTTCCTGAGTCATCACGGATGCCGGACCAGTCCGACCAGTTCGCGCGGTGTATAGGTTTCTTCCAGATACCTGACATCTTCCTCGCTCAGCTGCAGATCGACCGATCTGACAGCCTGGTCGAAGTGCGGAATCTTGGTGGCACCGACGATCGGTGCCGCAGCCCCTCTGGCAAACTGCCAGGCCAGAGCGATCTCGCTCATCGATACGCCGTATTTTTCGGCAATGTCATGAACGCGGTCGACGATCACAAGATCCTCTTTCATATAGTCATCATACTTGTGCTGCAGGATCGTATCGGTATCGCTGCGCTTTGAGCCGGAATGCCAGCCGGTGTGGGTCAGATGGCCGCCGGCCAGGGGGCTGTAGGGAATTCTAGAAACATGGTACTGTTCGCAGACCGGGATCAGTTCCCTTTCGTCCTCGCGGTAGAGCAGATTGTAATGGTTCTGCATCGTCGAAAACTGCGTCCAGCCGTTCTTTTCGGCAATGATCTGCAGGTTGTGGAACTGATAGCCGTACATGGCTGAAGCGCCGAGGGCTCTGACCTTTCCTTCCTGCACCAGTTCATGCAGGGTCTCCATGAATTCCTCCATCGGCGTATCATAGTCAAAGCGGTGGATCTGATACAGATCCAGATAGTCGGTCTGCAGTCTCTGCAGCGAACCTTCGATTTCACGGCGGATGGCGCTGCGGGCAAGATGGCCTTCATTGAAATAGACCTTGGATGCCAGCACGACCTTTTCACGGGGAATGCCGAGTTTCTTCAGTGCCCTGCCGATAAATTCCTCGCTGCTGCCGCCGGCATACTGATTGGCAGTGTCAATGAAATTGACGCCGAGATCAAAGGCATGGGCAATCATGTCTCTTGTCGCATCTTCATCCAGTGTCCACTGATGGCCGCCTTCGATGATCCTGCCGAACGACATGCCGCCGACGCAGATGCGCGATACTTCGATATCTGTCTTTCCGAGCTTTGTATATTTCATGGTTTTCGTCTCCGCTCGTATTCATTATACCGCTTCGTCCGCATGCCAGGCACTGATCCGGCGCGGCTTTTCTTCTGTCTTTTTCTTTTTTTCAATTGCCCGGCGGTACTGCTTCTCCTGCAGAAGGATGCGCTCAATGCGGGCAAGTTCGCTCGGACCGCTGTATTCATATTCTTCGGCTGCCGGGCAGAAGCTTCTGAGGAAAAATTTTGCCATGGCCTCGCTGAGGGCACGGGCGAAAGCAGAACCGTAGACACGGGAGTCGGCATCCAGATGCCAGCTGCCGTCACGGTGACGGTAGAGGCAGGACTCGCTGCGGATATTGCGGGAAGGAAGTTTCCAGCTGATGTGAATGACGCGTTCGCCCCAGTTCATGGCTGTGATTTCGAAATCCTTGTAATACTCTTTTGCATTTACCTTTTTCATCTTCTTCTCCTCCTTTAAGATGAACGGCAATGTCCCTTTCTGTTCCTTCTGCATCATCCCTTCAGCCCCGCTTCGCTCCGGCGTGTCAGACCAACATTTGTTAACCGGGTTGTCGCTGGCGGGGTGTACCGTCCCGGGGTGATATTCACTTTTCAGGAAACAAAAACGGACATGCCGCAAGGACATACCGAGGGTATCTCCTCCGTATTCCTTTCTGACATATCCGTTTTTTTTTCGTGTTTTTTAAGTGCGCCTTGCGGCGCAGATTTATCTTAGCAACATGAATCCGATCCGTCAATCCTCTGTTTCACTCTCTATTGAAACTTTGACTGCCCGGAAGGAACGAAGCCTTTGAATTCTCCCTTCCGGTAGGAAAGCATGCCGCGGGTGCCGGGATTCATGCTGTATACGGCCGCGTCCGTTTCAAATGCAATTTCTTCCTGACTGCCGCTCAGCTGAAAAACAACGTGATAGCCGGTATCCGAATCCTGTCCGGAAGATTCCGTCCATTTGTCAACGATGACCGCTTCCCTTTCAAGAATGTCACCGGCATTGATTTTTTTTGCAAAATAATACGCTGCAATCAGCAGCAGGAGCAGTGTGATAACCGCCAGATATACCATTCCGTTCACCTCCCGGTCTGCATGTTCATTATACCGTCTTTTCTCTTATCTCAGCGGTGCTGAACAGCAGATTCGCTCAGAAAATACATCATTGCCGCCCAGGTTACCAGCGGATACGGCTCTCCGAACGAGTCAGTTCCCCTCTTCAGGATTTCCCGTGCCTCTTCGGCGGTCACAAGTTCGAAGCCGTCAAAGATCTCGGTTCCTTCCGCTCCGCTTTGGGAAAGATGATGACTTCCGTCCGGTCCGGCATGCACGGCAATCAGGGCCGTGCTTTCATCACTCAGGCCCGGTGTACAGAAGACAAACGGCGAAATGACTTTCACATCATCTTTTTCATCCAGGACCAGGCCTGTTTCTTCCCGCAGTTCCCTGAGAATGGCATGTACAGCCGGATCGGCATCTTTCCGGTCCTCTTCATCGATCAGTCCGGAAGGAATGCTCAGGACAAAGCGTCCGGCCGGATAGCGGTATTCATGAAACAGAAGCAGACGCTCCTTTCCGTCATCACAGGAAAGAATGACAAATGCCGATACGGCATCCGGCAGTCCTGCCTGTTCCTTTACGGCCAGCAGATCATCCTGTTTCCGGCGCGAGGCATCGTAATAATGGCAGCCGTCTTCATAGATCAGGTCATAGACATTGACATAGGTATTTTCAAACAGTTTTTCGGTTTTCTTCAGTTTTGGCTTTTTCATACCTGTTTATTATAACATTGCCCTTTTCCCGCAGTCTGCGGCAATGTATGATTGACAGGAAAAAGCGAGGACACCGAAACATGGATATGGAAAGACTGCAGAAACAGATCCGGTTCATTCTCGAAATCGACCGGGAAAAGGAAATATACCGGCAGACACACCTGAACAATCACGGCCGCCGGGAAAACGATGCCGAGCATGCCTGGCATATGGCTGTATGCGCATATCTTCTCAGAGAATATGCCAATGAAGAAATCGATATCGGGAAGGTCATGATCATGTGCCTGATTCACGATGTTGTCGAAATCGATGCCGGCGATACCTATGCCTACGACAGTGAAGGACTGAAGAGCCAGAAGGAACGTGAAGAAAAGGCAGCTGACAGGATCTTCGGGCTGCTGCCGGAAGATCAGAGGGATGAACTGCGGGCCCTGTTCGAAGAATTCGAAGCATACGAAACCGCCGAATCAAAGTTTGCCCATGCCATGGACAACTTCCAGCCCTTCCTGCTCAACGACAGCAACGGCGGCGGTGACTGGCGCGAACATCAGGTCACGATCAGCCAGGTTCTGGGCCGGCAGACAAAGACCGGACTGGGCTCTGAGGAACTGTGCTCCTATACGCTGGCAAAACTGGAAGAACATGTACAGGCCGGCAATATCATCGAAGACAGAAAAAAAGCGGACTGATCCGCTTTTTTCTCGTTCTGAATACCTTGTATATGCTCAGTGAGCCCATTCCCACGGAGTAGCAGCAGATTCAACATCTGCTTCCGGCAGGATATTCATGGATGCTGTTTCAACATGCAGATGGTCAAATGCTGCACTTGCATAGCCGGATTCTGTCTTGAATTCAACTGTGTAGGCAATGCCTTCAGCATCCTTGGCACTGAATGTACCCTTGTCGACTGTTACGGATGCGCCGTCTTCCAGACCCTTTTCTGCATAGTTCTCGCCCTTGTCGGCAGAACCTGTTTCATACAGATACAGTTCGGTCATCTTTTCTCCGGTCTTGTTGGTGATTGTGTACAGACCCTGTACATCTTCAGCTGTTTCTTCCTTTGTTTCTTCAGCTGCAGTTTCCTCGGCAGGCTTTTCTTCAGCAGGTGCAGAAGCAGAGCAGGCTGCGAGGCCGAGTGCCAGCAGAGCGGCTGCACTCAGTTTGAAAAACTTTGTCATTTCTTTAAAACCTCCGTCAGCGTTATACGCTGATCTTCTAAAGTATGGCACAGTCTGCTTGTTTAATCAAGAAAAGCACAGGAGTTCCTCAAAGAATGAACCTTGCTGCCGTCTGAGACTGAATCATCCCGGAATTTTGTACAGCATGACTTTTATAATCGAAACGATCCGTAAAAAACAGAAACCCCCTTTCGGGATTTCTGCATGAAACTGATTCTGAACATCACGGATCAGGACGTCAATATTATTTCCAGTAAGGAGAGACAAATATATCAAAGCCTCTTCCTCTGATACCGCACCCTTTGCATGCATAGATAGAGTCCAGATCGGAATACGGCTGTGATCTGTCATTGCCATTATCCTGTATCCAAAGACAGCGGTCAGGACAGTGCTGCACGGCCCTGCCCTTCAGGGAGCATTTAAAAAAAGCACTGTGTCCAAAAGATGTCAACAGAATCATTATCGCCGGCAGTGTGCTTTTGTTGTTTTTGTCCATAGAAATGCTAGAATGCATACTATGGATGAAAAACTGCTGATGACTTCCGGTGACTACCGGAAAAAAATCATATACTTTGCCCTGCCGATCTTTCTCGGGAATCTGTTCCAGCAGTTCTACAATACGGCCGATTCACTGATCGTCGGCAATTTTCTCGGCAGCAGTGCCCTCGCCGCTGTCAGTTCGACCGGTTCCCTGATCTTTCTTCTGATTGGTTTTTTTCTGGGCTTTTCCTCCGGCTCCGGGGTCATCATTGCCCGTGAGATCGGAGCCCGCAATGAAGAGAATACTTCGAAAGCCGTGCATACTGCCGTTGTTCTCGGCATCCTGTTTTCCATCGGCATGACGGCGGCAGGCGTGCTGTTTGCGGAACCGATGCTGCGGATGATCGGCATCCCCGAAAGTGTCTTCCGGGAAGCTTCACTGTATGTGCGCATCTATTTTGCCGGTGCCGCCGGACTTGTCATGTACAACATCATGGTCGGCATCCTGCAGGCAGCCGGAGACAGCCGTCACCCGCTGTATTATCTGATTACATCATCGCTGATCAATATTGTACTTGATCTGCTGTTCATTGCCGTCTTTCATATGGGTGTCGAGGGTGCTGCCCTGGCAACAATCATATCCCAGTTCGTCAGCATGTTTCTGGTATATCACCGGCTGAGGCATGTGGATGCGGCCTACCGCATCGATCTGACAAAACTGCGCATTGCCCCGGAATTCCTGAAGGAGATCTTCGCCTACGGTCTGCCGACGGCAATGCAGGGATGCGTCATTGACTTTGCCAATCTGATGATCCAGGCATATATCAATTCCTTCGGTCAGAATGCCATGGCCGGCATCGGTGCCTATTCCCGCATCGAAGGCTTCATGTTCCTGCCGGTCACTGCCTTCGGCATGGCCCTGACGACCTTTGTATCCCAGAATATCGGTGCCAGGCAGAGGGAGCGGGCCTTTCAGGGAATCCGCTTCGGTACGGTATGCACACTGATTTCGATTGAACTGATCGGTGTTGTCATCTATGTCTTCTCACCGCAGATGATCTCCCTCTTCATCCAGGATCCGGATGTCATCTACTACGGTGTTCTGAGAGCCAGGATCTGTTCCCTGTTCTACTTCCTCCTCGGCTTCTCGCATGTGACTTCTTCGGTCATGCGCGGTCTCGGAAGACCGGTGGTGCCGATGGCAGTCATGCTGATATGCTGGTGCGCAGTGCGCGTCATTGCCATCATGCTGCTGGGTGAGACCTTCCATTCCATTGCCTTTGTCAGCTGGCTCTATCCGATTACCTGGGCTCTGAGTTCCATTGCCTATGTGATCCAGTATCTGCAGATACTGAAAAACGAACCGGCTGCCGCATGAAAAAAGACCGGCAGAGCCAGTCCGGATGATATTTCTCATGAATCTGCTTCTTCGGCAAGCAGATTTTTTTTCATCTGCAGATACAGCAGAACAGCCGCAATACAGGCCACTCCGTCAGCCAGCGGCACTGCGATCCACAGTTTCAGAATGTCATGAAACAGAACTGACAGCAGCCAGAACGCTCCGACCGGCATCAGGAAGCCGCGCAGCACATTGACTGCCAGGGCAAAGCGGGCATGCCGCAGAGCCTGCATGGCAGAGCCGAGAATGACGCAGACACCGCCGAACATCAGGGATATGACACAGGTCCTGACGGCAACGATGCCGATTGCCCGCAGATTTTCGGAAGCACTGAAGAGATCCAGCAGCGTATTCGGAATCAGTTCAAACACGACCGTCAGAACTGCCATCAGGGACAAGATGATCGTCAGGGCATAGCGTACCGTGCCCCAGACACGGTCATAGCGCCTGGTGCCGTTATTGTAGGACAGAATCGGAACCATGCCGTTGTTCATGCCGAAGGCCGGCATGAAACAGAAGTTCTGCAGCTTCAGCCAGATGCCGTAGACAGCTGTTGCCGTGGTGCTGTACTGCAGCAGGATCTGGTTGATGAAGAACGAACTCATCGATGCCAGCCCCATTGTGATCATGGACGGAATGCCGATCGTATAGATTTCCTTTGCGGCATCCCATGACGGATGAAGGATCTTCTGACGGCTGAAGGTGATCCAGTGATTCTTTGTATGATTGAACCGGAAAGCAAGAACAGCCGCAAAAATCTGGCCGAGCACGGTCGCAAGCGCCGCCCCGGCGATTCCCATTTCCGGAAACGGTCCGATGCCGAAGATCAGCAGCGGATCAAAGATGATATTGAAGATTGCACCGCATGCCTGGGCAGTCATTGCCAGTGTCGCAAAGCCGGATGATGTAAGCATCTTTTCAAACAGCACGCCGTAGAACATGCCGAAACTGACGGTCCAGACAATCGAAAGGTATTTTGTGCCCCCTTCCACAATTTCCGGAACAGTCGTCTGCATGGCATAGAACGTATGGGTAAAGGTCAGACCCAGCACAATGAATACAGCTGTATAGCAGAGGCACAGAAAAATGCCGGTATTGGCAAGGCTGTCTGCCCTGTCCTGCTGTTTCTTTGCGATTGCACGGGGAATACTGGCGCTGATGCCGACGCCGGTGCCGATGCCGATTGCACTCATGATCTGCTGCATCGGGAATGCCAGCGATACGGCAGCCAGGGCATTTTCCGAAATCCTGGCAACAAACATCGAATCAACGATGTTGTATAAGGCCTGGATGAAGAATGACAACATCATCGGAACGGCCATGCTGATCAGCAGAGGCAGGATCGGCATTGTGCCCATCTTGTTTTCCTGTGGTTTGTTATTCTCTATACTCATGTCTTACCTCTTCGATGTCACATATTTTATATGATATTTCCGTAAAATGTATCTCTTTTTTACAGCAGAAAGGACAGACCGTTTCTGATCTGTCCCTATTGCTGGACTGTTACGGATGTTCCGTCACTTCTCACAATGACATCTCCCTGCCATGTCAGATATGTGCTGATTCCTGCCTCATCCAGAAGCTGCAGGGTCTTCTCTTCACCGCCTTCCGATGCCGAACAGGTAATAACTGCAGTTTCCGGCGAAGCCGACGCAAGCAGATCCTTCAGCTTTTTCTGATAGTTGCCGTGATAGGGAACTTTCAGTACATCATATGTGCCGGCATGATCCTGCAGGTATTCTTCGATCCTGTCGTTCTGGGCATCACCGGCAAACAGGAAGGATGTATCTCCGTATGTCACCGATATGATCAGTGAGGAATTGTTGGACGGATTGCTGTCATATACTTCCCTGTCCGGTCCGTCGACGGAATACGAAACACCGTCAAGAACGAATTCATATGCATCGCTGCCGCTGATGACTGAGGCATTCAGATCCGCCTCCTCCAGAGCCTTCACAAAAGCGTTGTATTCATCGCTTTCCTTCGGATAATTGCTCGTAAGAACCTGTTTTACATCGATGCCGGACAGCACTTCCGCTGCCCCTCCGACATGGTCTTTGTCAAAGTGTGTGATGATCATTGCATCCAGGCTTTCGATTCCGGCATCTGCCATAGCCGCAAGGATTCTCTGTCCGTATCCGCTTTCGCCGCTGTCGATCAGCACTGCCGATTCATCGGTATACAGCAGGACGGCATCGGCCTTGCCGGCATTGAAGAAGAGAACTTTCAGTTCATTGTCTGCTGCCTTTCCGGAAGTGCCGCATGCCGAGGCCGTCAGCAGCAGAGCTGCAGCCATCATTGTTTTCAGTATTTTCACGGTCTCACCTCCCTGTTTCAGATTCTGAAGGGTCTGTGTGAAGAAAACGTGACCGTCTGCTGAAAAAAAGATAACGGAATTGACATCTTGCATATCTGAATGTATGATTCAGACAGATATTGCGTATTATACGCAACTCAGGAGGCGGATGATGAATTTCAGCGAAAAGATCAGAACAGCACGGATCGCCAGACAGTGGTCACAGAAGGACCTTGCGGAAAAGACCGGCATTTCCCTGCGTACCATACAGAATTACGAACTCGGCAGCCGGCTGCCGAAGAAACAGGAAACCTATTCCCGGCTGGCAGATGTACTGGGCATTGAGGAAAGCAGTCTGCTTGATGAAAATGTTTCCTTTGTTCTGCAGGCCAACGAGCGCTACGGCGGCAGTGCCATGAAACAGGCCATGGATCTGGTCGCAGATGTCAGGGCATTGTGGGCAGGCGGCGAAATGGCAGAGGAAGACATGGATGAGATCATGCGGGCAATGCAGGAAGCCTACTGGGAAGCCAAGGAAAGCAACCGCCGCCGGAAGGCAGAAAACAAATGAATGCCCGGCAGAAAGCAGAACAGCTGATCCGGAAATACCATACCCGTGATCCCTTTCAGATTGCCCGCATGCTGAATATCGGGGTGAAATACATCAACACGAAAAAGCAGAAAGGATTCTGCCGGATCATCCTGAAGAAATGTTTTATATTCATCAACCGCAATATGAGTGAACAGATGCAGCGCATGGCATGTGCCCATGAACTCGGGCATGTGCTTCTGCACCGGCCGCTGCTGAATGAAAAGCAGTGGCTGCTGGAAATGGAACTGTTTGATATCAGAAACGAAACGGAATATGAGGCCAATGCCTTTGCGGCGGCACTGCTGATCGATGAAAAGGAACTGACGGAACTCTCCTTCCGCGGCTATGACATGGTATCGGCGGCTTCGGCACTGGATGTCAATGTCAATCTGCTGATGATCCGCCTGCTGGAAATGCAGAAGGAAGGAAAAGAGGGCAATGTGCCCTTCCGTCCCGAGAATCTGTTTCTCTGCACCGTAAAGGACCGGGCTGATTCCGTCT
>CAMNGB010000037.1 GCA_946537835.1 uncultured Erysipelotrichaceae bacterium
TTTTACGTGCAATATTATATATGGAATTGCGGTAATAATATAAGGTTTTTGCAATCGCTTTCCGAATATATTATAACTTGTTTAAACAAATTCGAAAATATGGCTTGACATGTTTAAACAAGGTGATATAGTGAGATTGCAAACTTGTATAAACAAGTAGGAGGGTAGTATTCATGGGCAAATTCACTGAAGATGCAACCAAACTGCTGGAATACGTCGGCGGCAAGGAAAACATCAACGCCATCACTCACTGTGTCACCAGAATGCGCTTCGTTCTGGCAGATCCAAACAAGGCTAACATCAAGAAAATTGAGGCACTTCCGTCCGTCAAGGGTACATTCACCCAGGCCGGTCAGTTCCAGGTAATCATCGGCAATGAAGTCGCTGATTTCTACAAGGAATTCACATCCATCGCCGGCATCGAAGGCGTCTCCAAGGATGCGGCCAAGAATGCAGCTAAAGATAATCAGACACCGCTGCAGAAGGTCATGTCCAACATCGCCGAAATCTTTGCACCGCTGATTCCGGCCATCATCTGCGGAGGTTTGATTCTCGGTTTCCGCAACATTCTTGAAACTGCTGTCGTACTGCAGGAAGGCACTTTCCTGGCAGGTCTTGACAAGTTCCTGTGGATCATCGGCGAAGCCGTATTCCACACCGGTATTCCGGTCGGCATCTGCTGGTCCGTTCAGAGAAAGATGGGCGGCACACCGATGCTCGGCATCGTTCTCGGTCTGACACTGATTTCCGGTCAGCTGGTCAATGCCTACGGCGTTGCCGGCATGGCTGCTGACGCATGGGCTCCGAACTACACATGGAACTTCGGTTTTGCAAGCTTCCGCATGATCGGTTATCAGGCCCAGGTCATTCCGGCAATCCTTGCCGCATTTACACTGGCTTATCTTGAAAGATTCTTCAAGAAGATCGTTCCGCAGGTTCTGCAGATGATTCTCGTTCCGTTCTGCTCGCTGCTGCTGGCAGTCATGGCTGCTCACTTTGTACTCGGTCCGATCGGCTGGAAGGTCGGCGAATGGGTATCTGCATTTGTCATGGCCGGTATCTCCGGTAACCTGAGAGTTATCTTCGGCGCCGTATTCGGATTCTTCTATGCACCGCTGGTCATCACCGGCCTGCATCATATGTCCAATGCCATTGACCTGCAGCTGATCAACTCCACCGGCGGCACAATGCTGTGGCCGATGATCGCTCTGTCCAATATCGCTCAGGGTTCTGCCGTTGCCGGCATGTCCTATCTGCAGAAGAAGAATGCCAAGGCCCAGGAAGTCAACTATCCGTCCATGATCTCCTGCTGGCTGGGTGTTACGGAACCGGCAATGTTCGGTATCAACCTGAAATATCAGTGGCCGTTCTACTGTGCCATGGTAGGCTCCTGCCTGGCTGCAGTCATCTCCACCATGTTCGGTGTCACGGCTGCTTCCATCGGTGTCGGCGGTCTGCCGGGCATCATCTCCATCTTCCCGCAGTTCATGCTGATCTTCGCGATTGCCATGCTGGTAGCTCTGGTTGTTCCGTTTGTCCTGACCGTCATGATCGGAAGAAAGAAGATCAATCCGGAAACAGGCGATCTGTATGAAAACGAAACAGAAGAGGAAGAAGAGCCGGTAAAGGCTGCTGAATTCACGGAAGCACAGAAAAACGAAACATTCGCTGCACCGGTATCCGGAACAGTCATGCCGGTTACGGAAGTTGAAGACCAGGTATTCGCATCCAAGGCTATGGGCGACGGCATTGCCATCGATCCCAGTGAAGGGAAGATCTATGCACCGTTCTCCGGTGAAATCACGGTTGCCTTCCCGACCGGCCATGCCTACGGTCTCAAGGCTGCCAACGGCAGGGAAGTGCTGATCCATATCGGCATGGATACTGTTGAACTCAACGGCAAGGGTTTCACGCCGCATGTAAAGCAGGGTGACATTGTTTCCCAGGGTGATCTGCTGACGGAAGTTGATCTCGATTACATCCGCTCCCAGGGCAAGCCGGTCATCACACCGGTCATCTTCACCGACGGAACAGCAGTCGAACTGCTGAAGAAAGGCGCTGTTTCTGCCAAAGATACGGATATAATCAAATTGGGCTGAGGAGGATCTGCCTATGACAGTGAAAGATAAAATCGTTTATCAGATTTACCCGAAATCGTTTCAGGATTCCAACCATGACGGCTGGGGCGATATCCGCGGCGTCATCCGGCGTCTCGACTATCTGCAGGAGCTGGGAATCAATTACATCTGGTTCAATCCGATGACCGTATCACCGCAGCGCGACAACGGATATGATGTGGCGGATTACAGGTCATTCGATCCCCACTACGGAACCATGGAAGATTTCGAGAATCTTGTCAGAGAGGCGAAAAAACGCGGTATCGATATCATGTTTGACATGGTATTCAATCACACTTCCACCGAACACGAATGGTTTAAAAGAGCCATGAACGGTGAGGAGAAATACAAGAACTACTACATCTGGAAGAAGGGCAAGGCACCTGGTGTGCCGCCGAACAACTGGGAATCCAAGTTTGCCGGCAGTGCCTGGGAATATGTTGAGAAATTCGATGAGTGGTATCTGCATCTGTTTGATGTCACCCAGGCGGATCTTGACTGGACCAATCCCGATGTCCGGAAGGAATGCGCCGATATCGTCAATTACTGGCGCTCCAAGGGTGTTCACGGTTTCCGCTTCGATGTCATCAATCTGATTTCCAAGAAATCGTTTGAAGATGATCCGAACAATTATGACGGCCGTCAGTTCTATACCGACGGGCCGATGGAACATGAATATCTGAAGGAACTGAACCGGAACAGCTTCGGTCAGGATGAAGCTCATCTCACGGTCGGTGAGATGAGCTCGACGACAATCGAAAACTGCGTGCAGTACGCCGGTGCCGACTGTCATGAACTGGATATGGTCTTCTCCTTCCATCATCTGAAGGTCGATTACAAAAACCAGATGAAATGGGAGCTGCAGGATGCCGACTTCATGGCCCTGAAGAATCTGCTGTTCAAATGGCAGATCGGCATGCAGGAAGCCAATGCCTGGAATGCCCTGTTCTGGAACTGCCACGATCAGCCGCGCTCGATTTCCCGCTTCGGCAATGATAAGGAATATCACAAGGAAAGCGGCAAGATGCTGGCAGCGGCACTGCATATGCTGAGAGGTACACCATACATCTATCAGGGTGAGGAAATCGGCATGACCAATGCCTATTTCACCGACATCAGCCAGTATGTGGATGTCGAAAGCACCAATATCTACAAGGTGCTGCTGGACAAGGGACTCTCAGAGCAGGAAGTCCTGCATATTCTGCAGGAAAGATCGCGTGACAATGCCCGTACCCCGATGCAGTGGGACGACAGCGAAAACGGCGGCTTCTCGGATGTGAAGCCATGGCTGCAGAGTGCTGAAGGCTATCATACGGTCAACGTGAAAAAGACCCTGCAGGATCCGGATTCCATCTTTGCCTTCTATCAGAAACTGATCAGAATGCGCAAAGAAATGCCGATCGTGCAGGAAGGCCTGGTCGTGCCGCTTCTGGAAGAACATGAAAAGGTCTTCGCCTATGAGCGCAGGCTCAATGACGAATCCCTCATCTGCATCAGCAATTTCTTCGCGGAAGAAACAGAGATCGATCTGGATCTTTCCGGATATAAAGTTCTGCTCGGCAATTATCCTGAGCAGGAACTGAAAACACATATGACCCTGCGGCCGTACGAAACACTGATCGTATACCGCAGATAATGGATATCTCATATCTATGAAAAGGAACATCCCGGCTGATTGACGGCCGGGATGTTCCTTTATTCTCTGTGATGTTACCTTTTTTCCATCGGTACCTTGGATGACGGCGGCGGACAGGCCCGGTCAATTGCCTGAACATGGCGGCCGATATCCAGATCAAGGCCTTTCAGGTTATCCCTGAGATGGCTGACTGATTTTGTCTGAAAGAGAGGGCAGACACCGTGATGGAGATTGAAGGCAAGCATCAGTGCTTCCAGGGTAACGTTCTCTTCCTTCAGGATCTGAACAATTTCTTCCTTTTCCAGCAGGGCTCTTCGGGCCGTGCGGGTATCCAGGGAAGAATAGGACATCAGGGAAATGTTCTTTTCCTTCATATAAGGCATCAGGTCATATTCAATGCCGCGGTGCAGGGGATTATAGAAGATCTGATTCACCCGGCAGCGGTCACCGTACCTGACCTGCATGAGATCTTCCATGTCATGGGTATCGAAGTTGGATACACCCCATTCCCGGATCTTTCCGGCTGCTTTTGCGTCTTCCATCAGACTGCTCATTTCGGCAAGATCGGCATCTTCGCGCCAGTGCAGCAGATACAGATCGATACAGTCCGTGCCGAGCAGTGACAGGCTTCTGTCCAGACTGGGAAAGAAGTCACGGGCATTGGCATGTTCCGGCAGGATCTTGTCGACAATATACAGACTGTCTCTTCCGGCCGTGCGGATCAGCTCTCCGACTGCTTCCTCACATCTGCCGTCACCGTACATTTCGGCTGTATCGATCATCCGGATACCGCCTTCGCGGACTGCCGCAAGCATGGTTAAAAAAGCTTCTCTGTCCGTACCGTACCAGAATTGTGTTGTGCCAAACCCGGCTTTGGGAAGGTTAAACATACTGCTCTCCTTGACTGCATTATATAACATTGCAGAAGGGTTTATCCTTTACAATGACCGCAGTGTTGACAGATACCCCCAGGGGGTATATATTTTGTGTGTGGAAAGATACCCCCAGGGGGTATGGAGTGCATATGAGTGAAATGAAAGAATGCCCGCATTGCGGAACGAGACATAAGGAACGCTCGGCAGAAGAACAGAAAAAGCTGCTGATGCGCCTGAAGAAGGCGGAAGGACAGATCCGCGGCATTGAGAAGATGGTGGAGGAGAATATCTACTGCCCGGATATTCTGATCCAGGTATCAGCCGTGACCAGTGCCCTCAACAGTTTCAACAAGGAACTGCTGGCCTGCCATATCCGCAGCTGTGTCGCGGAAGACATCCGCGAAGGAAAGGACGAGACGATCGACGAGCTCGTCAATGTCCTGCAGAAACTGATGAAATGAAAGAAGGCTTTCTATGGAACAGTATATTGTGACCGGCATGAGCTGTGCTGCCTGCCAGGCAAGAGTTGAAAAGGCTGTCGGCAAGGTGCCGGGCGTGACCTCGTGTTCGGTCAGCCTGCTGACCAATTCGATGGGTGTGGAAGGGAATGCGTCTTCAGCCGATATCATCCGGGCCGTGGAAAATGCCGGCTACGGTGCATCCGTCAAAGGTGCTGAAAAGAAGACATCAAAGATGGCGGCAGAGGAAGATGCCCTGACTGACAGGGAAACACCGAAGCTGAAGCGCAGACTGCTGCTGTCGGTCGGCTTCCTGCTGGTATTGATGTATATCACAATGGGACATCACATGCTGGGACTGCCGATCCCGATGTGGTTCCATCAGAACTATCTGGCTCTGACCCTGACCCAGCTGCTGCTGGCAGTCATTGTCATGCTGATCAATCATAAATTCTTTACTTCCGGCATTTCCTCACTGCTGCACGGGGCACCGAACATGGATACCCTGGTGGCACTGGGATCGTCGGTATCCTTCGGCTGGAGCACATTCGTCTTCTATGAGATGTGCGGACTGATTGCCGGCGGTGCGGCAAATGCCGGACTGGCAGATCTCTATCACAGCCAGCTCTACTTTGAATCGGCAGCCATGATTCCGGCCCTGATTACGGTCGGCAAGATGCTGGAAGCCATGTCCAAGGGACGTACGACCGATGCCCTCAAGAGTCTGATGAAGCTGGCACCGAAGACAGCCGTGCTGGAAATCGACGGTGCCGAAAAGGAAGTGGATATCGAGGAAGTCAGAACCGGTGACATCTTTGTGGTAAGACCGGGTGAGAATATTCCTGTCGACGGCATTGTCATTGAAGGAAACAGCGCCGTCAATGAATCGGCCCTGACCGGTGAATCGATCCCGGTGGACAAGGGCGTCGATGACAAGGTCAGTGCGGCTACGATCAATACTTCCGGCTATCTGAAATGCCGGGCAACCAGAGTCGGTGAGGATACCACCCTGTCACAGATCATTCAGATGGTTTCCGATGCGGCTGCCACCAAGGCACCGATCGCCAAGATTGCCGACAAGGTATCAGGTATCTTTGTGCCGTCGGTCATTGCCATTGCCCTGATTGTCATGATCGGCTGGCTGATTGCCGGACAGACCCTGGCGTTTGCCCTGGCCAGAGCCATTTCGGTGCTGGTCATCTCCTGTCCGTGTGCCCTTGGCCTGGCAACACCGGTTGCCATCATGGTCGGCAACGGCATGGGCGCCAGGAACGGCATTCTCTTCAAGACCAGCGAAGCACTGGAAAGTGCCGGCCGGGTACAGATCGCCGCCCTCGACAAGACCGGAACGATCACCTCGGGAGAACCGCAGGTGACCGATATCATACCGGCGGAAGGATATACGGAAGATGAGCTGCTGCAGTATGCCAACCATCTGGAACAGAAATCCGAACATCCGCTTGCCAGAGCCATTGTCGCAAAGGCACAGGAAAAGGGATATCAGCCGGAAGAAGTCACTGATTTCAGGGCTCTTCCCGGCAAGGGACTGGAGGCAGTCCTGAGCGGTAAAAAAATCTCCGGCGGCAATCACCGTTATATTTCAACCCTCTGCCGGATTCCCGACGATATCCGGAAACAGAGTGATGCCCTCTCAGAGCAGGGCAAGACACCGCTGTACTTTGCCTGTGATGATAAACTTGCCGGCGTGATTGCCGTCGCCGATGTCATCAAGGACGATTCGGCTGAAGCGATCCGTCAGATGCGCAGGATGGGCATTGAAGTTGTCATGTTAACGGGTGACAACGAAAGAACCGCAAAGGCCATCGGCCGTGAAGCCGGGGTTGATGAAGTCATCGCCGGTGTTCTGCCGGACGGCAAGGAGGCGGTCATCCGCAGCCTGCAGGAACGCGGCAAGGTTGCCATGGTCGGCGACGGCATCAACGATGCACCGGCTCTGATGCGGGCTGATACCGGCATTGCCATCGGCGCCGGAACCGATGTGGCCATCGACAGTGCCGACATCGTTCTGATGAATTCCCGGCTGAGCGATGTGGCGGCTGCCATCAGGCTCTCCCGGGCAACGCTGACAAATATCCGCGAGAATCTGTTCTGGGCATTCTTCTACAACCTGATCTGCATACCGCTTGCGGCCGGACTGTTCAGAATACAGATGAGTCCGATGATCGGTGCTGCCGCCATGAGCCTGTCCAGCTTTACGGTATGCATGAACGCCCTGCGCCTGAATCTCTTTAAGATTCATGATGCATCGCATGACAGACCGCTGAAAAAGAAGGCTCTGCCGAAACCGGATACAGCAGATGAGACAAAGACGGAAACCCTGCTGGTGGACGGCATGATGTGCGAACACTGTGAGGCAAGGGTAAAGAAGGCGCTGGAGAAGATTGACGGCATCAGAGAAGCGAAGGCTGATCATCAGACCGGAAAGGTCATTATTCATACGGAAAAGGAAATTGATCCGGATCTGATCCGTACAGCGATCGAAGATGAGGATTATACATATATCGGAAAAGAAGGAGAAACGAAGGAAATGACAAAGACAGTCAAAATCGAAGGCATGATGTGCGAGCACTGCGAAGCCAGTGTAAAGAAGGCTCTGGAAAAGATCGACGGCATTGAAAGTGCGGAAGTATCCCATACTGCCGGCACCGCTGTCATCACACTGAGCAGGGATGTTGATGAGGCCGTAATCAGGGAAGCCATTGAAGACAGAGACTACAAGTTTCTCGGAATCGAGGCATAGGATATGGTAAAGATTACCCTCGGCATCGACGGCATGATGTGCGGCATGTGTGAATCACATGTCAATGATGCCGTCAGGAACGGATTCCCATCTGTCACAAAAGTATCATCCGACCGTAAAAAGAAACAGACGGTCATCGTTTCAAAGGAAGAAATCAGCGAACAGCAGCTGAAGGATGTCATTGATCCGACCGGCTATACGGTCACTTCCTTCCGCAGTGAACCGTATCAGAAAAAAGGTCTGTTCGGCTTCTGATTCATTGAGGTATCCGCATCACGGATGCCTTTTTTTCTATGGCAGGGACAGGAAATGGTACACTGTTGTAAACAGAAAGAGGAAACATGCATGAAACAGACATACCGCTATGATCATTACTGGAAATATGAAGAGATGGAACAGGCTCTGCAGACACTGGCAGAAACGTATCCGTCCCTGATGAAAC
Organism: uncultured Erysipelotrichaceae bacterium; assembly: GCA_946537835.1. Classification (GTDB taxonomy): domain Bacteria; phylum Bacillota_I; class Bacilli_A; order Erysipelotrichales; family Erysipelotrichaceae; genus Bulleidia. The sequence continues at coordinate 8,290 of CAMNGB010000037.1, forward strand.
TGGAAGTTCTGAACAGGACAAAGGAAGGACGGGCCATTTACGGTGTAACGATTTCGGAAGATCTGAATGAGGACAGACCGGCATTCTATATGGACGGCTGTACCCACGCCGGCGAAGTTTCCGGGTCCATGTCCTGCATGTATACGATCGACACCCTGCTGACGTCGCATGATGAGGAAAGAATCGCAAAGCTGCTGAAGAAGCAGGTATTCTATTTTATTCCCCGCATTTCTCCGGACGGAACGGAAGAATATCTGACAACGCCCAATACGGTGCGCTCCATCAATGAAATCTATCCGGAAGTACAGAAGAAGGAAGGCCTGCACGCCGAAGATCTGAACGGGGATCACCGGATCCTGATGATGCGCCGCAGGGAACCGTACGGAGCCTGGAAGAAGGCATCAGGCAGTGAATTTCAGATGGTCAGACGTGAGCCGGATGATACCGAAGGAGAATTCTACAGTGTATACACCGAAGGAATGATTGATGCATATGACGGCATTAATGTACCGTCTGCACATAACGGATATGGTATGGATTTCAACCGCAACTTCCCGGTTTCCTGGCAGCCGGAAGGACTGCAGAGAGGAGCCGGAGAGACACCTCTGGATCATGTTGAGACAAAAACGATGGCTGATTTCATCATCTCCCACAAGAACATCTGCGCCGTGCAGACCATGCATACTTCCGGCGGCGTGCTGTTCTATCCGCCCGGCACCATGCCGGAGGGGAAGGCATGTGCAGCCGACATGAAGCAGATCAAAGAAATAGCCAGACTGGCAGATCATAAGCTGAAGTATCCGGCTGCCAATCTGTTTGAAACCTTTGCCGATGACGAGGCACATTTCGATGCCGGCGCCTTTGATGACTGGTGCTATCTGAATCAGGGAATCCCGGCTCTGACCGTGGAAATCTGGAATATCCATGAAAAGGCCGGCTGTGATGAGCAGTATCCGGTTGACCGCAATAAGAGCGAACAGAAAGAAGCGGAAGAGAACGCAAAGATCGAAGCGTGGATCCGGAAGAACGCACCGGAAGCCATTGCCGAATGGCAGGCGTTTGAACATCCGCAGCTCGGAGAAGTGGAAATCGGCGGCATTGACTGGAAGTTCACATCCCAGAATCCACCGGCATCCTTCCTGGCAGAAGAGCTGGACAGGCTTCTTGATTTCACGCTGCGCTTTGCCGATACCCTGCCGTCGCTGCATTTCGGAGAGGTAAAGGTTACAAAGGAAACAGACAGCGTTTACCGGCTTGAGACTTCTCTGTACAACAGCGGCTTTCTGCCGATGTGGCTGAGTGAACATGCGAAAGAACTGAAGAATGAAAGACCGGTCTTCCTGAAGGCAGAAAACTGCCGCATCCTGAGCGGGGAAAAGGAAATTGATGCCCTGGCCGGATTTGCGGGTGTGCCTTCCGGTTACGGCTACGGCGGCAATATCATGACCTTTGCCAAAAACCCGGCAGTCAGGAAGCTGACATGGCTGGTGGAAGGACAATCCGGAGATACCGTAACCCTGACGGCATGCCATGAAAAGACCGGCAGCGTCAGCATCACGGCAGTTCTGCAGTAAGCCGGCAGTTCGATCTGCAGGCATGAACAATTCATGGATAATGAACGGGAAGCGAGATATGAAACTATGATGAAATTTGATTCACTGAAACAGAATTATGCGTCCAACCGCTACTGCATTACAGCCCGTAACGGCATGGTTGCGACCGGCAGTGCCCTGGCTTCGGCAGCCGGCCTGGAGATTCTGAAAAAGGGCGGCAATGCCGTGGATGCGGCTGTCGCAACAGCTGCGGCTCTGACAGTTGTGGAACCGACGGCCAACGGTCTTGGTTCGGATGCCTTTGCGCTGGTATGGATGAAGGATCAGCTGTACGGACTGAATGCGTCCGGCTATTCTCCCAATGAAATCAGTCTGGAAGATGTCAGAAAACGGGTCGGCGACGGAAAGATGCCGACGCACGGCTGGATTCCGGTCATGGTTCCGGGTGCCGTCAAGGGCTGGAAAACCCTGATCGAGCGGTTCGGAAACCTGTCCCTGGCTGAGGTGCTGGCACCGGCCATTGCCTATGCCGAAGAAGGCTATCCGCTTTCGCCGCTGCTGGCAAAGATGTGGGAGAGAAGCACCCGGATCTTTCATGAACGCTTTGACGGAAAGAAGGAATTCGATGAATGGTTCCGCACTTTTACAAAGGACGGTGAATCATATCATTTCGGTGAAATCGTACGGCTGAAGAATCATGCCCGGACATTGAGACTGCTGGCAGAAACGAATACCGATGCTTTCTACAAGGGAGAAATTGCCGACCAGTTTGTCCGTCAGTCACAGGAAAACGGCGGCTACTTCACAAAGCGTGATCTGGAAGAATATGAATGTGAGTGGGTCGATCCGATCAGCGTTCATTATCATGGCTATGATGTTCATGAGATTCCGCCCAACGGTCAGGGCATTGCGGCTCTGATGGCACTGAATATCCTGAAGGAATTCGAACTGACGGAAAAGGAATGCGACGACACCTATCATAAGGAAATCGAAGCGATGAAGACAGCCTTTGCGGATGCCTTCCGTTATGTCAGCGATCCGCGGGAGATGAGGGTGGACTATCATGAATTCCTGAAGCCGGAATACGGCAAAAGAAGAGCACAGGAAATCACTGACAGAGCACAGGATCACGGTCCCGTCGATCTTCCGGCAAGCGGTACGGTATATCTCTGCACGGCTGATAAAGACGGCAATATGGTGTCCTATATCCAGTCCAACTACATGGGTTTCGGCTCCGGCATTGTTCTGGAAGGATACGGCGTATCCCTGCAGAACCGCGGCGCCGACTTTTCACTGAAGGATGAAGATGTCAATGTGCTGGCACCTCATAAGAAAACCTATCATACGATCATTCCCGGCTTCCTGACAAAGGACGGGAAGGCAGTCGGTCCGTTCGGCGTCATGGGCGGATACATGCAGCCGCAGGGACACCTGCAGGTCGTGACCAACATGATCGATTTCCATATGAATCCGCAGATGGCACTCGATGCGCCGCGCTGGCAGTGGAACCGTGACGGATCCGTTTCAATTGAAAAGGAAGCCGGCGGGGAAATCATTGCCGCCCTGCGGGCACGCGGTCATGAAGTCAAGGTCATGGAAGAAAGAACATCCTTCGGACGCGGACAGATCATCGTCCGTCTGGAAAACGGCGTGCTGGTCGGCGGCACCGAATCCAGAACCGACGCAAATATTGCCTGCTGGTAGGAATTTCCGGAAGGGAATTCCTTTTTTTTGTCGTTTGGGCATGATTGTCGCAGGCGGAACATATCGCAATGATTGAGAGACTTCATGCATTTCGATAAAATAGTAGGGTAAGAAAAAGGAAGTGTCCTATGTACGAAATTCTTGAGACAAAAGAAAGAATCACTGCCGACAATGAAAAGGAAGCAGCGAAACTGAGAGAAAAACTGAAGGAAAAGAAAGTCTATCTGATCAATCTGATGGCATCTCCGGGTGCCGGCAAGACCACGACACTGATTCATGTGATCAATGCCCTGAAGGATCAGTACCGGATCGGCGTCATGGAAGCGGATGTCGATTCTTCCGTGGATGCCGAAACGATTTCAAAGCTCGGCGTCAGGGTCATTCAGCTTCATACCGGCGGTCTCTGCCATATGGATGCGGATATGACGGCCAGAGGCCTGGAAGGACTCGGCATCGATGATCTCGATGTCGTATTCCTGGAGAATATCGGCAACCTGGTATGCCCGGCTGAATTTGATGTCGGTGCCCAACTGAAGATGATGATCCTCAGCGTGCCGGAAGGCGATGACAAGCCGCTGAAATATCCGCTGATGTTTACCGTCAGCGATGTCATGCTTATCAACAAGATCGATGTGGCACCGGTGTTTGATTTTGATATCGAACGCTGCAAGTCCTATGTCAGAAAGCTGAATCCGGAAATGGAATTCTTCCCCGTCAGTGCCCTGAACGGAGACGGTCTGGAAGCATTTGAGTCATGGCTGAAGAACCGGATCGAAACATGGAGGAATGAAGCATGAAGGTAATCGAACTGCATAAGAGCGTTACGGATTCCAATGACCGCGATGCCGACAGACTCCGGGCTGAGATGAAGGAAGCCGGAGTGCTGCTGATCAATATCATGAGCTCGCCGGGATCCGGCAAGACAACCCTGCTTTCGTCAACGATCAAGGGCATGCCCGAAACCAGGATCGCGGTTCTGGAAGCAGACATTGATTCTGCTGTTGATGCCGAAAAGATCGAAAGCCTCGGCGCAAAGGCCGTACAGGTGCATACCGACGGCATGTGCCATATGGATGCCGGCATGACCAGAGCCGGTCTGGAAGGCATGGGCTTTGAAGATGTCGATCTGGCTGTGCTGGAAAATGTCGGCAATCTGATCTGCCCGGCCGAATTCGATACCGGTGCCGGAAAGAATGTCATGATCCTGAGCATCACCGAAGGCGACGACAAGCCGCTGAAGTATCCGCTGATGTTTGAAACCAGCGATGCCCTGGTCATTTCCAAGATCGATGCCCTGCCGTATTTCAACTTTGATATGGAGAAGTGCATGGAAAGGGCAAGACGCCTGAATCCGGATATTCAGATTTTCCCGCTGTCGGCAAAGACCGGGGAAGGAATGGATGCCTGGATTTCCTGGCTCCATGAAGAAATCAACAGATGGAGAGAAAACAGCTGAAGTTATGCATGAATTAGGTATTGTAACCCATGTCGCCAAGACTCTGGATGAGGTGGCGGAAGAAAATAAAATCACCAGAATCGGATCCGTTACCCTGCAGATCGGAGAAGTCTCCGGCATCATCAATGACTATTTCGTTGACTGCTGGGATTACTTCAAGAAGAAGCATCCGGTCCTTGCCGACGCCGAAATGAAAATTGAAATCATTCCTGCAGTCACCTACTGTGAGGACTGCCGCAGCGAATACGAGACGGTAAAATACGGCAAGATCTGTCCGCACTGCCACAGCGAACGCACCTGGCTGCTGCGCGGGAATGAATGCACGATCAAGGAAATCGAAGCCGAAACACAGGAGTGAAATCATGAACAGCATCTTTCACCGCACCAGCATCCGCCGCTATACGGAACAAAAAGTGGAGAAGGAAAAGATCGAACAGATCCTGAGAGCTGCCATGGCGGCACCGAGTGCCGGCAACCAGCAGCCCTGGGAATTCTATGTCGTCACCGATCCGGAAACGATTCAGAAACTGTCACAGACCAGTCCCTATGCCGGATTCACCAAAGATGCACCGCTGATCATTGTGCCCTGCTACAGGACAAAGGAAGAACAGCTGCGTCATAAGGCATACTGCGAGATCGATCTCAGCATCGCCACCGAGCATATCCTGCTCGAAGCCGATGCCCTCGGACTCGGCACCACCTGGTGCGGCATTGCCCCGCTGCCGGAAAGAATGAATGCGGTAGCGGAAATCATCGGATGTGACGAATCACTGAAGCCGTTTGCCATCGTTTCCGTCGGCTATCCGGCCGAAGAAAAGAAACAGCAGGACCGCTTTGACGAAACAAGAATTCACTATATTGACTGAAAGCAGCAGAGATGCTGCTTTTGTTATCGGAGGAGTATACTGAAAATATGGAATTCGGAATGATTCTGTACATTGTCATTATTGTCCTGACGGCAATGCTGATGATCGGCATCGGCATCTTTCAGTATGGCGGAAAGAATCCGGCACAGATCTCGACCGGTGCGCCGCCGGTCAGGGCGGAGGAACTGACGGATGTCCGGGCCTGGAATCACCGTCACGGCATCATGTGGATGCTGTACGGAGTGATCATGCTGGCGGGTCTGGGTCTTTCCTTTGCCTTTCAAAAGCCTCTGTATTCCGGCATGACAATTCTTGCGGCAGTCTGCCTGCCGGTCCTGTTCATTCCCGTCTATCATAATTATCTGAAGAAAAAATATATGAAAAAATGACCGGTTTCTTCCGGCAGGTAGTAGAATAAACTTTGTGTTTTGAAAGGAAGAAATCAGATGGGAGACAGATTTGATGCAAAATATCTGAAAAATGTCGACTCGATGCACTTCATCATGCCGTTCATGTATCCGGACAGGTGTGACAATGAGGCATTTTTCAGTTTCAAGATCGACCTGACAAAGGTCAATGAATATATCAGAAAGAAGAATGCGGACAATCCGGAATATAAGTATAACCTGTTCCAGTGCCTGATCGCCGCAACGCTGAAGACGATCACGCTCCGTTCCAAACTGTCCATTTTCATTCATGACCGCAAGATGTACAAGCGCAATGAGGTCAGTGCAGCCTTTACGGTCAAGCAGGAATTCTCCGATGAAGGCGGAGAGGTTCTGGCCTTCATCCACAGCCGGCCTGAGTGGACGATCGATGATCTTCACAATGAGATCCACCGCCAGCTGCTGAAGCTCAAGAACAAGAGCTATGTGGATGAATCCACCGGTGTCATGGACAAATTCAATCAGCTGCCGAAGTTTATTTCGAGACCCGTCATCAGTTCCATCTGCTGGCTGGAAAAGAAGGGCATGATCCTGCCGGCACTGGTTGAAACCGATCCGTATCATTCGACGGTCAACTTTGCCAATCTCGGCTCCATCGGCCTGCCGAGCGGCTATCATCACCTGACCAACTGGGGCACGACTTCGATGTTTGTCGTTATCGGCAAAAGCGAAAGAATGCCGTTCTATGAGAATGATCAGGTTGTATTCAGGGATGGTGTGGAGCTGAACATCACAATGGATGAGAGAATTGCCGACGGCTATTATTTCTCCAAGTCGATGAAGATCCTGCAGTACTTCCTGCAGAATCCGGAACTTCTGGATCATCCCTTCAATGAGAAGCTGGATGACGAAGTATTCAAAAGTCTGTAAGAAAAAAGCCGGCTGTGAAGAACCGGCAGTCAGTCGATATTGAGACGGATGATCCAGTCCGTCTTTTTTACTTTCCAGATACCCCAGACTGTCTTGATCAGATAGTCGATGCGGAGGCTGAGATAGATCCAGAACGGATCCAGCCGGAATACCAGGGCAACCAGGAAGCCGGCCGGGATATTGATCAGCCAGCAGGAGAGCAGGTCGACTCTGGTAACGGCCGCAGCCTGACCGCCGCCTCTCAGGATTCCCTTGGTCAGTACGATCTGCATGGCCAGGAAGAAGACGGCAATGGATGCCGCATCTGTCAGTTCGGCGGCAGTGGCCCTGGCCTGCGGCGAGACATTGAAGAACGATGTGATCAGCGGTGCGATGACCTGGGTCAGTATGGCTCCGCAGATACCGATAACGGCTGCGATATTGATGAACCAGTCCGCATACTGACTGGCGGTATCCATTTTTCTGGCACCGATGACATGACCGATCATGACATTGGCACCCATGGCAACACCGAACATGAACAGTGAGGAAATGGTCCAGATGTTATGAACGATGCTGTTGGCGGCAATATAGTATTCCGATACACGGCCGGTGATCATGGCGGCAGCCGATACATTCAGGTTGCCGGTCACTTCCGAAATGATGCTCGGGGTGCCGATGCGGATAAAGTCCTTCTTCATTGCCTCATCTGCCTTCAGAGTGAGATCACTGAGACGCCAGCCCAGATTTTCATCCCGGAACAGGGCAATTGCGACAACAATCATTTCCACAACCCTGGCCATGACGGTTCCGACCGCGGCACCGGAAACACCGAGAGCCGGCATGCCGAGATTTCCGAAGATGAATACCCAGTTGAAGAAGACGTTGGCAGCACAGGCAAACAGGGAAGACGTAAAGCCGAGCCGGTTGACGCCGACGCTGCGCAGAAGCAGCACGGCTGTCTGCGAAAAGGACTGGAACAGCATCGTTACCGACAGGATCTTCAGATAGACCGCACCGGTTTCAATGATGCCGGCATTGTCGGTATAGATGGATATGATCTGTGACGGGAAAAAGAATGTCAGCAGAAAGAAGATGATATTGGCACAGATGCAGATCCTCATGCAGAAGGACATCATCTGCTTTACCATATCCTTCCGTCCGTTGCCGAATGCCTGGGAGGCAATGATCAGACCGGCATTGGATACGCCCATGATTGCCGTCATATAGAGGTAGGGGAACTGGCTGGATATATTGACCGAAGACAGGGCAATATCTCCCAGTGTTCCGACCATGACCGTATCGATCAGATTGACCAGCAGATTGACAACCGACTGCAGGCCGATCGGCAGGGCAATCAGTATCATCTTTTTCAGAAACTCTCTGTCACCGAATAATTTCTTCATCATTTTCACCGCAGGCAATCATAGTATATTCTTCGGAAAACAGTAACTGATATGCAATCACTGAAAAACAGAATAACGGCATTTACAGTGCCGGTCAGCAGGTGCACTGCCTGCTGCCGGTTCTGAAACAGAAAAAAAGGAATCACAGTGATCCC
>CAMNGB010000038.1 GCA_946537835.1 uncultured Erysipelotrichaceae bacterium
GCAACTGACTCTTAATCAGTGGGTCGAGGGTTCGAGTCCCTCAGAGGTCACCATGCAAAGCAGCCTGTGAAAACGGGCTGTTTTTTTCGTTATTGCTGCCACATAAAAAAACAGGCTTTTCAGCCTGCTGCGTTTCTTCTGTCAGTCTTCCGGGAATCTGCGCAGGTAGACTTCCTGCAGCGTGTCTGCACAGCTGTTGCAGGCATCGATCGACGGTCCGACACCGGAACCGCCGTTATATATACCGCCGTTCATCATCTGCTGCGCCATGTTTCTGTAGTGATGGATCAGGCTTTTCAGGTCATCTTTTGACATTGTTTCCGGATCAATGTCTTTCAGAAAGTTCCGGATTCATGACGGTTCTCCTGCAGGAACCGTACAGCAGCATCTGTCATGATATCCGCATGACAGTGATAATCATGATCATCACCGGCAACAGTGATCAGCCGGCAGTCACTGTACTGCTCAGCTGCTTTCGCAGAAACAGATACAGGAATGACTTCATCCCGGTCTCCGTGAATGATCAGAACCGGTTTTCTGTACCTGCGGATATATTCTTCCGTGCAGATTCCCTGCGCATCGCGAAGATAATCACCCTGCAGTTTCTTTCCGTTCCACACAAAAGATACGGGAATATGATCCGGATCAAACCGGAAAGCATTGAGGAAATTCCCCTGCCGGGCGTCTTCCGGAATGTTCAGCGACGGCGACAGCAGAACCAATGCCTGATAATCCTGCGGCCGGATGCCGGCAGCCATTGCCGAAACCAGACCGCCCTGGGAATGCCCGGCCAGATACAGACCGCTCACAAAATCCAGTGACTTTGCATATGCAGTCACAGCCTGAACATTTTCCAGCCACTTTCCGATCGTATGATCCGCAAACAAGCCGCCGCTCTGGCCATGGCCGTACATTTCCGCCCGCAGTACCGCAAAGCCGTTGTCACCGGCAGCTTCTGAAAGAGCAGACAGATGTTCTTCTTCCATATGTCCCGTCAGGCCGTGAATGATGATCAGCAGCGGACAGCGGGTGCTGTTCCCGGGCCGGTCCAGGCGGCAGTGAAGACGGATTCCGCTGTCATCAATATAGAAATCTTTCATTCGTATTTCCTGTCTGAAGCCATTATATCAGCCGGTACAGAAAAAAAGCACGGACGTCCCGTGCTCTTCTGCTTATCTGTTTTTGTAAACCTTGCCGTCTTTCATGACAAAGGATACATGTTCCATGGTCCTGATGTTGTCGAACGGATCTTCGTCAACTGCCACCAGATCGGCAAACTTTCCTGCCGTTACCGTACCGATGCAGTCATTCATGCGCATCATTTCGGCATTTCTGCTGGTTGCCGCATGCAGGATATAGGCGGTCGGCAGTCCGGCTTCCTGCATGAATCCGAATTCTCTGGTCTGGGTTCCGTGATAGTTGCCCGGTGTTCCGGCGTCGGTTCCGAAGCAGATCGGTACGCCTTTGTTCAGGCATTTCTTCAGGTTCTCATAATGATTGGCAACACAGCGTGCAGCCTTGGCAACATTCTCAGGATGGATGCCCGATTCCACACCGTTTTCAACAATGGCCTTGGCCGCAACAATGGTCGGAATCAGATAGGTATGATGTTCAGCCATCATATCAATTGCCTCTTCATCCATCAGCATGCCGTGTTCAACGGAATGAATGCCGGCTCTGATCGCAATCTTGATGCCTTCGGCTCCGTGGGCATGTACGGAAGACATGCGGCCGCGGGAATTGGCAACATCAAGAGCTGCCTTCATTTCTTCATAGCTGAATTCCGGTGCACCCGGCTCATCTCCCATGGACATGACGCCGCCGGTTCCCATGATCTTGATCTGATCGGCACCGTACTTGAATACGGTTCTGGCAGCCTTGCGCATGGCATCCGGAGAATCGCATACCAGTGATTCATGAAGACCTGGTTCCAGATAATACGGATATCTGCTGTCGGCATGGCCGCCGGTCGCAGTCAGGCATTTACCCGATGTGACCATGCGCGGTCCGTCGATCCTGCCGGCATTGATTGCATTCTTCAGTGCCACATCTTCGAAGTCATTGCAGCCTTCATCACGGACAGCCGTAAATCCGGCCAGCAGGTCCTTCTTCAGATTGACCATGCCGTCAATTGTCTGTTCGGCAGTTGTCGGATAATATCCGGCCTGTTCCTTTGTATTGCCGTTGGAGGTGCAGTGCATATGGCCGTCAATGAGTCCCGGCATGACAAAGCGGTCGGAAAGGTCGATAACTTCCGCTCCTTCCGTATCAGCTTCCGCTGCCGGCACGACAGCCTGAATGATATTGTCCTCAATGATGACTGCCATATCCTTCAGCACATCATCATTTTCGGCTGTAAACAATTTGCCGCACAATACTGTTTTTTTCATAACTATCCCCTTCTTTTAGTTAAGATTGTACCGACTTCCGCCGAATAATCAACATGAATGCAGGTAATCCGGCAATCTGTTTCCGTATCCGCCGCATTTTCAGATAGAATGGAAGCAGAAAAGAAAGAAGGTATCTCTGTATGATCCAGTATGATAAAGAACGTTTTATCCGTCATCTGCAGGCAATGGTACAGATTCCGACAGTATCCAGTGCCGATCCCGAACAGACCCGGACGGCGGAATTTGAAAAGCTTCATCAGTGCCTCGAAGAATGCTACCCGCTGGTGCACAGGACTCTGAAGAAGGAAATCATCGGCAAATGTGCTCTTCTCTATACCTGGAAAGGCAGCGGGAAATCCTCACAGCTTCCGCTGCTGATGACAGCCCATCAGGATGTCGTGCCGGAAGGCGATCACGCAATGTGGAAATATCCGCCGTTCTCAGCCCATGTCGACGAAGAGGGAATCATGTACGGACGCGGCACAACCGATTCCAAGTGCAACATTCAGGCGTATCTCGACGCCATTGAACTGCTGATCGAAGACGGCTTCACACCTGAATATGATCTGTATCTCGCCTTCGGATACAACGAGGAAATCATGGGCGGCCCCGGTGCAGCCGGCGCCATCCTTCACGATGAACTGCAGAAGCGCGGCATTCAGCTGGGCATGGCCATTGATGAATGCGGCGGCATTTCCGTCAGGAACGGCCGTCATGTAGCGGAAATCTTTGTTTCCGAAAAAGGCTATGCCGATCATGAGATCTATATCAATGCCAAAGGCGGTCATTCCGCCTATCCGCCCCTGCACAATGCCCTCGGCAAACTGGGCAAGGCTGTCTATGACCTGGAAGAACACCGCATGGCTCCGAAGCTCTGCCCCCCTGTCATCCAGCAGATGAAGGCCGATGCCCCCTTCCGCAAGGACGAAGCCGTCCGGCAGCTCTTTTCCGATCCGGAAGGCAATGAAGAAGTTCTGAGAGAACTCGCAGAAGAAAGTGCCCTGATCAACCAGATGCTGAGAACCACAACAACACCGACCATGGCAAAAGGCAGTGATCAGGCCAACATCCTGCCGGAACACGCTTCCGTCATTACCAACAGCCGCATCCTGCCGGGTGAAACACTGGAAGACCTTGAAGCACACTTCCGCAGTGTTCTGCCGGAAGAAGCGGAATTCCGCCTGATCAAGGGACATAACCCTCCGCCTGTTTCATCGACGGAAAGCTACGGCTACAGACTGCTGCAGAAAATCATGAACGAAAAATACCCCGGCATCTCCTTCATTCCTTCAATGATGGCCGGCGGCACGGACTCCCGCTATTACAGCGATCTGTCCCCTTCCCGCAGCGTCTACCGCTTTACCGGCATCTTCTATGACGGGAAATCCGGCGGCGCCCATTCCGTCAATGAGCATATCGACACAAATGTCCTCTGTGACAATGTCGAATTCTATGTAAATCTCTTCTCCCGCTACGGCGAAGAACTGTAAATAAACAAAAAAGCCGGTTCACACGAATGACAGTCATCCGTGTGAATCAGCTTTTTTCTTATGCTCACTTGCCGGCAACGGCACAGCCCTTAAAGGCAATGCTCGGTGTAACAACGGTATGGTGCTTCCATTCAAGATCACTGCCGACAGCAGTCACACTGCTCATCATTTCCAGGAAATTAGCAGCAACGGTTACCAGTGTAACGCTGTGATCCCGTTTCCCGTCCTTTACCCAGTAGCCTGAGCACTGCAGCGAGAAGTTCGTTGTGACAAAGTCGATTCCGGCATGCAGACCGGCAAGATCGGTGATCACATAGCCGTCCTTCATATCTTCGCAGAGTTCATCCAGTGTCTTTTCTCCCGGTTCGATATAGCAGTTGTACGGAGAGACACCGACCGGAGAAGTATATGAAGACTTGAATCCGTTTCCGCTTGTCTCTGCATTCATTCGTGCCGCACTTCTGGTATTGTGCAGGATCGTTCTGAAGACGCCCCTGTCTACCAGCACCTTGCGGCATGTCGGCGTTCCTTCATCATCAAAATTGGCAAGTGATACCGCATCGGTATTGCGGGGATCATCCACAACCGTGATCAGATCTGAAAAGATCTGTGTGTTCAGGCGGTCATGCAGGGGTGAAATCCCCTTGCCGATCAGATCACCGGAGAACAGCCCCGTAAAGGCAGAGAACAGTGAAGTCATTGCGCCTTTTTCGAAGATAACGGGATATGTTCCGCTTTCCAGCTGTTCGGCATCCAGCTTGTTTACGGCATCTTCAGCCAGTTTTGCGGCAAATTCACCGATATCCAGCTTTGCCGGATCTTCCGCAACTTCCACCCGGAAGCTGTCTTTGACTTCGTTTCCGGCAGAAGCGGCCGCACCTGCCGCAAGCGCCTGCAGACGGCTCTCGTCATAAATATGCATGCCTTTGGAATTGATGATTTCACGGGTTTCCTTACTTTCGATCCACTGCAGCCGGGAAACCTGGATGATGCGTTCATCTGCCTTTCTGATCTTTTCTTCGGCTTCCTTCAGAATCCTAAGAATCTGTTCATTGTCCGGCCGGATCCAGTTCTTTGTCGATTTCACTTCCTCACACTGCACCGGTTCGGCAATCACAGCCGTTTCAGAAGTCTGAATCGCACCTGCCTGTTCCTTCATCCGGGCAATCAGATCTTCCATCTGATCATCAGAAGTGTCTTCGGTCGCAAGATTGACCATCTTTCCGGCATAGGTTCCGCGCAGTGCCGTTCCCAGCACCCTGCTGGTCACAAAGGTATCCATCTGTCCCTCGAACCAGGTAACTTTCTTTTCACTGCTCAGGGACTGATAGACCTCAAAATCCGCAAATCCCTGCTGCAGGGCATAATCGATCCATTTCTGCTTATTCATTTGCCGTACCTCCTACGGTAATGGAAGTGACTCTCAGGGAAGGCTGTCCGACATCGGTCGGAATACTGCCGCTCAATGAACCGCAGTTGCCCTGGCCGGTTGTCAGATTGTCACAGATTCTGTCAATATTCATCAGAATATCCCGACCGTTTCCGATCAGCGAAGCACCTCTGACCGGATAGGTGATCTTTCCGTTTTCGATCATATAGCCTTCATTGACTGCAAAGTTGAATTCGCCGGTCTGGGGATTGACGCTTCCGCCTCCCATCTTCTTTGCATACAGGCCTTTTTCGACACCCTCGAAGAGTTCCTCAAAGGTGGAATTGCCTTCCAGAATAAACGTATTGGTCATGCGGGACGTCGGCTCATACTGATAGGACTGACGGCGGGCACTGTGTGTACCTTCCGTATGCATGCGTCTGGCGTTGAGCTGATCAATCATATAGGACGTCAGGATGCCGTCCTTGATCAATACCCGTCGCTGCTGGAAATTGCCTTCGTCATCAATGTTTTCCGAGCCCCATGCATTCGGAATGGTGCCGTCATCCACTGCCGTCACGCAGGGATTGGCAATCTGCTGGCCAAGCTTGCCGCTGAAGACAGACATATTTCTGGCAACCGATGTTGCCTCGAGGGAATGACCGCAGGCTTCATGGAAAATGACACCGCCGAAAGCATTGTCGATAATGACCGGCATCTGTCCGGACGGACAGTCCCGGGCAGACAGATTGACCAATGCCTCCCTGGCAGCTTCGCGGCCGGAGTCCTCCGGTTTTCTCTGTTCATAGAACTCCAGTCCCATGCCGGCACCCGGACGGTCGGAACCGCTCTGGAAATTGTCTCCCTCCCGGGCAAAAGCCTCGACCATCAGTCTGGTCCTTACCCTGGTATCACTGATCAGACGTCCGTCGGAATTGGAAATCTGCACCAGCTGCTTTACATTCAGCAGGGATCCTGAAACCTTGGCAATTCTCCTGTCTGCCGCAAATGCCGCATCATTGGCACGCTTCAGAAGATCTGCCTTGTCCTCCAGGCTGACTGTTTCGAAGTCAATCTTTACCGGATGACGGTTTTCATATTCGACCCTCTGCAGTGTTACTTCGGGACCGTCATCCCGCACACCGAGAGCCGTACGCAGATCCCTGATCAGACTCATCACGGATTCCTCATCGGTCTCGTTGGCAAAGGCATAGACCGACTGCACGCCTTTGTACAGACGGATGCCGATGCCGCTGACAGTGATCCGGTTGACGTCTTCAACTTCACCGTTCAGCATTGAAATTGTTTCATCTTTTTCAAACTGTTCATAGATTTCCGCAAAGTCCGCTTCCGAGCGCATACATGCGGAAAGGTATTTTTCCAGCTGTTTCTTTTCAAGCATTTTTCTGTCCTCTCATATTGTTCTCATCATATCACATTCACAGCAGCCGAAAGAAAAAGTGCACACTGCACTTTTCCTTTGAATTTCTTATTTTTCCTGGACAAACCGTGTTTTCGGCGTGCTGATGCCGGCCTGAGCCAGGGCATCCGAAACCGCCCTTGTCGTGCCGTAATATACATCCCAGTAATCAGGTCCGAGGCAATACGGACGGACATCGAATTCCAGTGCCTCATTGGTCGCTCCGCTGAGCGAAACAAACGGTGCCGGGTCTTTGAGAATCTTTTCGTTTCCGGCAAGAACCCCGCTGATGATTTCCTGGACCCTGTTGAAATCTTCATGACGGTCACAGGTGAATTTCAGATCGACACGTCTGACCTTTTCACTCGAGAAGTTTTCAACATTGGCATTCATCAGCGTGCCGTTGGGGATCGTGATCTTTCTGCCGTCCGGCGTGATCAGAACGGTATAGAACAGCGTGATCTGACTGACTGTACCGGCTGCACCGGAAGCGGAAATGAATTCACCGACATTGAACGGTCTGAAGATCATCAGCATGATTCCGCCGGCAAGATTGCTTAAGGATCCCTGCAGAGCCATTGCCACTGCGACACCGGCCGAAGCCATCAGTGCCACAACACTGGTCATCGGAACACCGAGAATGGAAACGATCGAAACCAGCAGAATGACATACAGCAGAATTCTGATAAAGCTCTGCATGAAACTGCGCACCGTCGGATCCATCTTCTTCATGATATCCAGCTTTCCGGCAGATGTCAGAATACTTTTGATCAAAATACGGCCGATAATGAATACCGCCAGTGCCAGCAGAAGCTTTCCGCCGGCAGTGACAAGCAGTGACTGTAACTGCTGCAGTGTCTGTTCCATAGTATATATCCTCACTTTCACCTGTATTTTTATTCACCGAGGGCTTCGCCGTTGGTCTCGATGATATGCTTCATCCAGTCATACGATTTCTTCTTTGAGCGCTTCAGCGTGCCGTTTCCCTTGTCATCCATATCGACATAGATAAAGCCGTACCGTTTCTTCATCTCACCGGTCGACAGGGAGACCAGGTCGATCGGTCCCCACATCGTATAGCCGATGCACGGCACACCGTCGACATTGACCGCATTGGCCATTTCCCTCAGATGATCCTTCAGATATTTGATCCGGTAGTCATCCTCGACATAGCCGTTCTCATCTGCCTGATCCACTGCTCCGAGTCCGTTTTCAACGATGAAGACCGGTTTCTGAATGCGGTCATAGATTTCATTCATGACATAGCGCAGACCCAGCGGATCGATCGGCCAGCCCCAGTCTGTGTTCTGCAGATACGGATTCGGCGATCCGCCGACCGTAAACGATGCATCACCGGCCTTGACGGTTGCCGTACGGTAATAGCTGAATGAGACAAAGTCCAGCTGACCCTGTTTCATGATTTCTTCATCGCCCTCGGCAATATCAAAGCCGTCAAATCCTCTTCTGGCATACAGATCCTTTGCATAGGAGGGATAATATCCTCTTGCCATGGCATCGATGAAATACCAGTTCTCTCTTCTGACCTGCATCTGCCGGAACATGTCTTCCGGTCTGCAGGTGGCCGGATACAGGCCGCTCATTGCATACATGGCGCCGAACATGGATCCCGGCATCATTTCATGTCCCATGATGACGGCTTTCGCACTTGCCACAAACATATGATGCACTGCCTGATAATGTACCCTGCCGGTGCTTTCACGGGTTCCGCAGGGGCCGAAGCCTCTGACCGCATTGATTTCATTGAAGGTCAGCCAGTACCTGCACTTTCTGCCATATCTCTCAAACAGCGTCCGGCAGTATTTCAGATAGCAGTCAATGACATGCCGGGAACTCCAGCCGTCATATTTCAGTGCCAGTTCCATCGGCAGTTCATCGTGACAGATCGTAATCAGCGGTTCCATGCCGTACTTTGCCATTTCATCAATCACGTCTTCATAGAACTTCAGGCCTTCCTCATTCGGCATTTCTTCGTCACCGGTCGGATAGATCCGGCTCCAGCAGATGCTGAAACGGAATACATTGAAGCCCATGCCTGCCATCAGGGCGATGTCCTCCTTGTAATGATGATAAAAGTCCACGGCCTTGTGAGACGGGTAATACTGGTCTTCGAGGAAGACAGGTTCTGCCTCCTTCGGAACCGCATCGGCATAGAAGAAGCTGCTTGCCGGGGTAATGATTGAGCCGTCCGGCATCCGGAAGGTATGATGTCTTGGATTCTCCTGGCTTCCGTCGGTTTCATAGTCATGGGAAAGGATTCCCCTTCCCCCTTCATTGAAGCCTCCCTCAAACTGGAAATCGGCAGTTGCGCCGCCCCACAGGAAGCCTTTCGGCAGTCTGTAGTCTGTCATAATATCTCCTTTAATACAGTGAAAAAATACCGGATCACTTCCAGTATCTCATAAACAGTCAAATACCGCGCAGTTCGGCTGCCGGAACATACCTGCGTACACGCTGCAGCATTTCCTTCATTTCCTCATCTTCATAAGCCGTAAAGCCGGACTGGATCATATTGCCGGAATCCTCGAACTTCTGCAGATAATAGTGTTCACAGTGCCCGATCCAGCCGGCAATTTCTTCCAGATCTTCCGGGCTGTGGAATTCACGCACGACGGTTGTACGGAATTCAAACGGAATCACGCCGCTTTTCAGATATTCCATTGACCTGCGGATCGGTTCAATGTCGAAAGATTCCTTATTCATACCGACGGTTGCCGCATATTTTTCCGGTGTATTTTTGACATCCATGGCAACATAGTCGATCAGTCCGCTCTCAACGATTTCCTGCAGGCGCTCCGGATAGCAGCCGTTGGTATCCAGCTTGATCAGATAGCCGAGTTCACGGATACGGCGGACCAGAGAAATCAGATTTTTCTGCAGCAGTGCCTCGCCGCCGCTGATACATACGGCATCCAGAAGACTCTTGCGCTTTTCAAGGAACGAGAGAATTTCCTCCGGCTCAATAAATTCATAGTTCTCGGGAATAAAGACCAGATCCCGGTTGTGGCAGAACGGGCATTTCAGATTGCAGCCGGACATGAAGACCGTACATGCGACCTCACCCGGATAATCGAGCAGGCTCATCCGCATCAGTCCGCCGATTTTCAGGGGACTGATATCGCCCTGCGAAGGAACCAGGGAATTGCGGGCATTGTCGGCAGCCTGTCCCAGCATGTTTTCGAAGGTACGGAAATCCATATCCTTCGCCAGGGCAGTGCGCATTTCCGTGCGGCAGTCATAGATCGTATTCATGATCGCCGAAGCCTTGGCAGTCGTATACAGACGCTTGACGCGGCGGTCCGTTTCATCCTGGACAGAACGGACATAGCCCTGATCGATCAGGCGCTGGACACTCTTGGTTGTCGTTCCCTTATCCACTTCCGTCATATTGGTCAGCTCCTGCATCGTCAGGCCTTCATTTTCGTTGATGCACAGCAGAAAAATCAGCTGACCGGAGCCGATTTCATAGGGTACCAGCACCTTGTCAAAGTACTTCTGGGTATTCCTGTAAAGAACTGACAGATTCAGAAGAAAGGCACTTTTATCAACCATGGCGGGCTCCTTTCCGGCTGGTGGGATTTCCAACTTTCCTATTACAATAATAATAAACCTCTTTCACAGTCTGTGAAACAGATACCTGTGCATTTTCACCTTCCCGGAAACATGCTAAAATGCCTGCGGTGGTAAAATTATGAGAAAATACAGCAACAGCAATGAATTCCGCACCGACAGGCAGCTTGCCGGACTGCTGCAGAAACGGAAGGCACCGCTTTCCTCGGAAGCCATGAACCGTCTCCTGCAGGATCTGACATGGTATCTTTCCAATCCGGTGCAGGTACTGCTTGCGGCCTATCCGAAAAAGGAAAAGGCTGCAGAGGAAACAATCCGGGCATCCGATATCGACCGCGTCGACATCATGTATGCCAGTGACGGCGAACGCTATCTGCCGGTATTCACCGATCCCGCAAAGCTGCACCGCTTCAAGCCGGAATGCGGCGAAGGTGAATTCATCTATATCGCCGACAAGCAGGATCTTCTGGATTTCCTGCATGCCAATGAAAAGACTGCCGCATGTGTTGTGAATCCCGGTGAAGATGATCTTCTGCTTTACCGCATGCATCTGCAGAACATGATTCAGGTCGGCAAAGAACGCTGAAAGCCGGAAAACTCCGGCTTTTTACTTTGCATTCATGAATTCTCTGACGGCTTCCAGGTGTTCCATGCCGGTTTCATAACCGATATCATAGACTTCCCGCATTTTATTCGGATCATGCTCGATCCGGCCGATCGGAAGCCTGTACGGAGGGAAGATCAGATAGGCGGCACCTTCTTTCTGCCGGGCAAGAATATATTCCCTCTCCTGATTGTATACTTCATGTCTTCTTCTCATCGCTTCGGTGACTGCCGGGTGATCCTTGAGTGCCAGTGCCATCATTCCCATCAGTTTCTGGGGCTTTTTGACATAGTCTTCAGCCTGGGTCAGGATCACAACATTCCGGTCGTAGCCGCGCTCTTCCATTGCCTGCAGCGGAATCGGATCACTGATCCCGCCGTCCAGGAATCCCCTGTCCCCGATTTCGACGACTTTTGAAGCCACCGGCATGGAGGCAGAAGCCCGCATAAATTCCATTTCGTCTCCCTGCAGGGTTTCCAGTTTCCGGTATTCCGGCATGCCTGTATCCACATCGGTCGCAACCGCCCAGAACTCAGCCGGATTTTCCGTATAGGCCTTGGTATCAAACGGCTCCAGCCGTTCCGGCACATCGACATAGCAGAACTGCTTTTCAAAGATGTCGCCGGTTTTCAGCAGTGAGCGGACACTGCCGTATTCGGGATAGCGGGCAAAACGGGTATTGTAGCGCAGTGCCCTGCCCGGCTGTCTGCTCTTGTAGTTGCATCCGAAAACCGCACCGGCCGAAACTCCCATTGCCCCGTCAAATTCAATTCCGTTTTTCATGAAGGCATCGATGACACCGGCTGTAAACAGTCCGCGCATCGCGCCTCCTTCCATAATCAGTCCGTATTTCATACTGTCAGTATACTCCTGCCTTTCAGAAAAGCAGGCTATCATGCCTGCTCTGTCAGTTTCTGTTTATATTCACAGATGATTTCTTCCATCTCAGCCAGTGATTTCATCATCGAAAGCCGGTTTTTATATGATGCCGCATACGGCATTCCGGCAATATACCATGACGCCATGCCGCGCATCATGCGGATTCCCGTTCCTTCGCTTTCATAGGCACACAGGTCTCCGGCATAGGAGAGGGCCAGATCCAGCCGCTCCGGATATGACGGCGGAATATATTCGCCGCCGCTCATGACGGCATTCAGTTCCTTCAGGAAAAACGGACGTCCGATCAGTCCGCGCCCGATCATGACGGCATCGCATCCTGTTTCCTCAATCATTCTGAGGGCATCACCGGCAGTGCGGATATCGCCGTTGCCGATCACCGGTATCGAAACAGCTTCCTTCACCATCCGGATATAGCGGTTGTCCGACTTTCCGGAATACATCTGTGCCCGGGTGCGGCCGTGTACGGCAACTGCCGATATGCCGGCTTTTTCAGCTGCCTGTGCAATCTCGGTACAGTTGATATGAGAGGCATCATAACCGGCTCTGATCTTGACGGTCACCGGCCGGTCGGTGTGCGTGACAACCGCCTTCATGACATCGTATGCCAGATCGGGATACTGCATCAGCCAGCTGCCGGCATGTGCCTTCAGCACCTTGTTCACGGGACATCCCATGTTGATGTCAATGATATCGCAGTCCGTATGTTCCGTAAGGTATTCACTTGCCTCAGCCATTGTTTCGGGATCAGATCCGAACAGCTGCAGGGCAACCGGATGTTCGCCCGGAACCGTTGCACACATATTCTGTGTCTTTTTGTTTTCGTAATGCAGTGCCTTGTCGCTGATCATTTCACTGACCGTCAGTCCGGCTCCGTATTCACGGCACATCTTCCGGTAGACGGGATTGGAAATGCCGGCCAGAGGTGCAGCCACGATCCGGTTTTCAACCGCGACCTTACCGATATGCCACACGCCGTATCTCCAGGATCTTTTTCAGATCATCAGTGTCGTAATTGTATACGGAATTGCAGTACTGGCAGCGGATCTCCGCCCCTTCGCCGTCATCGATCATTTCCTGCAGATCACTTTCCGGAAGCGTCATCAGGGCACTGAAGAAGTGATCGCGGGAACACCCGCAGTGCCATCTGACATCACGTCTGTCCAGAATTTCGGCATCTTCGAAATACATCAGAATGATTTCTTCCAGATCATGTCCTTCATCGATCAGCTGTGATACCGGCTTCATATGTGCAGCCGTATATTCACATTTCTCAATGGCTTCTTCCGAAGCTCCCGGCATCAGCTGATAGATCAGTCCGCCGGCCGCTCTGATATGCAGGTCAACGTCCACCAGCACCCCGACACCGACAACCGACGGTGTCTGTTCGCTGATGGCAAAATAATAGGCAAAATCATCACCGATTTCACCCGACTGCAGAGCTGACACACCGGTGAACGGCTCCTTCAGCCCCATATCCCTGGTCACTGTCAGGGTCCCGTCCCTGCCGACTGCCCTGGCAACATCCAGATGCCCGTCTTCCCGGGAATAGTACAGACCCGGATCACCGATAAAACCGCGGACATTGCCGCTGCCGTCAGCCTGGGCAAGAACCGTTCCGGAAGGCCCGTGACCGTTGATCACTGCCGTAATCTTCTCTTTTTCGCTTTTCAGATCACTGGCCATGATCGCTGCAGCCGTCAGGGTGCGGCCGAGGGCGGCGGCACTGGTCGGCATGCAGTTATGAGCCAGCCTTGCGTCTTCTGCCATCTGCGTTGTTCTTGCGGCATGTATTCTGATCTGTCCGTTCATTGCCGAGGCAATGACAATACCGTCTTTTTTCATTTTGCACTTCTCCTGTAAATCCTGTCGTTCATCCGCTTCATCTTGCGGGTATCGATCTTGATGATCTCACGGTCAGCCGTAAACAGACCGTTGCATTCATCCTCAACGTCCGATACCTGGGTATAGATACAGCCCGACAGGCCGTTTTTGATATTTTTCAGAATCATCTTCTCATACAGCCTGTTTACCGCTCCATCAAGATCGATACGGTCGGTAAACTTTTTATAGCCGTATGTTTTCTTCGGTTCGCTGTGACCATGTTCCACATAGGAATAGCCGCCGAACTCCGAAAGAATCAGAATCCGTTCATCCTTCGGCTTCTTCGCCCTGAACGGGAAGAAATAGTCATGAATGCTGTCGAAGTCCCCTGCCCCCTGATCATGCCAGCCGCTGGCCGCATCGATCAGACGGGTCGAATCATAATCGCGGATATGATCGGTCACCTTCGCACTGTCAAACTGCCCCCAGCCCTCGTTGAAAGGCACCCAGGCAAAGAGACCCGTGCAGTTATACAGATTGTCGAGCATATCATCCAGTTCATGATAGTAGATCTGTTTTTCTTCTTCCGTCGTACGTCCCAGTTTCGGGTTATTGACATCGCTCTGATTCCGGAAGCCGAGCGTCGGCTTGATGCCCATGTCACTGAAATTGAAGAGTCCGCCGCTGGGCATGTCCTGCATGACAAGAATTCCCAGCCTGTCGCAGTTGTAATACCATCTGCGGCATTCCACCTTGACATGCTTCCTCAGCATGTTGAAGCCCATTTCCTTAATCTTTTCCAGTTCATAGGTCATGGCTTCTTCCGCCGGATAGGTCATCAGACCGTCCACGCTGTAGCCCTGGTCCAGCAGCCCGCTCAGAAAGAGGGGCTTGTTGTTGAGACAGAACCTGGTTGTCCCGTCGGCATCATGGCCGATACTGAACTTGCGCATGCCGAAATAGCTCTTGATCACATCATCCTCGGTCTGAATGTACAGATCATACAGAAACGGATCTTCCGGCGTCCACGGATGCAGCGGATCGATCGGTGCTTCATAATGCATATCATTTGTCAGACCGCGGTGAACGACTTCCCCGGCTGCACCGATGGTAATGGCTGCCTGTGAGAAATTGCCGGCCAGGTCGATATATACTTTCTGTTCGTCAAAATCAGGGGTGATCTTGACGTCATGAATCGCATGTTCGTTGAGATCCTCGATCCAGACACTCTGCCAGATGCCGGCCGACGGCGTATACCACATGCCGCCGTGCTCCAGTTTCTGCTTGCCGTAGGCAAACAGCCCCCGGTCGGAGGCGTCCGTGCATTTGACCATCAGGGAATTCTGATACTTGACCGTATTGGTAATATCCAGAGAAAACGGCGCATAGCCGCCGGAATGGGTCCCGACCCGGATGCCGTTCAGATATACCGTACACTCCTGATCCACCGCCTCAAAGTTGAGCCAGGTATGGGCAACAGAAGGCTTGTAGGCAAACTGTTTGCGGTACCAGAGCGTCTGTTCCGGCAGCAGGATATCATCCGTCCCGGAAAGCTTTGAGCCAAGCGCAAAAGGAACGATGATCTTTTTCCATTTTCCGGGCTTCGGTTCCTCGTTCAGGCCCGTGATCTGGTATTCCCATACACCGTTCAGGTTAAAATAACTGTCTCTCTGCAGCTGCATGCGGGGATATTCCGGAAGCGGATTCTTCTCATTCAGCTGCTTTCCCCATCTGCTTAAAAGCACCATATTCTCCCTGTTTCTTCAATATTGTAACATACATCCGATGCTAATCCCTGCCTGTCATGCGGTTCCACAGCACCGCTGCCGCAAGTGCCGCACCGTGCAGCAGTGAAGTGACCGGAAGCACCTCCTGCAGCAGTGTATTTTCCGCATTCAGATCGGCCGGCTTCCCGGCCGCCAGGGCATACAGGCAGGTAATCAGAAAGGACGTGATGACGGCCGCCGTCTCACACAGTGAAGCCGACAGGTTCATTTTCCTGACAAAGCCGAAACACAGCGGCACCGCCATTGCCAGCAGCACTGCCGCTGCCGCATTCAGTCCCTTCAGTGAAAATGATATCCGGATCATCATATACAGCATGATCAGAGCCATCAGCACCCCGCACAGAATCCCCATCAGAATGCTCAGAATATTCGTTTTGTTCATTTCACCATACCTTCATTATGAGAAAAGAAGACTGACCATCTGATCAGTCTTCTGTGGTTTCTGTTGTTTCCGCAGGAGCGGATGCTTCGGCAGCGTCTTCAGCGATGGATTCGCCGCTGACAACTTTCTGAATTTCTTCCGCTGTCAGTGTTTCGTATTCCATCAGTGCTTCGGCGATGGCAATCAGCTGATCGCGGTGTTCTTCCAGAATTGCCCTTGCCTTGTCATGGCAGCCGTTGATGATCTTGCGGACTTCCTGGTCGATTTCATAGGCCACTTCACCGGATACATTGTTCGGCGAATTGTAGTCACGGCCGAGGAATACATTCTCGGTGCCGGCATTGTACTTGATCGGACCGAGATCGCTCATGCCGTACAGGGTAACCATATCCTTGGCAATATTTGTTGCCCGTTCGATATCATTGGATGCCCCTGTCGTGACATCTTCGAAGAACATTTCCTCGGCAACACGTCCGCCCATATAGGAAGTAATGGTCGCAAGCAGATCGTTCTTCGTATTCATCATCTTTTCTTCCTTCGGTGTCATCAGGTTGTAGCCGCCTGCCTGACCGCGCGGAATGATCGTAACTTTCTGTACAACCTGCGCATTTTCAAGGAAGAGACCGACAATGGCGTGACCGCTCTCATGATAGGCAACAAGCTTCTTGGTCTTGTCATCATATGTACGGGAAACCTTGGCCGGACCCATCATGACACGGTCGATGGCTTCATCGATCTGCTTCATATGGATCTCATCCATGTTCTCACGCACAGCGAGAATGGCAGCTTCATTCAGGACATTTTCCAGATCGGC
>CAMNGB010000039.1 GCA_946537835.1 uncultured Erysipelotrichaceae bacterium
TCATAGGCTGTGGAAACGGTCTGGGTCCGGCTGACGGGGATGACCGTATTGCGTTCAATGATCGGCAGATATCTGCCCTCTTCCATGAAGGAACCGCTGCCGCTGATCACTTCCGTGCCGAGAGTGAACGGACATACGTCTGTCAGGATCACTTCCTGAATCTCGCTGTCTCTTTCCTTCATCGCACATGCCAGAGCAGCACCTTCTGCCACCGATGTATCCGGGTCAACAGAATATTCCGGATAGATGCCGGTCATCCTCTGAATATACGTACGGATCAGCGGCAGCCTTGTTGCCCCGCCGACAAGAATGATCCGGTCCAGGTCATTCAGTGTAATTCTGGCATCGCGCAGACTTTTTTCGATCG
This sequence comes from uncultured Erysipelotrichaceae bacterium, assembly GCA_946537835.1. Classification (GTDB taxonomy): domain Bacteria; phylum Bacillota_I; class Bacilli_A; order Erysipelotrichales; family Erysipelotrichaceae; genus Bulleidia. Next base: position 368 of record CAMNGB010000039.1, read on the forward strand.
GCCGGCGCAGTTTTTCCAGCAGTCCCAGACAGGCTGTCTCATACTGGGAAAGCGTAAACTCCTCTTCCCGCAGGATCCCGTTGACACTGACGCTCATCTCCGATACGCCGGCAGAAGAAAAGCCGCGCTTGCAGGCTTCTGCCGCCTTGTATACATTGCTGAATGTTTTCAGATCCAGTTCCTTGATCTCTGTCTGAAAACTGTTCAGGAACATTTCCGCCAGAACCATGGTAAAGTCTTCTCCGCCCAGGGCATTGTCGCCGGCAACGGCATAGACTTCCATGATATTCCTGTAATATTCAAGAATCGTGACATCAAAGGTTCCGCCGCCCAGATCCAGTACCATGCAGCATTCGCTTGTCCCGCTTTCGCCGATACCGTAGGCAATTGCCGAAGCGGTAGGCTCGTTGATGATGCGGCTGACCTTCAGGCCTGCCAGTTCACCGGCTTTTTTTGTAGCCCGGCGCTGCCGGTCATTGAAATAGGCCGGCACGGAAATGATTGCCTCGGTCACTTCTTCCTGCAGATATACTTCCGCATCTTCCTTCAGCGACCGCAGCACAAAAGCCGACAGTTCCTCGGAAGAGAATGTCATGTCTCCCAGTGCATACTGTCTGTCGGTGCCCATGGTGCGCTTGAACAGACGGGCTGTTCTTTCCGGATGCAGATATCCGTATTCCCTTGCCGTTTCACCGATCAGCATCTGTCCTTCTTCATTGACGCTGACAACAGACGGCGTCAGCAGCGCTCCGAGACGGTTCGGTATGATTTCTGCCCGGCCGCTGCGGAAACATGCGGCCAGGCTGTTTGTGGTTCCGAGATCAATTCCTATCAGCATGGTTTACTTCACTTTCTTTTTCAGATTGCGCTCGGCAATCAGGAAATCTTCTTCGTCCGGATACAGACTCTGGCATTCAAGGGCAATTTCATAGGCTTTCTCATAATTGCCGAAGATTTCTTCCGCTTCCATGCGGAAAATATCCATATCCTTGCATGTATGTTCAGGGCAGCTTTGGCAGAACGGCAGTTTCCGGCATGCCTCAATCGCTTCTTCCGTTTCCTCTTTTCTGCCCAGCAGTGCCAGCAGGCGGATCCGTCTCGCCATGAACAGAAGCTTGTCAGTCTCAAATTCCGCCAGCTTGCGGTCGACCTCCTGCAGGGCATTTTCAGCATGCACACGCGCCTGCTCAAAATCTCCGAGCCGGAAACAGCACATGGCAACTGCGCCTTCAATGCGGGAAATGTCAAATCCGTCCCGGTCAAGGCGGTACTGCAGCCACTTCAGAAGATGCTTCAGCTGCTGTTTGTAATCTCCGAAGCATTCGGCAATGATATGATCCACTTCCAGAGCCCGATCGGGATGCAGGTAGCCTGACACCATCTTGTTCTCCAGCATGGCACCTTCAAAATCCTTCCGGTAAAGATGCAGAAGGATGCCGCAGTCGCACAGCTCACTGTCCGTGCTGTTCTTCTCTGCCCACTGTTTCAGATGGCATTCCGCTTCCTTCAGCCGGCCGGCATGGGCATAGATCTGAAAGATCAGACGGTTGCCGTACGGATAGCCGTAGCGTTCCATGGTTTCGCGGATGACGGCGATCGCCTCGTCATATCTCTGCAGTCTTCTGAGAATCGTTGCCTTGCGGATATAATAAACGCTCTGATCCCCTTCCCTGTCACGGACGCGTTCAATTGCCTCCTCTGCTTCCTGCAGAGCCTTCTCAGGCTGATTGTCCATGGCATAGGCAATGCTGAGACGGAACGGTCCGTCGGCACTCTTCGGATTCAGTTCCTTCAGTCTGGCAAAATGCTCTTCCGCTTCCTTCAGCCGGTGCATGTACATCAGACACATGCCGGCATAGAAATGTCCGGAAATACTGCCGCCGGCAGCCAGGGACTGTTCATAGTATTCCAGAGCCTTGTCGGCACTGTGTTCGAGATCCTGATAACAGATATATCCGAGTTCAGCCTCAACCGAAGGTCCGTGATGCGGATTCTTCTGCAGTTCCAGATACATAGCCCGTGCTTCATCATAGGCGCCTGCCCTTGCCAGCAGCCAGGCCTTGTAATCCAGCAGACCGTAATAATCCGGATTGCACTCCAGACCCTTGTCAGCCAGTTCCATCAGCTGATTCCGCTCTTTCTCTTCATAAGCGTCCAGCTCATTGCCCCTGATGCAGAGCAGCCGGTAAAACAGTTCTGCCCCGAATTCGGCATAGGTATAATTGCTGCCGAGAGCTTCCGCAGCCTTTTCATACAGTTCGCCTGCACCTGCAGGATCATTTTCGCAGTCTTCCCTGTATACACCTTCGGTAAAGAGCACCGACGGGTCATCCTGCAGTCCGCTTTCCTTCAGGAAATCAATGATCTCCTTTGCGTTCTCAGCCATGTCATTGTGAATCAGGATCCGTGCCTTCAGCGTATATACGGCAAGATCCGAACGGCACAGTTCAAGAGCCCTTTCGACCGCATTGTATGCCTCACGGTCATGATGTGTATAGAAATAGGCATAAGCCATCAGCAGATACCCGCGGTATCCGGCCGGGAATTCCCGGATCAGCTGGCGGCTGTATTCAAGCGTCTTTTCATAGTTTCTGTCGGAAAGTGCGGTATCGGCGATATGCGTCAGAACCTCTGTCCTGTTCGTCGCACACTGCAGTGCCCTTTCATAGACTGCTTCTGCCTCTTCGTTCTGTTTCAGGGCATGCAGGCAGTATCCAAGTCTGATCAGCACTTCCCCGAGACGGCCGCGGCGGGTAATATTCTGCTCTGTATCAGCCGGAAGGTTTTCCGTCACTTCCGCCAGTTTTTCCAGCAGTCCGGCAGCCTTGTCATATTTCTCCATTGCCATCGCAATACTGCTGGTCAGATTATAGTATCCAAAGCGGTCCTCATAATCCTCCGGCAGTGCGGATACCAGTGCTTCTGCTTTCTCATTATGATTGTTTTCAAGATATGCCCAGGCCAGATTGACTTTTGCCTCAATATCATCGGGATTTTCCGCAAGTTCCTTTTCCAGCTTTTCAATGATGATATGGTTCCATTCAATGCGTTTCTGATCCAGTTCATACTGCATCTGACCGTCACCGGCAGAATCCCTGAGCATGGCATCGATGATCTTGACGGCATCCTGATGCCTGTCCTGTTCGGCAAGGCAGAAAGCTTCCAGCCAGCGCAGGCGGTAGTTTCTGGCATCGATCTTTTTCATTTCTTCCAGTACTTCCAGGCATTCCGGAACCTGTTTCAGATCGAACAGTGTATCGGCCAGCATCTGTCCGAGGAACATATTGCCGGGGTAGCTGCGGTGCAGGTCATACAGTTCTTTCAGCGCGTCCTCCTCGCCTCTTAGAATACGCCGGTTCAGCATGACAGCCGTCCCGTAGGGATGCTGTTCGGAAACTGTCATCAGTTCCGTCAGCGCCTCTTCCCGCACGGTTTCATTTTCGGCATTCTGTGCTTTCAGATACAGCGAAAGATAGCGGTGTGCCTCTTCTCCGTCCGTTCCCGGAGCAAACAGTTTCATCGGCAGAATATCATTGAAATGAATGCCGTTGACAATGACATAGTCAATGAAATCAGCCGGATATGTTTCATACAGTTCTTCCTGTCTTTCAAGCCAGGAAAACTGCTCATCAAAATATACCCAGACCTCATGCGACAGGAAATAATGTTCCATCAGGAAGCGCAGCAGAATGTCTTCGCATTCCATTCTCGAATCCACCGACAGGCAGACATCCTGATTCAGCAGTTTCTGCCATTCCGAAAGATCATTGCGGCGGGCAAAGTCATCATAGAGTGCCGCCAGATCATCCTGCCATTTTTCTGCCGGTGTCTGAACCTTGTCTTCGGCATGTTCATCGGCATATGCCAGGGCCTGCTCATATGCTTCGCGCAGGGCCTTGAATTCTTCGGGACTGTCCTCCGGATTGGTTACGGAAAGCAGTTCACGGTAGGCAGTGCGGATAACGCTTCTGTCTGCCGTCGGTTCAATTTTCAGTATTTTCCAGAACATTCTTCTACCTCCTGCGCATCTGCTAATTACTATTATAAGCAGTCAGCGCTGTATCCTGTCAGAAGATTAAGAAAAAGCGAAACAATTTGTCCCGCTTTTTCATTCGCTTTTTTCATCTGTCTTCATCATATCCAGCAGCCTGTTCAGCTGTTCGATATATGCAGAGGAAGGATCAATGCGCAGCAGCTTTTCCCTGCCGTTCATATGCAGTTCGATATAGTACAGTTCCGTTCCCCTGTCGGCAAAGAAGCCGTACATATAATTCAGATTTTTATCATCATACTCCAGCCATCCGTCGGGAATGCTTTCATATGCATATCTGACAATTTCGGCAGTCCCGCCGCCCTTCTCATTCCAGAGGGCATCATTCAGATTCTCAAACAGTTCCCGGGCTTCCGGGTCATTGTTTTCAAAGACGGTCTGATGCGGCTCTTCGGCAGACTCAACGGTCAGCCGTACGGGTTTTTGTGTCTGCACTTCCTGCGGCGGTGTCTCTTCTTCCTTTTCCGGAACGGTTTCCATCCGGCAGGATGTCCCGGCCAGGACGATCATAAGGCAGACTGCTGACGCAAGCAGTTTTCTGAACAGCATGCTGTTCACTCAGCCCTTCATCTCCTTGGCCTTGGCGCAGATCTCGGCAGCCGAGGTCTTGAGGACACGCGGCTTCTCCTCCGGCATGTTTTCCATGACCCTGTCATAGCACTTCAGGAAGTATTCGATTCCTTCCCTGATCGTAGCCATACGGGCACTGATGTCACTGGCTTCCACGAGCAGACGGTTGTCCATATCATCTTCACTTGCGTGGTTGGTAATGTTGCGGACTTCACCGATGTGGTAGTAGGCATACAGCAGGTCTTCCAGTGCCTGCCGGTCGGTGCAGACACTGTAGGCAGTCAGTCTTGCCGGATCGGTATTATCCAGGCTGTTCACACGGTACCTGGCATAATTGCGCTGCGGATTTCCGCCCTTGCCGCGGGCAGCCGCATCACCGCGCATATATAACTTGACGAAGTAATGCTCAATATCTTCATCGATCTTCCAGTATTCAAACGGCTTCAGTGTATTTCTGTATTTGGCATAGATACGCATGGCAAATTCTTTCTGTTCCTCATTGCCGGCATAGTAGAAGATGCCCTTTTCAACCAGCAGCCGCGGTACTCTGGATTCGATCAGTGTCAGTGTCTGCTGATAGAATTCCTTCTGATATGCCCATCTTGCCAGATCGACTGAATTCGGTTCATCGCCGACAAGCAGATCACCGTAATCGCGCTGGATGCCCGTGGCAAGAATGGTGAACAGACGGGTATAGTAATCGTTTGCCTCGAAATCAATTCCGTTCTCAAAAACCTTGCGGAGCTGTCCCACACCCAGTTCGATTTCCCGGATATCACACAGAGATACACCGGCATCGATATGGCGCATCGCATAGATCATCTGATCGACCTTGTCATTGTGGGCGCCGCTCTTCTCCCAGTACTCGATGATCATATCCGCCTTGCCGTATTTCAGGAAGGCACGGAATGCGGCATTGAGATCGGTTACGTTATAGCCTTCGGTATCATCACGGATCTCCCCTGCCAGCATTTCATGGGTGCCGGAAGTCGTAAAGACATTACAGAGTCTGACATTGCTGTCGGGCATGGTATTGACAATATCGAGAACGCTCATCAGAACAAAGTTGTCGGTCATGTCATCGCTGTTCAGGGCAACATACAGATTGACCGGTTCAGCGTGGTCACCGGTAATGGCGTGAACAAGCTGCAGAATATTTTCAATCGGCAGCTTTCCGTCTTCAGATACATTGGTCGGGATGAAGCGCACCTTGACATTTTCGTTTTCCGGCAGAATCTCCAGCTTATATGTTTCCTTGAATACACTGTAAAGATAATTCTTGATCCACTGCATGTAGCGCGGCATGTCATTGCCGGCTTCCGGAATCGTTTCGACCAGTTCATTCCGGAACTGTGCATACAGATCCAGATTCTTGGTCAGGGCATCAAAGAAGCGGTTATATTTCATTTCCGTATCTTCCTGAATGCCTGTTTTTTTATAATAGCCGCGAATGAACTGAATCACCTTTTTCTGTGTTTCCTCATCCAGCAGAAGTCCGAGATCCTGCTGTTCGATTCTAAGTTCATCAATATACTGGGCAATGCGGTAGCGGAACAGCGAATATGTGGAAAGATCCTTGATATCAGCCGTATAGAAGTTCTTGCCTTCGCGCAGTTCGATCAGCCTGCCGTCATCACCTTCATCAAATGTCAGCTTGCGGCCGAGAGTAATGATTTCATCTACGGGGTATTTGGCGAGTACAAACTTACAGCTGGCCTCTACCGTCAGCATGGCATCGCAGTAGCGGTTCTTGTAGCCGTCCCTGCCGTAATAATAGCGGATCTGTTCGTCCTCACCCGGGGTGCAGAGTGATGTCAGTAAAATATTATGTGCCATAAGCAGTTCCTTTCATTGTCATGCCCATGTACTGAGCACTTTTTTCCGCAGCCAGATATTCATTGCAATAATAAACAGGAAATTCAGGAAATCGGCACACTGAATGCCGATCCAGATGCCGTGCATGCCGTACATTCTGCCCAGCAGCATGGTCAGCGGCACCAGCAGAACAACCTGGCGAAGCAATGCCGATGCCATGGAAATATAGGATTTTTTCACCGGTGCAAACAGCTGGGTCATGACGATCGAACATCCCATGACTGTCAGCGACATAGACAGGATGCGGTAGGTAACGATCCCTTCCGGCACCAGGTCTCCCCTGATATTCATCATTCCCAGCAGCATGGTCGGTGCAAACTGGAAAAGAAGGAAACAGAATGCCGTCCAGCTGTTGGCAAGAACCATTGCAAAGTTCCTGGTCTCCAGGAAACGCTCCCGGTTCTTTTCACCGGCACAGAAGCCGAGAATCGGGTTCATTCCCCTGGTGATGCCGAATACCGGCAGAGTCGCAAAAGAATTCAGCTTTGTAAAGGAACCGTAGAGCCTTACCGCATCCGTACCGTAGACGGCAATCTGCTTGTTGACGATGCCGGCAACGACCGAAGTGGTTGCCTGGGTCAGCGCCGCCGGAATGCCGACCGTCAGAATATCCTTCATGACGGCAAAGTCCGGCCGGAAACCGCGGAAGGTCACCGGCAGATTCTCATGATTGATTTTGAAGATTCCGTACATGCCGATCAGCATCGACACGATCTGGGCACAGCTTGAAGCTATGGCAGCTCCCTGGATGCCGAGTTTCATCGAAAAGATCAGAATCGGATCCAGAACAATGACCAGAACGCCGCCTGCCACCTGCGACAGCATCGGGATCACCATGCTGCCGGATCCCTGCAGCACCGAGAAGGTCAGCTGCGAGAAAATGCTTCCGACTGCCAGGAAACAGATCGTACGGACATAGATGATTCCCCCGCTCAGGACTTCCGGATCGTTCGTATACATACTGACGAACGGCTTCGCGCCGAAGATTCCGAACAGAATCATGACAGCGACTGTAACCAGTCCGAGCGAAAGACCGTTGGCAGCAGCCTTTGCGGCCTTCGGTGTATCCTTGGCGCCAAGGCTCCGCGAAATGGAAGAATTGATGCCGACACCGATTCCGGTCGACAGCGCACCCATGATCATCTGAACCGGGTATGCCAGCGTTACGGCTGCCATTGAGCCGTCGCTGATTCTTGATACATACATGGAATCAACCGTGTTGTACATCGCCTGCATCAGCATGGCGACAATTGACGGTCCGGCCATCTTCAGAAGCAGTGAACGCACCGGCTCGGATGCCAGTGCTTCCTGAGCGGGTTTCTGAATGTTTTTAAACAGGTTCATTCCGCTGCCGCCGATTTATTCGATGTTCAGGAAATCCGAGAAGCCTGTGACCTCAAAGACTTCATTGATATCCTCATTGACGTTGATGACCTTCATCGTACCCTGCTCATTCATTGTCTTCTGAGCAGAGAGCAGTACACGGAGACCGGCACTGGTAATGTATTCCAGCCCGGCAAGATCAAAGACCAGTTCTTCGGCATCGCCGATGCTTTCTCTGACAGCAGCCTCGAAGTCCGGTGCCGTAATGGTATCCAGTTTGCCTTCCAGAGCAATTGTCAGTTTTTTGCCGTCCAGATTTTTTGTAATATTAAGCATGTTATTTTCCTCCGAATCCAAAGTATCCGAAACATTGCCTGTCCATGCTGGATTTCCATCATAAAAACAGACAGTCTCGAAAACTACGTCATTATTTTACCATAACAGATGTTGGATAAAATCTTTCCGGAACTGTTTCACATAGAATTCATGATTCTGAAGCAGTAAAACACCCATACATTCTCGTATGGGTGTTTATCATGCGTTCAGTATATATGCCCTGATACGGCTGTTTCTCTGTGCTGCTGCAGTTCTTATTTTGCCTTATGTCCGCCGAATACTTCAAACTCCATCGTATCCAGTCTGGCATCAATGGCTGCGATTTCTTCCGGTGTCAGCACGATATTGCCGGCTTCGAAGTTGGCCTTCAGGCGTTCCGGCTTGCGGGATCCCGGAATCGGAACGATAAACGGCTTCTTGCAGATCATCCACGCCAGTGAAAGCTGGGCCTGGGTGCAGTTCTTTTCCTTTGCCATGGCATCCAGCATATCCAGAAGATCCTTTGCCTTGGCATAGCCCTCTTCGGTATACTGCGGCATGCCGGCACGGTAATCCTGACTGCCTTCAAACTTCGTCTTCGGCGAATAGGCACCTGTCAGGAATCCGTTTGCCATCGGCGAAAATGCAACATAGGCAATATTCAGTTCTTCACAGACCGGGAAGATCGATTCATGCCATCTCGCCATCATTGAATACCGGTTTTCAATTGCGGTCACCGGTGTCACGGCATGGGCGCGGCGCAGATATTCTTCTGTCGTTTCGGAAATGCCCCAGTAACGGATCTTGCCCTCTCTGATCAGTTCACCCATGGTTTCGGCAACCGTTTCCGGTTCGACACTGGGATCGATGCGGTGCTGGTAGTACAGATCGACATGATCGACTCCCAGCCTTTCAAGGGACTTCTCCAGGGATCTGCGGATCGTTTCCGGACGGCTGTCCAGCCGCAGCGAACGGTCGGCATTATGTCCGACGCCCATCTTGGTAGCGATGACAACCCTGTCCCTGACATCTTTCAGTGCCTTGCCGACCAGTTCCTCGTTGTAGGAAATACTGCCGTCGGGATAGACGCCGGTATAGGCTTCCGCCGTATCGAAGAAATCATAGCCGATGTCATAAGCCTGCCGCAGTATATTCACGGCATCCTTTTCCGGCATCGGATCGCCGGAGGCATGGGAAAAACCCATACAGCCGAGTCCGACGGGGCTGACATACAGTTCACTGTTTCCTAGTCTTCTTTTTTCCATGATCTGCTCTCCTGTTATGTACATTCATTGTATTTGACAGACAAAGTGAAAAACAATCGCAAATTGTTCCGCTTCCGATAAGCTGAACTTATTCATGTACGGTTTTCCTTCCTTCAATGCGGTCATGTTATAATTCCGGCAGAAGAGGATAACAACATGAATAAAGAATGGTCACTTGAGAAGCTTTACCGTGGTTATGACGACCCGAAATTCGCAGCCGATGAAGCAAAGCTCGATCAGCTGCTGAAGGATTATGAAGAATTTGCCGCACATCTGGAAGGCGATCCGAAGGAAGTGCTGAAGAAGGCCGTCCGGTTCAATCAGGAACTCTCTGCCGTCACCGACAGTCTGTATTCCTTTGCGTCCCTGCAGCAGTCGGTCAACACATCCGATGCGGCATCGGCTGCCGTCATCGGACGCATCTCCCGCAAGCTGTCCGCAGCTGCTGCACCCCGCACTGCTCTGGTACAGTACATTGCCTCCCTGGATGATCTGCAGGGTGTCATTGACAGCGATGAACTGCTGAAGGAACATGAATTCTTCCTGAACAATATCCGTGAAGACGCAAAGTACACCCTGTCACCGGAAGTCGAAAAAGTCATCAGCCTGTATGAAATCAGCGGTTCTTCCGCCTGGAGCGATCTGCAGAATTATCTGACATCCACCGTGCCGGTCGAATATGAAGGCGGCATCACCAATCTCTCCGACATCCGCAACAAGGCCTATGACCCCGATCCGGCCGTCAGGAAAGCAGCCTATGAAGCAGAACTGAAGGCATATGAACGCATTAAGGACGGCATTGCCTTCTCCCTCAATTCGATCAAGATGGAAGTCATTCATCACTGCCAGCTGCGCGGCTATGAATCACCGCTGGACGAGACGCTGAAGAATGCGCATATGAAGCGCGAAACACTCGACGCCCTGATCTCGGCCATGGAAGAATATCTGCCGAAATTCTGGGAATATATGCGGGCCAAGGGAAGGCTGCTCGGCTATGACAACGGTCTGCCCTTCTATGAAATGTTTGCACCGCTGGAAGGCAATGATGCCGAATATACGACAGAAGATGCCAGGAATTATCTGGTTTCCCTGTTCTCTGCCTTCGATCAGGAAGAAACGGATATGATTGCCCGTGCCTTCGATGAGGCATGGATCGATTTCTATCCGCATGACGGCAAGGTCGGCGGTGCCTTCTGTGCTCCTGTCACCACCCTTAAGGAAAGCCGTATTCTGACCAATTTCGGCGGCACGCTCGGTGATGTGGTAACCCTGGCACATGAACTCGGCCATGCCTTCCACAACCACTGCCTGAAGGACAACAGTCTGCTGAACATGGATGTCTCGATGCCGGTTGCCGAAACTGCCTCCACCTTCAACGAAGTTGTGGCCATGAATGCGGCAATTGCGGCCGAGAAGGATCCGAAAGCCAGAAGAGCACTGATCGAAAGCCAGCTGATGGATGCCAACCAGATCATCTGCGACATCTATTCACGCTATCTGTTTGAGACTTCCGTGTTTGAAGGAAGAGAAAACGAATTCCTGTTTGCCGACAGACTCTGTGAACTGATGCTCGAAGCCCAGAAGAAAGCCTACGGAAACGGTCTGGATCACCGTTTCCTGCATCCGTTTATGTGGGCATGCAAGAGCCATTATTACAGCGGTCATCTGAGTTTCTACAATTTCCCGTATGCCTTCGGCGGTCTGTTTGCCAGAGGTCTTTACGCAAAGTACCTGAAGGAAGGTCCGTCCTTTGTGCCCCTCTACAAGAAACTTCTGAAAGCTACCGGAACCACCACCGTGGAAGGTGCTGCGGAAGTAGCGGGCATTGATCTGACCGACATTGAATTCTGGCGTTCCTCTCTGCAGATCCTGGCCGATGAGATCGATGAATTCATTTCCCTCTGCGAATAACCGATATGAAAACGGATCCGGCAGATTCATTTCTGTCAGATCCGTTTTTTTGTTATCTCCGGTCACTGAATGAAGCTCTCTTCATGATCGGTATGTATTCCAGATTCATGTCATCCAGACACAGCAGTGCAAGCTTTGAAGAATCTTCATTGTAGGCCAGTCCGCAGTCGATATCATACCAGTCTTCGCCGTCCTGCATAATAAACTCGCCGCCGCGGTACTGGGCCGGCGTATGGCCGACAATGACCGTATACCCCGGAACCTTTGTCACATATCTGCCCCAGACGAAATCGCTTTTCCAGTCATAGAGGAACGGATACTTCGGATCGGCAAGAACATCCATGTTGAGATCCTGCGGCTCATCAAAGGGATAATCTTTCGGAACAGCCGCATGAACAAGAATGAATCTGCGGCCTCCGGCTTCGACGATTCTGAGAACCGGCCGCTCCTTCAGAAAGGCTGTCAGGCTCTGCTGTTCTTCTTCGCTTTCCTGCCTGAATGCTTCCCAGGAAGCCCATCCGAAATTCAGAATCTGCCAGCGCATAAAAATATCGTCGATCAGAAAGGCAGGAATTTCATCCCGGTGTTCCTCGCATGCCAGATTCTGCAGCATCATCAGGTCATGGTTCCCTATCAGCATTTCACAGCGCGGATCATCACGCAGGATCTTCAGCGCTTCCATGCCGTCAGGACCCTTGTCGACGGCATCACCGATCATATACAGCCTGTCGTCAGACTGCAGTTTCTTCAGCACTTCACGAAGGATATCGGCATGGGCGTGAATATCCGAACATACATAGGTTTTTCCCATATGATCCTCCTGTCTCCGGTACGGCTGTTTTCATATTATCTGAAACGGAAAGCATTTTGAAGACGAAAAAAAACAGCAGTCATTCATGACGCTGTTCCTTCAGGAGCGGCATACGGGAATCGGACCCGCGTATTCAGCTTGGGAAGCTGACATTCTGCCATTGAATTAATGCCGCATTGCCTTTTCAATATAATCCATTTGCGGCATTTTCGCAATTGCCTCCCCCGCTTTTGCGTTACAATGAAAGGCATGAAACAGGAACCTCTGCGCATTACGGATATCAAAGACCTGTGCGCATGGTATGAAAAAGTGAAAAGACCCCTGCCCTGGCGTGATACCGGTGATCCCTATCATGTCTGGATCAGCGAGATCATGCTGCAGCAGACACGCATCGAAGCAGTGAAGGATAAATATGTGCATTTTATCCGTGAACTGCCGGATATTCCTTCCCTGGCGGAATGTGAAGATGACAGACTGATGCGGCTGTGGGAAGGACTTGGCTATTACAGCCGTGCCCGCAGTCTGAAGAAATGCGCAGCAGTGCTCATGCAGGAGTATGGCGGAAGACTGCCGGCTGATTACAATGCCCTGCTGAAACTGCCGGGAATCGGTCCCTATACAGCCGGAGCCATTGCTTCGATTGCCTTTCATCTGCCCTGTCCGGCTGTCGACGGCAATGTCCTGCGCATACTTGCCCGGATGAGCGGCTGTGAAGATGATATCCGCAATGATAAGACCCGGAAAGAGCTCAGCGGGATGCTGGCAGATGCATATACGGACGGAACAGATCCGGCACTGGTCAATCAGGGCCTGATGGAACTGGGACAGACCGTATGTGTGCCCAACGGAGCTCCCCATTGTACGGAATGTGTATGGAATGCATCCTGCCGGGCATGTCATGACAGCAGCACGGACAGGATCCCTTTCCGCAGTTCCCTGAAGAAAAGAAAGATCGTTGAAAGGACACTGCTCATCATCCGTGACGGTGAATCTTTCCTGCTGCACAGAAGGCCTCAGAAAGGCCTCCTGGCCGGTCTGTACGAATTCCCCGGCACCGATTCCTTTCTGACCCGTTCCGATGCGCTCAGGGAAGCTGAAAAGCTGTCTCTGAAACCGCTGCGCATCAAGGTCCTGCCCTCCAGCCGTCATGTCTTCACCCATCTGGAATGGCATATGAAAGCCTATGAGATCACGGTTGAAGAAATCAGTTCTCTTCCTGATGACAGCTATGTCCGGGCAGAAAAAAAGGAACTCGCCGGAATGGCTGTTCCTTCTGCGTTCAGAACCTATACAGACTGGTATTCACTGCGTGATCAGACTTCATGAACGGTAATCTTTTTGCGCCTTGAGACAAACCGTCTGGTTTCCTTCTTTGTATCTTTTTCCGGTTCTTTTTTTGTTTCTTTCTTTCTGTTCTTTGACGCTGTCTTCTTTTTCCCGGAAGACTGCGTTTTTTTCTGCGGTTCGGGTGCCTTAAGATCTGCCTGCCATGCCTGGGCGTTTTCACCGCCTCTGTGCATCAGGAACTGCGCTGCTTCATTCAGTGAACTGAATGTCCAGCTCTGGGCAAACTGAATCTTGCCGTTGTCGTTTTCATGCAGAACACCCTTGGCCTGCAGGTCAAGGAAGAGCGTGCGCATCTTCTTCATTTCCTTCGGTCCGTATGCCTTCATGGTTGAACCCGGAAGCACCTCAACACCTGCCCGTCCGTGATTGATTGCCCGGGCATTGACTGTCGGTGCCGTCAGTGAGATCTGTTCTTCGCCGTTGGCAATGACCTGGGCTTCCCTGATCTTTTCCATATTGGCGCCGTTATACGGATAGATGCGAATGATTTCCTTTGTCAGTTCATCACACCGCTTCAGAATATCGTCCTTTGTCCAGTGCTTCTTTTTCAGGATTTCCGTGTTCATGCGGATATGAAGCGTCTTGGAAAGTACCTTCTTCTTGAAGGCAAAGTCCTCGTTGCCCATCCGTGAGTTGTCATATTCCGCACACAGCGTGAGATTTCCAATCAGATTGACATAGAACGGATAGTCATCCTCATCATCGATGCCGCAGTTTTTCTTCCACCAGTTGTTGGGATTCTGGGGCATGATGTGCTCGATGTTCAGATCGTCGGTATTGACTGCCGCCGTTGCCCCGTGATGCTCGATGCGCTCGAGAACGGGACGGATGCACATCAGCGAATAGGCATTGATCTCCCGCAGCTGTTTGCGCAGCTGATCATCGGTCGGCATGGCCTGGGATCTGCCGCGGTTCATGGTAATCAGATTGACCTTGGTCAGGGAGAGAATATCCTGGTGACTGTCACGGTTATAGGCGTTCATGACCGATCTCAGCAGGGTCGGGAAATAGCGGCTCAGAGAACCTGTGTCATAGCCGCAGAGCGATCTTCTGATCAGATAGGAATCAATCAGCCTGACCTCGGCAACCATCGTCTTTTCATTGATGATGCCGTCTTCATACAGACGGTACATTTCCATCAGGAACGGTGCCGGCATGCGCGATTCGGTACGGCGGAAATCATTCAGTGCCTTTTCGATTTCCGCATTTTCAGCCGGTCCCTCATAAATATCATAGTAGTAGCGGCAGTAGCGGTTGATCTCCCGGAGCATGCTTTCGGTATCTTTCTTTGTCCGGTTCCAGTAATTCTTGAAGCCTTCATAGACATCCCTGCGGTTCAGCAGATCGAATGTCTTGACGGCCAGATAGAAACGGAAGAATTCTTCCAGACGCCGGGATTCCGGATAGTACTGCTCCAGCGGCTCCCAGTACATCTTGTAATAGCGCTCCTGCACTTCATCGGTATGATTCATCAGCACATAGTTGCGGATCAGGTCGGCCGATGTCAGCGGTGCACCGGTAGAGTTGATGGACTCAAAGATCTGCTGGGCATTGTCTGTTTCGGCAAGCGGGAAAGCCAGGATATCCACCCGGTTCAGGCAGTCCAGCAGTTCCAGCAGGCTGTGCTTCCTTGCCAGTTCGGTAATGCGTTTATGAATAAAATCATAGTTGCGGTAGACACCCGATTCCTTTTCCCTCCGGGAAAGATCACGGACATTGCCGTAGACCAGGCGGGCATAGACATCATCGCTGGATACAGCCGGTTTCAGGCGCAGGGCAGCGTTGCTGTCGGAATGACGGTTGTAGAGATAATAGTCATCGATCATACCGGCAACGACTTTGTCCTTTTTCTCTTCCGCCACCCTCTTCAGGGCAAGCAGGAAAATAAAGGAAGTTGTCAGACGCTGCTGGCCGTCAACGATCTGCAGCTGCTGGAACATTGCCGAAATCTTGGATTCCAGATAGATGATGATGCCGAGAAAATGATTCGCGGTTCTTCCTTCCAGAAGGTCCTGCAGATCATTCATGAAACGATAGGTTTCCTTCTCCGGATTCCACGTATAGTTTCTCTGATATACAGGGATCACGAACTGTGATCCCATTGTTGTTTTTATAAAGTCAGACAGACTTATTCTGACCGGTGGTTTCATAACAATAACTTCTCACTTTCAATGATGCTTTATTATAGCATAGATTGTCCGTAGTAAGAATTATGGCCGTCGTGATAGTCCATTAAGGCTCGTATTTCGCTGTTCTTGCGTTTTCCCTGGACTCCGCCATCAAATTCCTTAATACGATTCATGATCGCCTCGAAAAGCTGTTGTACGTCATTACCAGTACCATCTGCATATCTGCAAAGTTCTTCGAACGTAACATTCCAAGGCTTATCAGAATTCAGCTTGTATCCAAGCATTCTTGTCGAGACACCCATCCAGTTGCTCAACATAGAAACATTGAACAGACGGGGATACATTCCCTTTTTCCGTTTCCAGTCGGATCTGATCACATCTGCAGCAACATTTGCGTAAAATAGACTTTCCGGTATCTTTCTCATTTGATCACCCCCGATATCAAGACTGTCTTTTTGGCAATCGAATTAAATGCAAAAAAGGCAGAACTTCTACAGAAGTTCTGCCAATAAACTGAAATATTTTGCCTCTTATTTTGTAAAAGGCAGGGGTAGAGAGAATCGAACTCCCATCAGCGGTTTTGGAGACCGATGTACT